>NZ_JBGNUV010000039.1:0-15207 GCF_041950525.1 Nonomuraea sp. GTA35 | reverse complement strand
CCCCGTTCTCGCCCCGGGGCTGCTTGCAGGTCTGGCCTGCGGGCAGGTAGTCCACCACCGACGTGATCCCGGCCTCGGCCAGCTCGGACTCCAGGCCCTCGGGGTCGACGAACGAGTTGATCTGCACGTCGACAGTGCCGTCCGAGCCCTTGGAGACCGCGTACGCCGCGCTGCCGGTCGCGCCGGTCACGCCGGTCAGCACCACCACGGCCGTGGCGGCCGCCGCCACCGCGGCGGCCAGTCCCACGATGCGCCGGGTGCGTCGTACGGGTGTCACAGTTGTCATTTGATCTTCTGCCCTTCTCGTCGTGATCTCGTCCTTGAGTGCACTCACCTCTACTTGGATCGGGCAACGAGAAGCGTTTCAGACGCTATTCGACGACACCTCAGATCGAGACCCTCAGCGGAGCATGGCACCTCCCTTACGTGGCTGACGTGACTGAACAACCCTTGGATACCTGTAAGGCATGTGCGCACCACCCCCACATGCCTTACATGACGCCTTATGGCGACCCCAGATAACTTCGGGACTCGTGCTGGTCGGGCGGGGGTGCGTAGGCATCACGCGGCGTCGGTGCGGGTGGCGAGCAGGTGGACGCGGGCGGCGCGGTGGTCGGCTCGGCCGTGACGGTCACGGGGGTAGCGGTCGCGGTTGGCGTGGCTGGGCGCGCCGGCGAGGATCAGGCGGCGTTGGCCGGGGATGAGGGCTCGTCCTTTGCGGGGGTTTGCCGCGGGTGCGCATCCATTCGTGCTCGGCGAGCCACCAGGCCCAGGCGGCACGTTCGATGGCGTAGGTGCGGTGGCGTCGTTCGCGGGTGCCGTCGGCGCCGATGCGTCGGGCGGCTCGGTTGAGGCGGTCGTGGAGGCGTTGAGCTGCGTCGAGTGTGGTCTGTGGGGTTCGGCTGGTGAGTCGGTGGCGGCGCAGCTGGTGGAGGTGGCGGCGGGTGGTGGCAGGCTTGTATCCCGGGGCCGGGGAACGCGGGGACAACCATTGGCGGTGAGATGGATCATGAGTCGGACGATCACCGCGACCTGCGGAAACACCGAAGATCGTGCTGTCGCGCCAGACTGTCCCACCGTGTTCGGGCCGGAAGCTGATTTGACCCTGTCGGCCGCGCGCCCCTCTGACCTGCTCGAACAGCCCATACCGCCAATGACTGTCCCGTTGTTCCTCGCCCCCGGTGTTGTACGGGAGTAGTGACCGGCACCGCCCGTTGGGCCGGGCCGGTGGGGCTTCGGTTCGCTTTACCGCTATGCAAACAGGGAGGAAACACCGGCCGGGCTAGAACTTGATCCGTTATCCACGGAGAGGGATCAGTCATGAGAAGTGTGTCGAGTGTGGGCCTGGTCGGATCGGTGTGCGCGGTGCTCGCGCTGGGCGTGGCGGCCCCGGCGGCCGCCACTGCCGCCGGGCAGCCCGTCAAGCTCGGAAGCGTTCAGCGGGCGATGGAGGCGCTGGCGAAGAACGACGGGGTGGTGGGCGCGATCGGCGAGGTGTACGTCGACGGCAAGCGGGTGGGACGGGGCTCGGCGGGCTCGCGCCTGCTTGACGGCAAGGGCGGAGGCATCCCCTCCAACGCCCGCTACCGCATCGGATCGCAGACCAAGCTGATGACCGCCACGGTGGTGCTGCAACTGGTCAAGGAGGGCAAGCTCGGGCTGGACGACAAGCTCAGCGACGTGCTGCCGGAGACGGCCCGGCAGGATCTGGTCGACCGGGCCGACGAGATCACCGTACGGCAGCTGATCCAGCACACCTCGGGCATCCCCGACTTCATCGCCAGCGGAAAGTTCGACGTCTACGACTTCACCACCGCATACAGCCTGACCGACCTGGTGAAGGCCGCGCGGAGCGTGCCGCGCCCGGTGGAGGTGGGACAGTACTTCTACTCCACCACCAACTACATCCTCCTCAGCATGATCATCGAAAAGGTGACAGGCCACGCCCGGGCCGCCGAGTTCGCCCGCCGCCTGTTCGTCCCCCTCGGGATGGACCACACCTACCTGGCCACCAAGGTCGGCGACGGCATCAAGGGGCCGCACGGGCACGGCTACGTCCCCGACTCGAAGGGGGAACCGCGCGATGTCGACCGGCTCAACGCCACCAGTTGGGGCGCTGAAGGGGCGATCTCGACCGCACACGACATCAGCGCCTTCCACCGCGCGTTCAACCAGGGCAAGCTGCTACCGGCGAACCTGCGGAGCGTCATCTCCCAACGGCCGGCGGCAGCCTCGCAGCAACAGCAGCAGCCGCCCGCCCTGTGTGGCGGCAAGCCGGAACTGCGGCCGGTCGCCGGCAGCGTCCCCGGGGCCTACACCGTGACCTTCAGCTCCCCCGACGGCCGTCTGCAGTTCGCCGTGTCCACCACGCTGAAGATCCCGAACCACGACGCCATGACCGCCGTGGGCCCGGACATCAACAAGGCGGCCGAGGCGGTGTTCTGCCCCGGCACCTAGGAACTCCCGCCTGAGTGGACCTTGCGCTCACAGGCGGGCCGCAGGAACCGTGCCACCAGGGTCGCGACGCCACCACGCCGATCGCGACCTACTGGCGCGCCCCTGGCCGATCGCCAGGAAGACGAACGCCAGCAGCGCCACCTGCAGCGTCATCGTGTTGTCGACCGCGCTCGTAGGCGGTCAGCACGCGCTGGGCGTGATTCCCGGCAGGAGAGGCTGAGCTTGACACCGATCAGAGCCGGCGACCCGCACCAGAAGCCGGCCTCGTCCCGGCGTTTTCACCGCGGCTTCGACCGGATCACCAGCGCGCTGGATCCGGAACGCACCGACCGGCGCGCCCGCTTGCCCAGCACGAGGCAGACCAGCATGCCGCTGCCTGAGACGATGACACTCACGAACATCGGGGGCTCGCTCGCCCTGCGGGTCACGATTGTTCGGGCGTTCGTGGGATGAGCAGCCTTCGGTTGAACGCCTCGGTGACGGCGCCCGCGCGCTCATTCACCCCGAGCTTGGCGTAGATGTTCAGCAGGTGCGACTTGATGGTGGCCTCGGTGATGAACAGCCGGGCGGCTGCCTCACGGTTGGTGCTCCCGGCCGCCACCAGTTCGAGTACCTCGAGTTCCCGCTGGCTGAGCAGTTGCGGCGCGGGTGTCCTGACTCGGTTCATCAGCCGGGCCGCGACCGAAGGGGACAGCACGCTCTGGCCCTTGGCGGCGGCCCTTGCACCTCGCAGCAGTTCCTCCCGGGGAGAATCCTTGAGAAGGTAGCCGGTCGCACCCGCCTCGATCGCCGGCAGGACGTGGGAATCGGTGTCGTAGGTCGTCAGAACAAGCACGCGCGCGCTGACGCCGAGCCTGGTCAGCTCGTTGATCGCGGTCAGCCCGTCCATGCCGGGCATGCGCAGGTCCATCAGGATCACGTCGGGCTGGAGCTCTTGGGCGAGCCGTACGGCGGCGGCGCCGTCCGCGGCCTCGGCCAGCACCTCGAATCCGGGCGCGGAGGCGAACATGCTGCTCAGCCCATCCCTGACGACGGGATGGTCGTCCGCGATCACCAACCGGATCGGGGCCTCGGCCGCGTGATCCGTCATGTGCGGCTCCCGGCCGGCAGGGCGGGGATGCGGGCCGAGATCCCGGTGCCGGCGCCGGGCTCGGACTCGATCTGCAAAGTGCCGGACAGTCCTTCGACGCGCTGACGCATGATGGTCAGGCCGAATCCGCCGCTGCGGGACGACGGCCGTGACCCGCCGTCCGTGGCCGCGCCGGCTTCGAGACCTGCAGGATCGAAGCCCTTTCCGTCGTCACGTACGTCCAACGCGACCTCGTGCTCCAGGTAGGACAGCGTCACCCCCGCCCTGGTCGCGTGCGCGTGCTTGGCCACGTTGGCCAAGGCCTCCTGGGCCGTGCGCAGCAGCGCGAACTCGGCCTCCGGTGTCATAGGCCGCGCCGTGCCGGTCGTCGTGACGTGAACGGCGAGCCCGTGCAGCTTCGACCAGCGGTCGGCGACGTCGGCGAGTGCGCCGCTCAGGCGCGCGCCGTCCAGCGGCTCGGGCCGCAGCGCGTCGACCGAGCGCCGGGCCTCTGACAGGGTCTCCCCGGCCAGCTTCTTGATGGCGTCGAAGGGCCGGCGCCACGGTGCCGGGACCTCGTGCATCTGCTCGGCCGCCTGGAGTTGCGCGATGATCCCGGTCAGGCCCTGTGCCAAGGTGTCGTGAATCTCGCGGGCCATCCGCTGACGCTCGTCGAGCACGCCCGCCTCCCTGGCCTGGGTGAGCAGCTGGGCGTGCAGGCCGGCGTTCTCGGCGAGTGTCGCCTCCAGCAGCCGATTCGTCCGGCTCAGCTCCGCGAGGGCCTGCTCTCGCTGCTCTTTCTCCCGCTCGGCGAGCCGGAGCACCCAGGCGGTGCCGCTCATGAGGACGACGTTGGCGACGATGACGGCTCCGTACAGTGTCAGGCCGAGCCCGGTCGTGCTGTCCACGCTGGAAGCCTGGGCGGCACCGGCCACCACCGCCACGGCGGCCACGCCCGGCAGCCGCCATGGCCAGCCCAGGACGGTGAAGGCGTAGATGTAGGGGGCGGGGGTGAACAGCCCGAACGCGGGATCGCGTGCCACCAGAATCGCGGTGATCGTTAGGAGCCCGGTGAAGAACACCCCCATGATCCGTGGCCGCTGCCGCCCGGCGGGGCGCAGGGTGAACATGCCGAGCATCCATGTCGCGGCCAAGGCGCACAGGCCGAGATCGATGAGCAGGGAGTCGCCGACCGACGGCCCCTCGATCACCTTGAAGACGACAAGGGCGGCCAGCAAGGTGTACGGCACCGCGGTGGCCAGGAGGAACGGCCGCTTCTCCCACACCGCGGCCCAGTGCTCCGGCCGCCACCGCCTGCTCAAGATTCTCCTCCTCCGCGCCGAGTCCATTCTCCGCGCTCTATTCCCAGCGGAACCAGTGGACCGCGATGAGCGCGCACCCGGCCGCGTAGGCCGCCAGAGTAAGCAGCGGGAGGGCGGACGGGAACTGCCCCAGGTACGCCTCCTGGAAGGCCCGCATGCCCGCGCCGAGCGGGGTGTAATGGCTGATGTTCTGCAGCACCGCGGGCATCTGAGTGATCGGCACCCAGAGGCCGGCGAAGAACATCATCGGAAAAAACAACACCGTGCCGATCGCCGAGGCCGAGCTGCGTCCGGGCGCCAGCGCGGTGATCAGCAGGCCCATCGAGAGCAGCGCGGCGGACGCCAGCAGCCAGGCGACGGCGAAGCCGAAGAGGTTCTGCGGCAGGTCCACACCGAAACCGAGCCCGGCCACCACGAGGAACAGGACCATCGCGACGACCGCGATCGTCAAGTTGGCCACGAGCTGGGCGGCCAGCAGGCGGGCCGGGCCGACCGGCGTGGTCTGCATGCGCCGGAGCACGCCGTTCTCCCGGTAGCCCGCCAGCGTGGCCGGCAGGGCGGTCATGGCCAGGATCGCCACGTTGAACAGGATCAGTACAGGCACGTAGAGGTCGAAGTTCGTCAAGCCGCCGTTGGCCTTCTGAGGTTCTCGCAAGGCGGGGATGCTGCCCAGGATGATCAACACAATCAGCGGGCAGCCGACGCCCCAGATCGGTGCGACCTTGTCGCGGACGCACAGCTTGCTCTCGGCTTTGATGAGCCTCCATGTCGCCGAACCGCGCTTGGCGGTGACCGGAGGGGCGGCAGTGTTCAGGGCTGACACGATTACGGTTTCCTCTCGCTGTATCGGGAGCTACTTCGGGTCGGCGTCCGCGACGGCGCCGAGGCGTTTGCCGGTGAGCTCGACGAACGCGTCCTCCAAACTCGCCTGCTCGACGCGTAGCCGTTCGGCCACGATCTGGTTGCGCGCCAGGACGGTGGTGACGGCGTTGAGCGCGTTGTCGTTACCGCCCACGATGACCAGCTCACCCTGGCGGGTGACGCTGGAGACGTCGGGCAGGCTCGCCAGCAGGCGATCGTCCAGCGGCCGGGACGGACGGAACTGGATCCGCTGCTCGATGCGCGCCCGTTCGGTGAGGCCTGCCGGGGTGTCCACCGTGACGACCCGGCCGGCGTCGATCAGCGCCAGCCGGTCACACAGCCGCTCGGCCTCCTCCATGAAGTGAGTGACCAGCACGATCGTCACCCCGCGCGAGCGCACGCCCTCGATCAGTTCCCAGGTGTCGCGACGAGCCTGCGGGTCGAGACCGGTGGTGAGCTCGTCGAGGATCGCCACCCGAGGACTGCCCACGAGCGCCAGCGCGATCGACAGCCGCTGCTTCTGGCCGCCGGACAGCTTGGCGTACCTGGTCTTCGCCTTGTCCGCCAGGCCCAGGCCGTGCATCAGCGCGCGCCAGTCGGCCGGGCCGGGATAGAAGGAGCTGTACAGCTCCAGCGCCTCGGCGACCTGCAGCCGCTCCGGGAGCTGGCCGGCCTGCAACTGGACGCCGAGCCGCCGGGTCAGCTCGGCGCGGTCACGGCGGGGATCGAACCCGAGCACCTTGATCGCGCCCCGATCCGGTGTGCGAAGGCCCTCGATGCATTCCACGGTCGTCGTCTTGCCGGCGCCGTTCGGGCCGAGGATCCCGAAGATCTCGCCCTCCTGAACGGTGAGCGAGACATCCTCGACCGCGACCTTGTCGTCATAGCGCTTGTGGAGGTTGCGTACCTCGATCACTGGTGGCATGCGTGCGTCCTTTCCGGGGCATTGCCCAACGGTGTTTGACTGCGTCCAGCCTGCTACGACCGGCACTTCCGCCAACACCGGCCAGTGGACGGGATTCGGCTCCCGAACGGTGGGGCCGCCGGGTCAACCGACAGGTCGGGCCGATCCACCGATCGGTGGATCGACACCCGGACAAAGGGAACACGGAGACCGGCGAGACCACCGGTCGCTCCGCAGACGCGGCGCAGGCTGGGAGTCTTCCTGAGCAGGAGAGGATGATCCCGGGGCAGTATCGCTTGGGGCCGTTCCGGGTGGGTGGTCAACTCCCAGATGGCGCCCTCCACCGGCAGCGGGCGGTCGGCGGGCTCGCCGCCGGACAGGGGCGCATGCCGTACCCGATGGACGCCACCGTCGAGATCGCGCACCAGCAGCCGGTCGCCGACGACCCGCACCGCCTCCACCACGCGCTCACCCGCGGGCACGACCACCCGGGCTCGAGACAGATCCGGTACGGCAAACGGAACGGCCAGCACCTGGGAGCGGGGCGCGTCCCGATGGGAGACCAGAAAGAGGGTGTCGTGGCTGATGACGAAGGCGGACACACCGTCCGCCACGCCCGCTACCTTCCGCCACGGGCAGGTGGCCGGATCGGCGAGCGCGACTCGTGGCGCCACGTACAGCGAGCAATCGCTCAACTGCTCGCTGATCCAGGGGCCGAGTGCGCCGCAGGAGACGATCGCCAGCATCCACTCACCGCGCGGCGGCACCACAAGGAAGGGCCGATCCTGCGGTGTCAGCTCGACATGGGGGTTGAGCCAGCGCGCCAGCACCACCTCATCCCGCGCCGGGTCGGTGCCCAGCCGGTGCAGGAAGGCAAGGCGCGTCGTGGGCGGGGTCGTCTCCAGGGTGGCACCGGAGTCGACGTCAAAACCTGGATCGTGCTCTCCTCCGACCCGGACGGGAAGACGGCGCAGGCGATGTGGCGGCCGTCGGGAGAGGGCACGTACCAGGCGATGGCATGGTGCGCCTCGCCGGGCACGGTGTCCGGGTCGAACAGGACCCTGCTCGCTCCCTCGGGCTCACGCACCATCAGCACGAGTACGCTGGCGTCCGGTTCACGCGCCAGGTAGAAGACCCTGTCGCCCGCCGGCGTGAAGTCTGAGTACTGCGGGAGCGCGCCGCCCAGCTCGCGGATCCGGGTCGGCAGCTCCGGGGGCGAGGAACAACGGGACAGTCATTGGCGGTATGGGCTGTTCGAGCAGGTCAGAGGGGCGCGCGGCCGACAGGGTCAAATCAGCGTTCCGGCCCGAACACGGTGGGACAGTCTGGCGCGACAGCACGATCTTCGGTGTTTCCGCAGGTCGCGGTGATCGTCCGACTCAGATCCATCTCACCGCCAATGGCTGTCCCCGCGTTCCCCGACCCCGGTGTCCCGCATCCCGTACGGCTTGAGGATCAGCTCCTGGCTCGCCTGGCGGAAGTCCTTGCCGCTCACGTTGGTCACGATCATGCCGAGGACCAGGTAGTTGGCGTTGGCGAAGGAGCCGCGCGGCGTCGGCTTGCGCGTCAATACCACCCGAAGGAAGTCCGGGAAGGGTTCCTTCCACTCGACCGCGTCGAGGAACTCGGGCAGGCCGCTGGTCTGCTGCAGCAGCATCCGGACGGTGATCTCCCGGCCGTCGATCGCGGCGCCGTCGCCGGTGCCGCGCAGCACCCCGGGCAGGTAACGCTCCACCCTGGCAGCCAGGTCGATCTTCTTCTGATCGGCCAGCCGCAACACGGGGGCGGCTATGATCGGCTTGCTCGCGCTGGCGATCCTGAACCGGCCCTCAGGCCCGGTCATCGGCTTCCCGCTTCCCCGCTGGGCGGTACCGGAGCGCCGGGTCACGTTCGCCCCGTTCGGACCGCGCACCTGGCTCAACGCGCCCGCCATGCCGTCCGCGGTGGTGAGCAGGTCAAGGCGGGACTGCGGTGAGGGAACCGCGGTGGCGGCGTAGGCGGGAATCACAGGGGCGAGGACCAGGCAACCGGCGGCCTTCGGGTACTGACAGCGCCCTGCTGGGGAGGTTATGCATCGTGGGGTTCAGGGCCCGTCAGTCCAGATGTACCAAGGACCCTTGAAGTGCTCGTACCAGACCTCGTCGGGGCCCGGTGCTCGATCGGGGATGTAGGCGAAGCCGTAGCTCTTCCATCCCCATGTGAGCGAGGTGACCATGAACTGCGCTCCTCCCGGGATTTTCTCCGTGTAGCCCACCTGATACAGGCCCCGCCACCGATCACGGCCATCGTCGTCGTCGCGCACCGACCGGGCGTAGCGCTCCAGGCTCGATTCCGACAAGGCGAAGCGCATGTGCAGGGGCGCGTCGACCGTGACCAGCAGCACGGTGCCCAGCACCAGCGCGAGTGGGACGAACATCCAGGGCGCACGCCCCCGCGCGCCTTCACCCAACAGTGCGGACCAGGTGATGGCGAGCGCCAGCCAGTACAGCGCCAGCAGCAATGCCCAGTAGGACAGGCCGGGGGTGCTCACCTCAAAGAGCGTCAGGAGCGAGGCGAGTCCGATGGCGCCGGTGAAAAGCAGGGCGAGGGGTTTGCGAGCGAGGCGCATGGGGCGATCTTGCCCTATATCGGGCGCAAGCACATCGGTCCCACCGACAATGCCCTTGGGCAAGTTCCGGGCCTCACCACTGCTGGGGGCCACACCTGGAGTGTCCGCGCGGGCTGCAGTTCGGGCCATTGACCGATGCCGGCATCATTCTCTGGGTGCCCAGGGCAGATCGAGTCGACCATCAAGACGAGTTCGCCTCCAACTGCGAAGCTCAGCTGATTGCGGGCGTTGACGTTCCACCAGGCGCTATAGACCTGGGCTCCCTTGCTGAGCCGCTGCAGTACGGCCGAGGTTGCTCCGAGGTAGTCGCCCTCCACGAGCATGGCGGCGGGTGCGCACCAATCAACGAACACGGGGAAGTCGATGTCGTAAGGAAGCCTGACGGCGTCGGGCAGTGACGGCTCATAGAGCTGGTGTGGTGAGTCTCCGCTGAGAGCGGGACCAGAATAGGGTGTAGCTCTTTCTCAGTGAGCGCCTGAGCTGGGCTTTTGTGGTCGTGACTGTTTAGTCCGGGAACCGCCTTCTACTGTGAGTGCAGACGGTGAGGCGGTGGTGACGGTGGGCTCGTTGCTGGAGGAGCTGGCACGGCGTGAGGCTGTGGCCCGGCAGCGGATCGAGGAGATCCGCGAGCAGATCGCCGCTTTGGAGTCACGGCTGGAGGGTGAGCACGATCGGTTGTCACGGCTGGTGATCATGCGGGAGACAGTGGAGGAGATCCTAGGCGAGGCGGCCGAGCTGGTCAGTGAGCCCATGGAAACGGCCGAACTCGCAGGCGAGGGCATCGGCGCGGTCGGCGCGGTTCCGGTACGGCCGCCGGTGCTCGGTGTGGTGACGGTGCCGCCGTGGCGGCCGGGCATGAAGGCGGCGATGCTGCCGCGCGCGTACCGGGACGCGGTGGAGATCATGGTCGATGCTGGCCGGGCGATGCGGGCCGGGCAGATCGCGGTGGCGATGGGGCTGCCGGATGAGGCCGCCAAGCGGGAAGGACTACGCTCGAAGCTGAAGCGGCTGGTGGAACGCGGCTGGGCACGGGAAGAAGGGCCGGGGTTGTTCATGGTGACCGAGCCGGTGGCGCGTGAGGTCTCCGGGCAGGGCGACGGAGGGTCACGAGACGGCATCGCGTCGTCATCTGCTTCGTCACCGGGCGGGTGATTGCGGCAGGGCTCTTCCGCCGTCAGGTTCAAAGGTGCCAACCACATGTCCCCGGCGAGAGAAGAGCCCTATGCAGGCACCGTACGACACCGGCCTGGCCGCTGACGTCTTTGCGGAGGCGAAGAACACCTTCAACTGGCTCATCGGACAGCTCACCGACGCGGCGTCCGGCATGCTGACCCATGACCGACTGGAAGAGACGATCATCGAGCAGGGCCGTGAGCTGCAACGCCAGCTGCTGCAAGCACACCTTGATCTGCGGGCGCTGCGCGAGCAGCAGCAGACGCATCACGCCCGCCAGGACACGGACGCAGGGGCATCCGCACAGGTGGTGGGGTCTGACGGCGTGCCGCGGCCACGGCTGGAGACAGGGCATCACCGCCTGCTGGCCACGGTGGTCGGGACGGTGACCGTCACCCGGTGCGCCTGGCGCGCCCCAGGGGTGCGCAACCTCTATCCGGCCGACTCCGCCCTGTCGCTGCCGGTGGTGCGGCACTCGGCAGGGCTGGCCAAGCTCGCGGTCATCGAGACGGTGCGCGGCTCGTTCGACGCGGCCCACGCGGCCCTCGTCGCGCGCTGCGGCAACGTGATCGGCAAACGGCAGATCGAGCAGGCGATCGTGCAGGCCGCGGTCGATGTCGACGCCTTCTACGCCGCGCGGACGCCGCTGCCGTGCACCGCCTGCACGGTGCTGGCGATCAGCGTGGTGTCCGCCGACACCGTTGCCGACATGCTGCGGGGCGAAGGGTTCATGCAGGCCACGCCAAGACGCTGGAAGCTGGTTGGAGCACCAACGGATCTTGAACGCCTTCGCTTCACGCCCGCAGTCAAACAGCCGATCTCCAACCCTTGGAAGCAACCATCTAGCCGGGCAGCGTGGGCTTGGTGTCGGTCCAGCCCGAGTCCACGATCAGCCAGTAGTGCACAACCCTGCCGGGCACTTGCCAGGACTGGCTGTCAGGGCCGCGTTCCTGGAGGATGTCCCTGCTGCCCAGAACCTGGCCGGTCCGCTGGTCGAAGATCAGGTCGCGTTGGAGCGTACCCCTGCCGTCACGGCTCTCGTACGAGGCCGCGAGGGCGACGCCGGGGCGGCCGAGGGGGTCGGTAACGGCGCCGAGTCGGCGTACACCGGGGTAGTCGGTGAGCAGACGCATGAGGCCGGCCCGCACTTTGGGAGGGACCGGGGTGCTGCTGAGAGCGAAGAAGACTTTGTCGAGCACGCCGGATGCGCCGTCGCAGCGCTTGCGCGCCGCGGTGACGCCGCCGCGGCGCAGTTGCCCGGCCACTTCCGGCGTGAGCCTGACTCTGCCCTCGCACAGCAGTTTGCGTAGTTTCTCTGGTTCGGCGGGGAGATTCTGGAGCTCCGCGTAGGTGAACGAGCCGACGCCTGGAATGTTGAAGGCGCCGCCTGAAGACTTGTTCTGATCCGCGTCCCATGTGCCGGACGTGGTGCTGAGCGTCCGCGTTACTCCCGACGAGCGCACCTGCCAGCTTCGAGGTGAGCCCGCATCCCGCCAGGCCTTGACGTCGGCGTCGGTCTGGGGTTTGCCGGCGAGGTCGCGGCCGTAGAACGCCTGGCCGTCGCCGCGGGTGCGCCCCGTCCACTGGAAGGTGTCGATGCGTTCTTCCACGACGTACCCGCCCGTCCGGCCGAGGGCGAGCAACGGTAGGCCGGTCCGCTGGTGCGTGAACCAGTAGCGGCCCTGTGGCTGCTGTTCGGCCTGAGAGGCGGCGGCCAGCATCATGCCGCGTGGAGTGAGGGCCTGAGGAGCAGGGTCCGCGCCCTTGTTCGCCTCTGCGGGCTTCTGCGGTGCTGCGGGGTCGTGGTCGATGAGCGCCATGCCCGCGACCACGAACGCGACCATCGTGGCGGCCACCAGGCCGAGCGGCAGGCGCCAAGCGCGGAGAGGGCGGCGGCGTACGGTCCGGGTCTGGTCCAGCATCTGCGCCCGGGCCTGGGCCATCGCCTGGCGCGTGGGCGGGGGCGGATCATCGTCATACAATCCGCGTACGAGATCCAGGTCGTTCATCGATGCATGTCCTCCTCGTCGAGCAGGGGATTGGCCCCGCCCAGCGCCTTGCGTAGTTTCTTGCGAGCCCGGTTCAGCCGTGAGGAGACCGTGCCGAAGGGCACGTCCAGAGCCTGCGCCGCCTCTTCGTAGCTGAGCCCCGACAGCGCCACCAGCAGCAGCACGTCCCGTTGATCGGCGGGGAGAGCGGCGATGGCCTTGGCCAGCGCCCCTCTGAGCCTTTCGGAACTCACTTTCGCGGTCACGGCGTCCTCATGACCCCCAGCGGACTCCGGTACCGGGCGGAGCCGGTTCACCGCGCGCAAGAGGCGGACCTCATCGCGCCGGTGGCGGCTGATGACGTTGGTCGCGATGCCGTAGAGCCACGGTCGGGCACTGCTGCGGCTCAGGTCGTAGCGATGACGTTGACGGAAGGCGAGAGCGAAGGTCTCGGCGCAGATGTCGTCGGCCGCGTGCGGGCCGAGCCGCTGGGTGGCGTAGCGGTGGATCTCGCTGTAGTGGGCGTCGAAGACGGCGCCGAAACAGTCGGGCTCGTCCCAGGACCGCTTGATCACCGTGGCGTCGTCCGGCCACGGCGGTACGACGCTCTGGGGAGCTGCCATGTCTGGCTCCTTCATACACAACCTTGTCGTCGGCGGTACAGCGGTCATCCCTTGTTGTCCGAAGGCCGATATCGCCTTCCCCTTGAATGCCGGGACGCCTCAGCGGATGCATGAGGCAGGCGCGGCGACAGCGGTGAGGGCTCCCTTTCGACGCACGCGAGCCGCTGCCACGATTCCGCCCTTTCGTGCTCGATGACGTGCGAGGGCGGCCACCCAGAAGCAGAGCCCGAGACGTGCCCTCCGTGCTCGCCGCGCCGCGATCCGGTGCTTCTACAACCGGGTCGTACACCGGACACATCCGGCAGGTGGCACCGGGCGCACATCGCTCCAGCCCACCTTCCTCACGATCTCGGCGTGATGGTGGACACCGTCAGGAGCCGGCCATTGGCTCCCGAGCACGTGGCCGGTCTTACGATCGATCACGATCTGCCCTACGCCCGCCCTGCCCCGCCTTCTCTTCGAGAGCCAGCCCGTCGAGACCGGACGTCCTCGAAAATGTCGTCGACCACCGTGGTACCCGGCTCCTTGGCGAGGAGCAGGTAGGCGGCAACGCTGGTGCCGGGCGTCGCCGGTGAGGTGATGAGCCGCGAGGCGGCCTCCTTGAGCCAGCGCTCGCGCTCGGCGTCCACCTGAGGGCGGTAGCTTTCCAGCAGCCGGCCTTGAGCGCCGCCGGCTCCTTGGGGGAGGCTCCGCAGCACCGTCAGCGTCGGCTTCAGCCCATCGGCGGACGCCACCTCCACCTCCAGATCCGTTGAGGAGCATGCGGGCATGTTCTTGTCGCACCCCCGCGCAGGGCACAGCTTGGGGGAGCCGTCCCGTCGCCGCGCTTTCAGGTCCTCGGCCGTATACGGCTTCGAAGCGAAGCCCACCTGACCATCGCGATCACGCTCATGGCCAGGCGGCCGACCAGGAAAAGGCCACCAGCGTGGACCCGAAGGCCAGCGGCTGCTCCGCAGGCCGCCTGAAGAGGCGCCGAACGCCGCGTCGGCGTCCTGGACAGCGGCTTTCCCCGTCGCCCTGAACTCCGGAGCCGGCTCCGGCGCGGGTGGAGGCCACTGGTGGCAGCGCCTGGCAAGAGCGGTCTACCGTGGGCTGTGAGCGTCCCCTGGCCATCCGGGCCGCGCCCTGACCGGGTGAGGCGATGATGTGGACCACCTCCCGACGCTGATCCATGCGCCGCCGCGTACGCGACCACATGGTAGACCATCTGGCGGGCGCAAGGGAGCTGCCCCCGCAGTGCCTCTCAGGCGGGGGCGGTTAAGGCAGCAGTGGGGCTCACCGGCATCCACGGGACTGGAACAGCCAAAGCGGCACCCGCGAGTAACAAGAAGCCATGGCCCACGAAAACGTCGGCACCGCCCGATGGCTGGCCGGTGGGGCTTCGGTCACTTCCTGATATGCAAACAGAAAGGAAACACCGGTCGGGCTAGCGTGCGCCAGTGATGTTCATGTTCTAGCACAAGCGATCGAAAGGATGGGCGTGCACACACGTAAGCTGGCAGCTCTCATGACTGGCACGGCCCTTACTGCCTCCGTCACGCTGATGGCGGGGGCCGCCCCAGCCGGCGCGGCAGGCCCGTGCGGCAGCAGCTACTCCCGGGTCGGCGTCTACTCCATTTCTAGGGACGGGACCCGTACGGGCACGCTGGAGGTGTACTACAGCTCCAGCACCGGGAAGAACTGCGCCCTGACCTACGGCTACGGCTCCTACGCCAACACCACCAGCTGGAAGGGGGTCGTGATCTCCCGAGGCGATGGCAGCGGGGAGTCCTATGACGCCGGAAACTACAAGTACTACGCCGGTCCGGTGTACGTCTCAGCACCCGGCCAGTGCATTGATGTAGAGGGAATCTCGCCGGAATGGACGAGCGTCAAGCTCAACAACGTGCACTGCGGCTGAACCACATGCACGCCTGACCCAGAGCACGAAGAGGCCCGCCGCGCAGGACTCGCGACGGGCCTCTCGCCTTTCAGGGTTCGGGTCCACCTGGCTCATCGACCGCCTCGGCGCACCTGATCACTATGGGATCAAACACCCTCTCATCGAGGACCTGTGGCCAGCCGAGATCGCCTAATATTACAACAACACTTCGTTGTTCTTGAGCCAGCGCCGCCAGTAATGGCTGCTGCGTGCGCGGGTCTGGGACATGCGTCGGCGCTCGGACCAGGCCAATGCGTGGGCGAGCGGTCGGGTGGTCAGGT
>NZ_JBGNUV010000038.1:0-17233 GCF_041950525.1 Nonomuraea sp. GTA35 | reverse complement strand
CCCCACCGCTCACGCAGTAATCACTGGAGAGCCGGATGATCGGGAAACCATCACGTCCGGTTCGGCGGGAGGCCGCGCGGAAAAGGACCAGCTCACCGCTGACACCTCGCCGCGCGGCCGACCCATCGGGCTGGCTCATGCTCCACCGCCGGCTCGCCCGCGACTACGAGACACGACCCGACCACGCCGCAGCCATGATCCGCCTAGCCTCCATCGACAACCTCACCCGACGCATAACCGGCGAAACCACCCCAACCTGGCGATACGCATAACCGGCAATCAACCACAAGCTTCGCTCTTCAGACGCCCTCTCAGACGGGGCTGTCCCCCTCTTCACCCCCACCATGCACGGCGCGACCTACACCCTGATGGAGACCAGCTCATGACGCTCGTGTGGACGTACGGCCCCGATGACCTGCTGGAGGAACCTGGCCACCAGCTCATCATGCGACTCGACGCGCAGGCATCCGCAGAGCAGTACAGCCACGTGCCACTGAACGTCGGCACCTGCACGTGCGGCGGCATGACGCCCACCCCACCAGAGCCCAAGCAGTCGGTGGGGTGGGACTTCAACGCCCACATCGAGGAGATCCGGGAGGAGACCGCCAAGCAGTCCCGCGCCGCGTGCCTGGCCCGCAACGACGCACCCACCTTTGGGTGCTGGAGCTGTACCCCGAGGAACCCCCGGCCCTGTCGTGCTCCGACCCGGAATGCCAGACCGCCACAGATGATCTGCCGCCCGACTACACCGATCTCCTGGTCGGCGACGTGACCGTGGACGGGCAGGCCGTGCACGTCGAGCAGGACCAGCACAACGCGCCCCGCGAAGTTGACGTGCCGGTGGCGGTCAAGGTGGTGAGCCACGAGCACCGGGGCGGACCCTGGGGCCCCGCCGAGTGGGAGGTATGGGTGGAGATCAGCCCCCGGAAGACGCGGGAGGAGCAGGCCGTGGACGACTGGAACGCCCGACCCGATCGGCACCCCCGTCCGCTACTAGCCGCGCGAGCGCGAGGGGGACAGCAAGACCAGCCAGACCCGCGCCGCCGCTCGACTCCTCGCCAGCGGCCAGGCCGTTGTGTGGCTGGAGGGCGTATCGAGCTGCATCGCCCTCACCCACGTCCAGCCGATCGAGACCGAAGGGACCTCGTCGTGACGTTCCGGCTGGAGCACTGGTGAGCGACAACCTTCCCGAGGTGACCGCCACGGCGGGCAGCGTGCCCGCTGTGGCGGCCCCGGCCGACCGCACCAAGAGCCCATACTGGGCGTACCTCGACTGCCTCGACGGCCGCGAATCCCGCCGCACCATGCAGGGCTGCTTCGACCGGATCGCCCGCCTGATGGCCGACCAGGACCCCGCCGGCATCGCCCCCGCCACGAAGAAGAAGGACAAGGCCGTGCTCGCCATCACCGGCGAGACGATCATGTGGCACCTGCTGCGGGCCGAACACACCCAGCGCATCCGCGCCCTGATCGGCCAGGCGACCAGCCTGAAGAAGGACGGCACCCGCGAGCCGTGGTCGATCGCCTACCGGAACAAGCACGTGGTGGCGCTGCGGCAGGTCCTCGACCGGGCGTGGCTGCTCGGCCTCATGTCCGTGGACGACCGCGACCGCGCCCAGCGCATCGAGCAGTTCGAGGGCAGCACCCTGCCCGCCGGCGGGCACCTGCCGATTGAGCGCGTCGGCGCGCTGATGGCCGCCTGCGACGCCGACCTCGACCCGCCGGACGTCGATGACCCGATCAAGCGGGACGAGCTGCGGCGGGTCGCGCTGCGGGACGCGGCGATGATCGCCGCCCTGTACTCGACCGGCGTGCGCCGGTTCGAGCTCGCCGGGGTGGCGCTGGCCGACTACGACCCGGCGGCCCGCTCGCTGCGCATCCGGGGCAAGCGGAGCAAGGAGCGCATGGTGTACCTGACGGCCAGCGCGGTCGGCCGGATCGAGGCGTAGCTGACCGTGCGCCGCCGCGACGCGGGCGGGCTGTTCCCGCCGTTCACCCCGCGCGGCCGGCACATTCGCCGTGACCAGCAGGGCCGGATCGCCTTCATGGACGCGCGCACGGTCAGCAACGTGCTGGCGGCCCGCGCCGAACTGGCCGGGTTGGACGAGGCCCTGCGGGCTCATGACTTCCGGCGCACGTTCATCGGCAAGCTGCTCGACCCGGGGGTAGACCTGACCACCGCGCAGGCCCTCGTCGGGCACGCCTCACCGGCCACCACGGCGAAGTACGACCGGCGGCCCGAGCGGACGCGCCGCGCGGCCGTGGACAAGCTGGCCACCCCCGAAGCCGTGCCCCTTCCGGGTGCGGCCCCCTCGGCGCCGGAGGACGTCGTGATTCGGTCCTGGCGCATCGGTGGTTCCCACAGCCTGCCTTGTCGTCTGACTGCTAATACGGCCTGGACCTCCTATAGCTACGGCGAGCCGCCACCCCGGCCAGTCCTGAGGGCCAATGAGAGATGTGCGAAGAGTTAGACATCGGTTCCAGTACGTAGTTATCTCAGGTAGTGCATACCTCCGGCAACCCCTTCGAGCTCCTCAATGGTGATCGGGCTGCTGATAGCGCCGGTCTGGGGAGGAGCTCCGAGGTGCGTACCGACTGGGAACAGGATGGGCTGATCAGCGCGTGGACGCTGGTGGAGGGTGATTGGGACCTGGTCGGGGAATAGGCAGGGGCCGGCAGGCTCGGTTTCGCCTTGATCTTGAAGTTTCTACGAGATTGAGGGGCGGTTTCCCGCCTATTCCGAGGAGATACCGGCGGCCGCGGTGCAGTACGTGGCATCGCTGGTGGAGGTCGAGCCGGAGCTGCTGGCGAAGTACTCCTGGCGGGGCCGGACCATTGAGCGTCACCGGGCGCGGATCCGCAAGAGATTCGGTACCCGCCCGGCGACCGAGGACGATGAGGAGCGGCTGGCGCAGTGGCTGGCCGACAAGGTGTGCCCAATCGAGACGAACCGTGATCGCCTGGTCGAGGCGGTGCGCGAGCGGTGCCGGAGCGCCAGGATCGAACCGCCGAGTAGTGGCCAGGTGGAACGGGTGGTCAATTCCGGGTGCCGCCGTTTCGAGGAGGCCTTCGCCGAGCAGGTGATGGCGCGGCTCGGGCCGGCACCGGTTCACCCGCCTCATCGACCAGCCGTACCCGGCGGACGATGCCGCCGTCTCGCTCCTTGACTACCCGCATCTCGACCTCCTCGCCTTGCGGCAGCAGGGATGTGGGTCAACGTATGCGACGAAGACGCGTCAATGAGGAGAAACATCAAGGTCATCCCAAGCGATTGTCCAGATAAGAACCTCTACGGCCGGTTCCGGTTGGACATGGACACCCGGCTCGACCTCACCGCGGCCTGAGCGAATCCCCCGGCGGTCGGGTTCTTGCGGTGGGAGAACAGGCCGGCGGCACCAGGACGGCCAATACGCCACCGATCCACAGCACGCTCACCGTTGAGAGCGCGTCGACGGCCAGGCCGCCGATGAGGGCGCCGAGGGCGATGGACAGGTTGAACATCGACACGTACAGGGAGGACGCGGCCTCGGTGGCGGCCGGTGCGGCGTTCAGGATCCAGGTCTGGAAGGTGACCGGGACGGCGCCGTACCCCAGCCCCCAGACGACGAGGATCACGGCCGCCGAAACGGTGCTGTGATCGGTGATGGCGAGGGTGGCCATGGAAGCGGTGAGGAGCACGGCGATGCCGTACACGGTCTGCCGCAGATGTGTGGTGACCAGGGCGCCGGCGATGAAGTTGCCGCAGATGCCGGCGACGCCGAAGACCAGCAGCAGCACGCTGATCAGGCCGTCGGTCACACCGTCGTCCTGGAGGATCGGCCGGATGAACGTGTAGGCGGTGAAGTGCCCAGTGATGGCCAGGAAGGTCATGGCGATGCCCACGCGCAGTGCGTGGTGTGTCCGGAACACCTTCGGCAGGTCCGCGAATGTCATCGTGCGCTCCGGCGCCATCTTCGGCATCACGACGACCATGCAGGTGAGCGAGGCCAGGCCGAGCACGCCCACGGCCGCGAACGCGGTGCGCCAGCCGCTGAGGTCGCCGAGGAGGGTGCCGGTGGGCACGCCGAGGACGGAGGCGGTCTCGACGCCGCCGAAGACGACGGCGGTGGCGCGCGCGACCTGGTGCTTGGGCACCAGCCGCAGGGCGATGCCTCCGGCCAAGGACCAGAAGCCGCCGACGCTGACGCCGATCAGGAAGCGGGCAAGGAGGACGACGGCGAAGCTGGTGGCGAAGGCGGAGGCGAGGTTGGCCGCGCCCACCATCCCGATCAGCAGGGCCAGCACCAGCCGGCGGTCGATCCGGGCGGTGGCCACGGTGACGATGGGCGCTGCGACGGCGGCGACCAGTCCGGGCACGGTCACCATGAGCGCGGTGGTGCCCTCGGAGACCTTCAACGCGGCGCCGATCGGTGTGAGCAGCCCGACGGGCAGCAGTTCGGACGTCATCAGGGCGAAGATCCCCAGCGTCACGGCAAGGATCGCGAGCCAGCCCCGGACCGGTGAGGGGACGGTGTCCCGGGTCGGGTGCGGGGGCGGGACGTCGATGGATGTCACGGTGTCGGCCTTTCCGATGCGGTCGTGACGCGGGTGGCGGCCGCGGCGATGCGGCCGCCACCCGGGAAGCAGACGGAAGTCGAAGCAGACGGAGGTGCTGCTACTCGGTGCCAGGCGTCTTGCGCGTGGTCACGTTCATGCGGTTCCAGGTGTTGACCGTGAAGATCAACGCGATCAGCTGGGCCAGTTCCTTGTCGTCGAAGTGCCGCGCGGCCTCGTCGTACACCTCGTCCTCGACGCCGTGCGGCAGCAAGGTCACCGCCTCGGTCAGCGCCAGGGCGGCGCGCTCCTTGGCGGTGTAGAGACTGGATTCCTGCCACGCGCTCAGCTGGTAGATGCGCGCCTCGCTCTCACCCGCCCGGCGGGCGTCGCCGGTGTGGTAGTCGATGCAGTACGCGCACCGGTTGATCTGGGAGGCGCGGATCTGCACCAGCTCGACCAGGACCGGGTCCAGCCCTTCGCGGGCCGCTGCGTCCAGGACCAGCACGGCCTTGAAGATCTTGGGTGCGACAGCGGACATGTTCATGCGTGCGGGAATGGCGACGTTCGTCATGCTCCCGACCCTAGAAGCGTGATCGGCCCACGATATGGTGCATTCTCGTGGACATTTTTTGGGTCAATTTTCGGCGCCGGATGTGGCGGTGAGCGGCCTGCCAACGGACGGCGGCAGCGACCTGCACCTGGAGCTCGCCGGTAGCGGCGGCGCGCGCGTGCGGCTGATGCGGGCCTTGCGCGAGGCGATCCGCTCGGGGCGGCTGGCGCCGGGAACCCGGCTGCCGCCCTACCGTGCCCTTGCCCTCGACCTGGGGATCGCTCGCAACACCGTCGCCGCGGCGTACTCGGAGCTCGTCGAGGAAGGCTGGCTCACGTCCCGTCAGGGTTCGGGCACGCAGGTCGCCGACCGCGTCGCGCCCCTGGAGTCCGGCCACCGGCGTTCCCCCGCGCGTCCGTCCCGCGTGCGGATCGTGCACGATCTGATGCCCAGCTCCCCTGACGCGGCCGCCTTCCCGCGTACATCCTGGATCGCCTCGGCCCGCCGCGCGCTGGCCGGCGCGCCCAACGACGCCTTCGGCGTCGGCGACCCCCGAGGCCGGCTGGAGTTGCGCCAGGCGCTGGTGGAGTACCTGGCGCGTACCCGAGGCGTGCGCACGAAGGCGGAGCACATAGTGATCTGCTCGGGATTCGCGCACGGGCTGCGGTTGGTGTGCCAGGTCCTGCGCGGACCGATCGCGGTGGAATCGTACGGGCTCGACTTCCACCGCTCCATCCTCATGGAGGCGGGGCTGACGACCGTGCCACTCGCCGTGGACGGCGACGGCGCGCGCGTCGAGCAACTTCCGGACACCGGTGCGCGAGCCGTCCTGCTGACACCCGCGCATCAGTACCCCACAGGAGGCGCACTGCACCCGCGGCGCCGGGCCGCCGTCATCGACTGGGCCCGCGCGACGGGCGGCCTGCTGCTGGAGGACGACTACGACGGTGAGTTCCGCTACGACCGCGAACCGGTCGGCGCGGTGCAGGGCCTCGACCCCGACCGCGTCGTGTATCTCGGCTCCACGAGCAAGAGCCTGTCACCCGCGCTCCGGCTCGGCTGGATGGCGCTGCCCGGCCGGCTGGTGGACGACGTCGTCGCCGCCAAGGGCCCGCGCGAACTCTCATCAGGCGTCATCGACCAGCTCACCCTCGCCGACTTCATCGCCCGCGGTGCCTACGATCGCCAACTGCGTCGCATGCGCAAGGTCTACCGGCGCCGTCGTGACCTGCTCACGGCCACCCTCGCCGAACGCGCTCCGCACATCACCGTCAGCGGCATCGCCGCGGGCCTGCACGCCGTCCTCGACCTTCCCTCGGGCACCGAGCAAGCGGCACTTCGCGCCGCTCGCCGCCTCGGCCTCGCCCTGGACGGCCTGAGCCCCTACCGGCACCCCGACAGCACGATGCCACCGCGCGACGGCCTGGTCATCGGCTACGGCACACCACCCGAACATGCGATCGCGGCCGTCCTGGACGCCCTCTGCCTTGCCCTGCCCGACCCGCCGTAGAAGCACGTCGCCAGGGCGCCTGACGACACTCAGGAGTGCAGGTGACGTGGGGTGGGACGGCCTGCCGGGGCGCGGGGGACCTGTCCGTTGGCCGGAGATGGTTAGGCGGGCAGCGGCTGGGCTTGGGCGCGCAGCGGTGCCAGCACCGCGGACCAGGCGATGATCTCCTCGAGCATCCGGCCCAGCGCGTCGGCGTGGTGCGGGGCGGGCGTGCAGGTGCCCGGCTGGGTGGGGCCGCGCGGGTCGGTGAAGGTGAAGTCGGTGAACATCGACAGCGCGACCTGGGTGGGCACGTCGGCGATTCTCAGTTCCCTCATGACCTGCCGGAGCTGTTCGACGGCGCGGGTGCCCGCCGCTGGTGCCGTAGCTGACGAATCCGGCGGCCGCCGCCGACCAGCGGCGGGTGTGCGGGCGGGCTTGACCGGCACGGAGCCGAACTGCTGTTCCAGGTTCTCACCGAAAGAGAGGAGACCAACAGCGTCGCAATCGCCTCCAACGAGTCGTTCGGCAAAGCGCACATGTTCGAGCCAACAAGTGTGTGGTTCAGCTGAAACTTCACACGTTGGAGCACCATTCGGGCAGGGGCGGGCGTGCGGTGTGGTCGCGCCATGCGGTCCGGAGGGCTTCGAGTTCGAGCCGAGGGAATGGCGCTCCCCATTTTCCGTGGTAACCGCCTTCGTCATAGCGTCGCGCGACATCGTCGAAGCAGCGGATGACGGCTCGGGCCAGGGTGTCGATCGTTTGCCAGCTGGACCAGATCTCGGTTCCGGCGTTGTCGTGACGGCGGCCGTCGGGCAATTGAAGCAGTCGCACCCAGACGTCGTTGCCGCCTCGATAAAAGATCCAGCGGAAGGCTGTCGGTTCGGCTTCGAACTGGGCCTGTGTCCGCTCTTCGCCGAGCACCAGCCGGGCTGTCGCGGTCAGGAGTTCCTCAGGAGCCGCGGTGATATAGGAGGCGGTGACCTCCACCTCGGCTTGGTCGTCAGCAACGGTGCAGTCGGCCCATCCAGACCCCGCCAGCGTCCAGCGCAATGACATCCGTGTCATGGTCATCCCTGTTCTGGTTGCGCCGTCAGACGGCCTTCGTCGATGTGGTCCGCGAGATAGATCATGACGCCTTCGGGATTCATCCCGAAGGCCGCGGCGACGAATTTGGCGTCCATGGTGTTGACCAGGTCGATCAGGCGGGTGGAGCGGAGCATCCGTGGTGAGATGCCGGCCGGGTCCAAGACGTGGCTGACATAAGCGACCGAGGCCGGGCTCCGGCCCGCTTTGGTGCCCTTGGTGACCATCAGATGCGGGTTACTGGTGTGCTGAGTCGTGCGGTGCGCCATGCACCGCTGCACGGTGCTCCAGCTGGCCGGATCCAAGGGCACGAGGTGGGGGCGTTGCCCGAGACGGATGGCGCGGCTGGCGAGATCGATGTCGTCCAGCCGCAGGTGGCGCACCTCAGCGCTGGAGGCGCCATGCAGCAGGGCGAGGATGCCCAGCAGAGCCTCGTGCGGATGGACAGCCGGGTCGGTGATCCATCTCTGGAAGAGGCGTCGCTGCTGGTCGAGAGTGAGGGTCTTGCCGATGAAGCCCTTGGCCGCCTTCGCCGACAGTCCGCTGGTGGGGTCGATCAGGATCATCTTGTGGGTTTTGGCGAAGCGGAAGAACTGCCGGGCGATCTGCAGCCGCCGGGGCCGGTTCTTGGGCTGGGCGGCCAGGAACGCCTCGATGTCGTGCACGTCGACCAGGGCCCAGTCCTGCTTTCCACGCGCGCTGACGTGCTGGCCCAGATCGCGCAGGGTGGACAGCTTGATGTCGAGGGTGACGTCCGCACGGGGCAGTGTCCCGGCCCGGCGGGCGCGCTCGCGTGAGCGCAGCAGGAAGGTGTTGAAGGCCTCCGCCGCGGGCCGCAGCGGTCCGGGGACGGCGTCGATCCGGCGGCGACGGCGGCCGGCGGCCAGCCGTTCGGCGTGATCGGTGGCCAGCGCCAGATCACGTTCGACGAAGAAGATCTCCAGCCCTCGGGCCAAGGGCCCCATCGAGCGGCCGGGCAAGCGAGCCCGCTCCAACAGGGCTTGGGGGTGGTTGGGGTGCTCGTCGCCCAGCAGCCGGCCCAACTGGCCGATCAGGACGCAGGCTCGGGCCGGAGAGTGACCGGCGGCCAGGTGGCCGATCACCTCGCCGAGCCAGGGCGGCGGGTCGGCCAGCCGGGCGATGAGGTTCTCGCCGGCGACGAAGGGCCGTTCGGGGCGGCGCTGCCAGCAGGCCGAGCACAGGCCGTGGCCGGCATGCGGGCGCAGTCGTCGCAGACGCGCGGCGGGTCCTTCGTCTGGCGAGGGCGTGAACAGGTTCCGCACCAGCCGGTGGCTTGGCGCAGATAGCCCGGGCGGCCGCAGCGCGGGCACGGTTGTTGCGCCGCCCGCTGCCGAGCCTTGCGGGTGCAGTCCCGGCACAGCGTCGCCTCCGGCGAGCGGACGGGATGCCCGCACTCGGTGCAGACGCGCGAGCACGTGATGCACCGGCCGGTGTCGGCCTGCAGCACCCGTTGCTTGCCGCAGCCCGGGCAGGGCGCCTTGGCAGCCGCTTCGTTGAGCCGCCTGAGGCAGCGGCAGCAGTGCAGGCGGCCGATGATGCCCACCGAGCCGCCACAGTCCGCACAGTCGCGTTGCCGTTGGCCCATCGCCGCCCTCCTGCTCAGGTCACAGTGGCGGCATGGACCGGCCGCCGCTGGAAGCGGCCTTGGGCTCGGCTACCGACTGCGGCGGCCGGACGGGCCGCTCGACGGGGGTGGTGTCCACCTCGAACAGATCGTTGGGGCTGCACTCCAGCGCAGTGCACAACGCGGCCAGGGTGGACAGCTTGACCTGCGTGGGTTCCTTGGTCAGCAGCGCCGACACCGACGCCGCCGATAGCTCCAGCCCGGCCTTGTCGGCCAGCAGCCGCCGCAGCTGAGCGCCGGTCCACACCTCGCGCTGCGCGGCGGCCATCCGCAGTTTCCACCGGATCTTCATGCGATCGAGTCTCCCTGCCCGGTCAGCTCGCCCAGGGCGCTGGTCACCGCCCGGCGATAGGCGTCTTCGATGAAGGTGGCCGACGTCCGGACATAGCGCATCGTCGAGCTCACCGTCCAGTGTCCGAGCAGTTGCTGGATGGCCACCAGGTCCACGCCGCGCTCGTAGTTGTGGGTGGCACACGCCCGGCGCAACGCATGCGGGCTGAACCACTCTTCCTTCGGCCGTCCCTCCAACTGCATGAGATAACGCAGCCGGTTACGGATGGTGCCGCGATGCAGCGCCCCGCCGGACTCATCAGCGAACAGCACCGCCGAGTCGGGGAAGCGGCCACGCACGTCATTGAGGAACCAGCGCAGCACCAGATCCAGCCCGTCCAGCATCGGCACCCACCGCGGCCGCGGTCCGGAGGTGCGGGCGCCCTTGCCGAAGCGGACATGCAGCTTGCCGAACGGGCCCCGATTGAAGTGCACATCCGGCCGATCCAGCAGCGCGGCCTCCTCCGACCGCAGCCCAGCGTGATACAGGGTGCGAAACAGCGCATAATCCCGCGCCGCCGGACCGTACTTGCGGGCGGTGGCGATCCGGCCCTTGAGGAAGTCGAAGAAGCCGCTCACCCGCTCAGGCGTCGGCGGCGGCAGCTCGGCCGGCGAGTCGTCGCCGACATGCCGGGAGGCGTTGAACTCATCCACCGGACAGACCAACCGCACCCCGAACGCGGCCTTGATCTCGGCAGCCTTCCGCACCTGCAGAAACCGGTGAAAGCCCTTGAAGATCTGCACATACTCACGCCGCGTCGAGGCGGCGCGACCGGCCACCGCCAGGTCACCGACCACCCGGTCGATGTCTTCCGGGGTGACCTCCCAGGCCGGACGACCCAGCGCAGCCAAGGTCCGCTCCAGTAGCCCGGTGTCGTTCTCGATGGTCACCGGGCTGAACCCGCGAGCCGTCCACGACGCCACGAACGCCTCGACACATCGCGCCTGATACTCCATCGGGTCACTGGCCAGAGGCTCTATCGGGAGCGCCCCGCCCTCCAGCACCCGCAGTCGAGACCGCGCCACCGGCACACCTTCCTCACACCGGAAGAATTAAGGCAGCGCCTAACATACGCCTCTCACACTTCACGAATCAAGGAAACGAGAAAGAACCCAGAAGGCCCAGCTAGCAGCCGGGATTCTCCGGCAGGAACATGTGCCACCCCCAGATGGCTGGACCAAGACCTTCACCGACCCGCGGCTCTGCGCCGCCATCGTCGACCGGCTCACCTACAACGCCACCATCATCGAGACGGGCACCGAGTCCTACCGGCTTGCCCAGACCCGCGCCCAGGCTACCGCCGCCACCGTGGCGGGCAAGGCCTCTGCCTGATCTGTTTCCTGGCTCTTCCTCGACAACGTCCGACCCGCCGTTGGGAGGAGCGGGTCAGATGCAGCGCCCGCAGGCCAAGCCGAGGACGAACGATCTTGACGCGGGAGCCGTGGCGATCATCGCAGCCTCGAGGAAGGACACGAGACGACCAGTCACCCCGGAACGCCGTCGCTGACCTCGTCGCGGGCCGCGGGCGCCGCGCCTTTCCGCTGGCCGGCGGGCCTGGCGCTGCGTAGGCCGAAGGCGGAGACCGCTGCTCCCAGCAGCACCATGACCACCGGAACGACGAGCGCGGTGCGGTAGGCGTCCAGCACCGCGCCCGGCGAGCCATCGGTGCCGGCCGCGGCGATTCCGTACACCGCGGTCACAGCGGAGATCCCGACCGCCGAGCCGAACTGGGTGAAGGTGTACAGCAGACCGCTGGCCAGGCCCTGCTCCTCCTCCGCCACGCTGTTGGTCGCCGCGATCGTGAGCGGACCGTAGGCGAGGGCGAAGGCGGTGCCCGAGATGATCAGGGTGGGGAACATCGCCGCGTATGACCAGTCCATCTCCACCGTCAGGAAGAGCCCGTAGGAGACGATCGCCAGCAGGAAGCCGCCGAAAATCACCCGGGCGTGGCCGTAGCGGTTCACCAGGCGAGGGGTGAGGATGGGAGCCAGCACGGCGTCGCAGCCCATGGCGATCAGCGCGATCGCGGTCTGCAGGGAGGACCAGCCGCGCAGTTCCTGCAGGTAGAGCGTGACGATGAACTGGAAGCCGAAGAACGCGCCCAGAAAGAGTAGCGCGGCGAGGTTGGCCCGGACCATCGCGGCCTTGCGGAAGATCCCCAGCCGGACGAGCGGCGTTTTGGCGCGCCGTTCGATCACGATGAACATCGCCACTAGCGCCAGACCGGCGGCGAATGCGCCGATGGTCAGCCCGAGCCCTTCGCCGCGGTGCTCGAGCCGGACGATGCCGTAGGCGAGTAGCAGCATCGCAGCGGCGGCGCTGGCCGCGCCGGCCAGGTCGTAGCCGCGATGCGCGGGCTCAGGGCGGGCCTCGGCGGGCAGGAGCCTGAGCGCCGCGAGCAGGATGGCGCCGGCCAAGAACACCGGGGCGAAGAACACCCAGCGCCAGCCGAGTTCGGTCAGCAGCCCGCCGATGACGAGGCCCAGCGAGAAGCCGCCGGCGCCGACGCCGGCGAAGACCAGCAGGGCCTTATTGCGCTGCGGCCCCTCCGGATACGAGGTCGTGATGATCGACATGGCGGCGGGGGTCATGAAGGCCGCTGCCACACCGGTGACGAAGCGGGCCACGACCAGCATCCATCCGTCGGTCGCGAAGCCGCCCAGCATGGAGAAGACCAGGAAGACGCTCAGCCAGGTGAGGAACATCCGTCGCCTGCCCAGCAGATCGGCGGCGCGGCCGCCGAGCAGGGTGAAACCGGCGTAGCCGAGCACGTAGCCGCTCATCACCCACGCCGCGGTGCCGGTGGTCAGGCCGAGGTCGGCGCGGATGGTGGGGATGGCGACGGCCAGCATGGCGACGTCGCTGCCCTCGAGGAAGATGGTGCCGCACAGGACGAGCAGCAGGGCCCAGGCTCGTCCGCTCATGCGGGCCGCGGGAACGGTGGACACGGATGCGCTCTCAGCCGTTGAGTCGGTTGGTCACGTCCGGTTCATCAGCAGCGGACGCCGTCCGTCGGGCAAGCTGTACGAGCCCAGCCGCATCGCCCGTGTCCGCGCGTCGAACCATCCATCCCAAGGCCTTCACGATCAACATGGCCGCGACCGTACCAAGCAGCCGGCGACCCCGACCACACCTTTTATCTGTACCCGCAGGGACGATCGTCCATCGGCGTGCCGCGCCGCTGCTGAATCTCGCGGGTGGTCGGACCCCGGCCAACAACGCCCTGGGCCACGTACTCGTCCACCGCTGCGGCGTACTCGGCGCTCGATCGCCGCAGTTCACGCAACTCCTGCGCCCGGCACGCGGGCGAGCAATAGCGTCGCGAGGACCGCGAGTCCTCTGGCAGCAGGAGGCCGGCCCGGCGCCTGCAGCAGCCGGTACGTCATCTCGGCCCGTTGCCTGAACCCGCCGAACACCGCGTCGAGCGCCGACACGAACGTCTGCAGATCCTTGATCACCTGGGCGCCCAGCAGCTTGGTCATCGCCCCTGCCATCAGCCCGAACCCGGCGTTGAGCAGCCGGAACGCGCTGCGACCTCCCGCCTTGGCGGGGGCCGTCAGCAGCTTGATGAACCGGCCGTCGAGGAAGCGCCCGAGCCGCTCCGGCGCGTCGAGGAAGTCGAGCGCCGAGCGCGAGGGCGGCGTGTCCACGATGATCAGGTCCCACTCGTCGGAGCGGCGGAGCTGGCCCAGCTTCTCCATGGCCATGTACTCCTGCGTGCCGGAGAAGCTGGACGACAGGGACTGGTAGAAGGGGTTCGACAGGATCTGGCGGGCCCGTACGGGATCGGCGTGCGCCTCGATGATCTCGTCGAACGTGCGCTTCATGTCGAGCATCATCGCGTAGAGCTGGCCACCGCCCTCGGGCGCCCGGTCCTGTCGAGGTAGTGCTGTCCCGTACGGAAGTAGGACAGGACGGTCGTCGCCCCGCCGACCAGGCAGGACCGCGTCTCCTCGAAGGCGTCCAGGCAGTTCGCGCACGTCCGATCCGCCGCACGCTGGCCCACGCCCCGATTGTCGCAAGCCGCGGGCCGACTCCACCCCGGTCGAGTGCGGCCGCTCCCGGCAGACCGCCCAGCGCTCAGACCTGGCAGGCTGGGCCGAATACGGCTGCTGCCCCTCCCACTCGCGCTTCTTCTGGGGGCTGCGCCTGCACCTGCTGTGCACCCTGGGCGGCCTGCCCGTCGCCTTCGCCCTGACCGGCGCCAAGGCCGAGGAACGCACCACCCTGCTCGGCATGCTCGCCACCGACCCCGACCCCGACCCCGACCCGCTGGCCCGCCACCGCGGCCAGGACCTGATCGCCGACATGCAGTACTACGGCCGCGACTTCGAGCACTCCCTGACCACCGCATGAGTGCGCCTGTTACGCAAGGCCCGCAAAGGCGAGCCCCCACGAGCCGGCGCGCACCTGTTCAAACCCCTGCGCCAGACCATCGAGTCGATCAACCAGACCCTCAAAGGCCAGCTCGACCTGGAACGCCACGGAGGACGGACGTTCGCCGGCGTCACCATCCGCGTGATCGTACGCATCCTGGCCCTGACCACTGTCATCTGGCACACGACAAGACCGGCCAGCCCACCGCCCGATCACTCACCGCCTACGATCACTGATCCCAACCCCTTGGAATCAATCATCTAGTCGGGAGGGGTGGGCTTGGCGTTGCTCCAGCCCGTGTCCAAGACCGCCCGGTAGCTCAGCGTCCTGCCGGGAACCTGCCACTTCTGGCTTTTGGGGCCTGGTTCAAGCTGGATGTCACGGCTGCCCAGGACCTTGCCGGTCTTCTGGTCGAAGAGCACCTCCCGCTGGATCTTCCCACGGCCATCGGCGCTGTCGAATGGGACCGCGAGGCCAACCGCCGACCGGCCGAGCGGATCCGTGACGGCGCCTAGCTGCCGCACGCCCGGATAATCGGTGATCAGACGCATGAGACCGGCTCGCACCTTGGGCGGCACGGGCGTATCTACGAGGGCGAAGTAGACCCGGCCGAGCACCCCTGTAGGGCCATTGCAGCGCCTCGGCGCTCCAGACCCGCCCGCTATGAACTTGACCGAGCCTTCGCACAGCAGCTTGCGCAGCTCTCCGGGGTCGGTAGGCAGCTCTTGGAGCTCCTGATAGGTGAACTGGCCGACGCCGCCGATGAGGAATGTGCCGCCGCCCTGGCCGTTCGGATGTTCCTCCTGCCAGGCACCCGACTTCGTCCTGACGGTCCTGCTCGCTCCCGACGAGCCCACCGTCCAGCTCGAAGGGGAACCCGCCGCGCGCCAGGCATCGGCGTCGGTGCTGGTCTGGGGCTTACCCGCGACGGAGCGGCCGTAGAAGGACTGGCCGTCGCCGCGGGCGCGCCCCGTCCATCTGAGGGTCTCGCGGCGCTCCTCCACGACGTAGCCACCGGTCCTGCCGAGCGCGAGCGCCACGAAGGCGGAGCGCTGGTGGGTGTACCAGTAGCGGCCCTGCTGTTGCAGCTCCGCCTGAGAGGCGGCGGCCAGCATCATGTCGCGAGGCGACAGAGCGCCAGGGATGGCCTGCACGCCTGTCGATGGTCGTGCGGGATCGTCGTGGGCGAGCGTCATCCCCGCTGCCACGGCCGCGGCCGTGGCAGCGGCTACCAAGCCGAGCGGCATGCGCCACGTACGGCGAGAGCGTGGCCGTGCGGTGTCGTCCTGGCTCAACATCCGGGTACGGGCGGCCGTCGCGGCCTCTGCGGAAGGCGGGGCCGGGTCGTCGTACACCCCACGTACGAGATGCAGCTCGTTCATTGATGTGTCTCCTCCTCGTCAAACAGCGGGTTCGTTCCGCCCAGCGCCTTGCGTAGCTTCTTGCGAGCCCGGTTGAGCCGTGAGGACACCGTGCCGAAGGGCACGTCCAGAGCCTGCGCCACCTCGTCGTAGCTCAGCCCCGAGAGCGCCACCAGCAGCAGCACGTCACGCTGGTCCGCGGGCAGGGCGGCGATGGCCCTGGCCAGCATGCCTTTGACGGCTTGCGCGCTCACCTTCGCCGTCACCTCGTCCTCGTGGCCTCGGGCCGAGTTCGCCTCCGGATGCAGCCGGTCCACGGCACGAAGGAGGCGCACCTCATTGCGGCGGTGCCGGCTGATGAGGTTGGTCGCGATGCCGTAGAGCCAGGGGCGGGCACTGCGGCGGCTCATGTCGTAGCGGCGACGCTGACGGAAGGCGAGGGCGAACGTCTCAGCGGAGACATCGTCGGCGGCGTGCGGACCAAGCCTGCGGGATACGTACCGGTGAATCTCCGCGTAGTGCGCGTCGAAGACGGCGCCGAAATGCTCGGGTTCGTCCCAGGACCGCTCGATCACCACGGCGTCGTCCTGCGACGGTGGGGCGTCGCCCGGGGGATCGGCCAAATAGGGCTCATTCATTCACAGGCCTTGAGGTCGACGGGACATCGGTCACCTGTTGTTGTCCGCAGGCCGCTTTCGCCTTCCCCTGAATTTCGGCGCGCCGGCTGGGAGCAGTCTCAGCGTGGCCCCGTCCCATAGGCCCGCTCGGCAGCGACACGAACAGCTCCGCGGCCACCTCTTGGCTGGAGCGCCCCGGGCCACCAGCCGTACGACGTCCAGCTCGCGGTCGGTCAGCGGGTCGTTCGCGGGGAGCGCCGGGGCCTGCCGGGGCTGGGCCAGGTGCTGCAGCAGCCGTACGGTCACCGACGGAGACACCAGCGCGTCACCCACCGCGGCCGCCCGGACGGCCTCGATGAGCAGCGCAGGCCCGCTGTCCTTGAGCAGGAACCCGGTGGCGCCGGAGCGCAGGGCTCCGTAGACGTACTCGCCGAGGTCGAAGGTGGTGACGATGACCACCCGCAGCGGGTTGTCCACCCCGGGCCCGGCCAGGATGCGGGTCACCTCGATCCCGTCCAGCATGGGCATCCTGATGTCGAGCAGGCACACGTCAGGTCGCAGGCGTCTGGCCTCCGAGACGGCCGCGGCGCCATCCGAGACCGCAGCCCACCTCCATGTCCGATTGAGCGTCCACCATCATCTGAAAGCCGGTGCGTACCATCTGCTGGTCGTCGGCGATCAGAACCCGCATGGTCACGGCACCAACTCTAAAGATCAACCGTTCGGCCGATGAGGCGATGGACTCACAGCCGATGCCGACGCCGATCCGGAACCGCAAAATCAACTCCATGGCACACGACAACCCCCGCTCGGTGCGGAGAAGGCCGATACTTCTGGCCGCCGTCGCGGGACTGCTCGCCCTCACGACCTCCATCGCCTCGGCGCCGGCCCCCGCAGCTGCCGCGGCACCCGACACGCCGTATCTCCCGAAGCCGACCGGCCCCCACCGGGTCGGCACGACATCCCTGCACCTGACCGACACCTCCCGCCCCGACCCGTGGGTCTCCTCGGCCAAGACGAGGGAGCTCATGGTCTCCCTGTGGTACCCGACGGCAGCGCGTGCCGAACGGCGCGCGCCGTACGTCACACCCAAGGAATCCGAACTGCTCTTGAAGGGCTCGGGAATCAAGGAACTGGAGAACATACCCCCTAAGGCGCTCAGCCGGACACGGACGAACGCCTTCGCCGACGCCGAGCCGTCGGGACGCCGGCGAAGCCTGCCGCTCGTAGTGCTGTCGCCC
>NZ_JBGNUV010000037.1:0-19690 GCF_041950525.1 Nonomuraea sp. GTA35 | reverse complement strand
AGGGCTCGATGAACTCCCACTCCACATCCGTCAATTGCACTCGCGTCACGCAAAACGATCTACCGGATCGGACCCCGAAACGAGGGCGGATCCCGCAGATTGATCACAACCAAATACACGCCCTAGTACCAGCCTGGATAGTTCCGCTGCCGCGATAGGACGGAAACGAACGGACAGGCAGCGCCTCCTCCAGAGTCACGCTCGCCAGCCGCTCCAACCCAACGAGCTGCTCCACGCCATCAGCGACGACGTAGGTCACCTTGAATTCGCTTATCACATTCCATGACTTAGCGCTCACAACTCACATCATGGCCACATCCGTGACCTCATCTTCCGCCCCCTCAGCACCCCCGGCGTTTTGACACGGGCTGCGGATGTCATCTGGACCTACCACCACAGCCGCCCGCACGCCGCCCTCCAAGCCACGGTTCTCAAGGCCGGCAGAGCTCCATGGCGATGGACCACCAGTCGTCCGGCTGTTCGAAGGCGAACGGGTCCAAGGCCCTCAGCCGGCTCGACAGTTCGCGGAAGGACTCGTCACGAACAGCCGGATCGGCGGCCGAACGGACTTCGTGGAGCTTGATCTGATAGAGGAATTCGATGAACTCGCCCAGGTTGTTCACGATTTCGCCTTTCGGGCGAGGTCCGTCCAACTGGGCCAGCATGATGAAGCCTTCGTACGCGCTTACCGAGAAGCGCATGCCGGGATCGCCGGGCGGCCCTCCGATGATCACTTCTCGGTGGTCCATGCCGTTGGAGGTGGTGACGTCGATGACGGTCAGGAACTCCGGTCCGCCCACGACCTCGGTGGTGAAGAATGGAGAGCTGTTGACGGGAAGCCCGACGACCCCCAGCGCTTCGGCGTCCTTCGGAACGAGCCCGAACTTCTCGAGCTCCATCGCCGACGCCGTGAATAGGTTCGCACTACCGTAGAGCGCTGCCATTTCCTCGTGTGTGGGCACGTCATTCCTTAGTCTTCTGCCGGACGTCGAGCAAGCTTCCGACGAAGATCCAGTCAAGGCCGTCGGCGCCCGTCCACACCGGCAATCTTACAGATGGTTGATCAGGTGGATGGGCTGACCGTCTTCCTTGCGCGTGATGACGATGGCGAGCGTCTGCCCCGGGGTAAGGCACGGCGCAGCAGGAGCAGACGGACATGACGAGGTCGTCTTCGGCGAGAGTCTGACCCTGCGGGTGCCGAGGCCGCAACCTCGCCATGGACCTGCAAGATATGGGTAGCTCGGCCAAGTTCCTCATCCGTGACCGGGACGCCAAGTTCGCCGCGGCCTTCGACGCGGTGCTGGCCGATGCCGGACTACCCATCGTCAAGAGCGGTGTCCGGAGACCGCGAATGCATGCAATCACGGAGCGGTGGATCCAGACCTGCCGACGCGAACTGCTGGACCGGACGTTGATCTGGAACCAGCACCACCTTCTGCACGCGCTGCGCGAGTTCGAAACCTTCCACAACGAACACCGACCGCATCGGGCTCTCCGCCAGGCAGCTCCGCTCCGACCGCTTCCCATTCCCAACGCTGACCCAGTCCAGATCACGGTGCTCGACATCCATCGACGTGATCGACTTGGAGGCATCCTGAAGGAGTATCGGCATGCGGCTTGACCTGGCCGGATGATTAATCGGCACCCGCAGCCCCAGCGGACCACCCTCACAAGACAACGCCCGCCCAGCGAACAGCCTGCGCTCGAACAGCACACGCAGACGCTTCCCGCGCAGCGGATGGAACGGGTGAGTGATCGTGACGAACGATTCCGAAACCTCGCTCCTTCTGCGTGAACGCGCAGTCCGCGGGGCACGTGGGAATGCCGAGCGGGCGGAGCTTGCGGGATTGCTGGCTTTCGGGATGTGCACCCGCCTGACCGCGCGCGGCTTCCAGGAACCAACCGTGGCGTTCACGCGCACCGCCACCCCGGCCCTGGCCTCGGAGGTCAGCGCGACCTCCCCGTCGATGCCCGCGGTCTTGCGGCCAGCGTTGCGCTGCGTCACCTGCCGCACGCAATGAGCGTGTTGGCCCGGCTTCGCAGCGAGCTGCTCGCCTGAGGTGTCGACGTAGTGGCAGCCTGCGGCGATCGCGGCGCGGACCACGGCCTCACCTGAGGAGGTGAAGGGTCCGGCGCAGTTGATGACGGCGTCGCAGTCGTGGAACGCGCGCACAAGCGCCTCATGATCGCTGGTGTCGGCCACGCGTCGTTCCGTGTCGGGGAGACCGACCGCCGAGGCGGCCTCCTCCAGACGCGCGAGATCACGTCCGGCCAGGACCGCCTCGATGTCGCGTCGTGCCACGTGGCGGCACGTGCAGTCCTATACGGCAATGCGACAGCGATTATCGCGCGGATGCTCCGTTACGCAGCGCCGAAACAGATGCGTTGGATTCGCTGGCTAACGAGGGCTACAGAACTTATCCATTCCCTCACGGAATCCGTTGTTGTATGCGTCTCTGTAGCCGTAAAAGTAGCCTTGACTGTAGGCGTTACCTTCCTCTACCGACGGCCACGGCTTGTTGCTTGCGGCGCAGTGATCGCGTGTTTGTTTCATGGCAGCCGCGTACCCGTCCGCGCTCCCTTTCTCGTACCCCTTCTGGTACGGAGACGGCGGGTCTGCCGCCATGGCTTGCTGGACGACGTTCGTTCTGCGGCTCTCGATGGTTGACGCCGCGGCAGCCGCTGGTGAGAGCGCCGCCCCGAGAAGAAGGGTCCAGCCGAGGATTATGGATTGCCCAGCGCAACGCATGGTTCCTCACTCTCCTCTACGAGATTAGCGATGAGGCTCTGGGGCAGACGGTTACCTCCCACCAGATGCGCATCCGACATTCACCGGAATGCATCTCTTCGACGGATTCTAGAGGCACGCGCAGGTACACTCAACCTCAACTCTACGACACCGCTCCGAATGAAACTCAATGCCGCAATCCCCAAGGATTCTTTTCATTTTTGCGCTATGGGCTGATTTTGGCTCAGTTGGTGTGACCAGGAGCTGCTGCCGCTCTCTCAGTTCTCAGCCCATCGTCGCCGAATGCATGTTCGTGCGCCACCTGGTTTCACTTCACCTGCTATTCGCCTCTGCCACAGACATCCGCTCGGGTCGGGACATGGGCCCTGCAGTGGGTTGCCCATGCCCCGAAGTGCGGAAGACGGCAGGGCGGGTACTAGGGAGCAGGATCTCCCGGCTTCTCCCCCAGACAGGTCGTGGAAACAATCTTTCCGGCCCTGACGCATCTTTGGCACGGTCCGAACGGTTGGACACCAGCGCTACAGCGTGTGAGCTCCTTCTTCGGCCTCTTCGGCGCCTCGGGAGCCTTTCCCGGCGCGTTTCCACGAGAGCTCTTCTGCTCGCAGTACTGCTTCTTGTAGACGCCCTTCTTGTTCATGCACCACTTGCATCGCTTGCGCTTTCCTTCGCGCCACTCACATGGCCTGCCGTGCAAGGAGGTGGAAGTGCAGACAGTGGATGTGCTGGAGGCGGTGGTCTGGTGGGGCTGATCCTGTGCGGCTGCCGGTGGGGCCAAAGCAGCGGCGGTCACCAGCGTCCCTATGACGAATGCCTTCTTGAGCATGAGACTCCCCCGTTGTTGGTCTCTTGCCTGCACCTTCATGGTGGCCCCTCCGGTGGAGGAGCAGTCAAGAAGCTGGAGGAAATCTCGTGTTTTTCGCGTGAGGGTTTCGCAAGGACGGAAACTGCTTCATCGGATTCTTTGTGCTGGTGTGGGTATTTCTTGCAGGACCCCTCGTCGTGATCGCGCGTCATCCTTCACGCACCCGCCTCCTCGCCGACCAGGTCCCTCGCCTCGGTCTCGCTAACGTGGTGGCTGCAGTTCTCGCACTCGTCGTAGCCGGCCCTCAGTTCCGCTCCAGCTCCCGTAGCGCGCATCCAGGTCAGGCCGCGTGTGTCCGGCCGGGCGCATCATCCATCAGGCGCCACAGCTGTGACTGGGTCTCGGAGCAGGTCGCGATCCGTCGGCCGGCAATGGGCAGGACCATCACGACCGAGGACGTAGGACAGGACGTCATGGACACCCGCGCCAGCGAGTAGCTCCACTCGTAAGTGGCAGTCCCGCCGCGCCTTCGTCCCGGCCTGGTCAACACCGGACGGATGGCTGGGTGCACAGCGTGCTCGCAAGCCCAGGAGTCGAGCCGCCGGATGGCGGCGTGATCTGGCCGCCGGGTGGCGTGGTGATGAGCGCGATGACCTGCTCATGGTCGTCGGCCCTGGTCACGGTCGTCAGCCGCTCTTACAGGACGGGGCACGCCTGTCATGGTGATCGGTCGGTGGAGTGGTGCAGATCCTGGTCGGTGAAGATGCGGATCAGCAGCCGGATGGGCAGGCCTGCCTCGGTGGGGTAGCGGAAGTGCCGGTCGAGGTTGAGGGTGTAGCGGTTGCGCCGGCCGACGCGCTCGCGGGTCAGGTATCCGGCTTGGTGCAGGTCGGTGATGATGGCGTGCACCGCTCGTTCGGTGATGCCCACTTCGGTGGCGATGTCGCGCACCCGCCCGTCGGGGTCGCGGGTGAGCGTCACCAGGACGCGTGCGTGGTGGGTGAGGAAGGTCCAGGTAGGCGGGCGGTCGTCGGGAGCGTTCATGGCTGGTGCCGGCATGGTTGTGGTCGCTTTCTCCACCTCGGCGGCGCGGATCGGGCCGGGCGCGAGGACGCCTCTCCCCCTGTGCACAGATTCTAAGGGTGAAGCTTCTTTCCTGTATCCTGCTTCGGATATAAAGTCATGCCAGGGCTGCGACGGTGCGGACCGCCGGCACAGCCGAGGCCACGATCTTCTTCGCCCGAGGAGGGGTTCATGCCCGCACCATTCGTACGTGCCGGCCGGGCCCGCCCGACGCGCTGAGAGCAGGGCACCGGATGTCGCCGCTGAGCCTGGACAGCCGGCAGCTGGACGGGAACGTGTTCGTGCTGAGCGTGGCCGGCGAGGTCGACGCCACCAACAGCGATCAGCTGCAGTCCTGCCTCGCCCGGCTGTGCGGCCCGGGCCGTCGCCTGGTCCTTGACCTGAGCCGGCTGACCTTCCTGGACAGCAGCGGGCTGCGCGTGCTGCTGACGGCGCACGCCGGTCTTCAGCAGCAGGGCGCCCTGCTGCTGGCCGACGTCCATGACACGCCCGCACACCTGCTGCAGGTCACCGGCGTTTGGGACGCCTTGATCATCCATCCGAGCGTGGAGCAGGCCATCGCCGCGGCGCAGGACGGCCCGACGGCCCCCATGCGGGAGGCGCCCTGAACCTCGCCTGCCGGCACCTGCCCGTCCGACGGCCGGGCGAGCACGTGATCGTGGACGCCAGCGGCTTGTCCTTCCTGGACAACATCGGGCTGAACGTGCTGCTCCAGGCCGCCGATACCGCCCAGGCCCACGGCGCCGCCCCGCCTCTGGCGGCCCTGCAGCCTGGCCTGCACGCCTCCTGGAGGTCACCGGCTCCCACCGGGCGATGCGCATCTACGATCATGTGGAGCAGGCCATCGCCCTCATGCACCTGCCCGGCCATGCCGAACCCACCCAAGGCGCATGACCGCCTGCCCGCCGGTTACGCCCGTCTCGAGCGGTGTGCCGGCGGGCGCGATGGCCGGACGTAACAGGCCGTCCGAATGCGCCGGACCGGTCTTTCTGGTCGTGCGCTTCCAAGATGGCGGCACCGGCGAGGATGCCGCCGCGGTGGCCGAGCGCACGCTGGGACCGTCATTTCTCCACGAGAAGATCGCCCGGTTGTGGCTGAGCAACTATCTGACCTACACCGCCGAGAACCTGGAACGGGACGGCGACCCCGATCGGCCGGCCGACGCCTACCGCCAGGGCGCACGGCAGGTGCGCGCGCATGGCCGTGCCGTCGTCGGCTCCCTCCGGTATGAGGTCCGGCCCGCGCCTCCCGGTAACATCCCGCTGGGCCCAGGACGACCGTCAGCGCGTGCGGTGTCCCTCGCTGGGCACCAACCCTGCGCACCCCTTTCGGCACCTCAGGACCCCGGGGGACGTTACCGAGGCACCATGGGAGTCCCCGTGCACGTGAGCTCGACATGCACACGGCGCACGGGGAGTAAAGGCCCGTAGGCGGGTAGGGGGCTTGAACCCGACCTCACTTTGCCGCCCGGCATGGATTGACCCCCGCCATGACTCACCTGTCGATCGCCGTCAACGACCAGCCCGGCTACAGCGTGGTCAGTCTCGCCGGTGAGCTCGACCGAGACAGCCATCAGCAGCTCAGCCAGGCTCTCGACCCGATCCTGGCGCACACCACACCGAAGATCATCATCGACGCGGAAGACCTGCGCTTCTGCGATTCCAGCGGCTTGCACACCCTGATCACCCGGCAGCGTGCCGCCGAGCTGCGCGGCGGCAGCCTGCGGCTGATCGGCGTGCAAGGCGCGCTGGCCCGCCTGCTGCACATCACCCAGCTGGTCGACCTGTTCCCGCCATATGCCGGTCTGGACGACGCGGCCACCTGGCCACCACACCAGTGAGCCACACGCCCCGGGCTGCCACCGTCCCGGCAAGGTTTTACACTTCGCCATATCGGCATTCAGAGCGGGCAACCCTCAGCCCCCTCCGTTGTGACAGATGGGCAGGTGGTTCACGGCCATGGCCAGTACCGGGGAACTGCGCTGCCCGATCGACGCCGACCTGGCCGCCCTGCGCGAGCGCATACACGCCTACGCCACCGCCGCAGGCCTGACCGGCGCCCGCCTCACCGACCTGCTGCTCGCTGTCAACGAGGCCGCCAGCAACGTGCTCGAGCACGGCGCCGGCTGCGGCACGCTGCACGCCCGCCACGACGATCACGGCATCACCGTGCAGATCACCGACCCAGCCGGCAAGCTGACCGCCGACCACCTGCACCGCATCCCCGACCTACGCGGCCCCGGCGGATTCGGCTTATGGATCATCCACTCTGTCTGCGACCAGGTCCTCCTCGACCACCCCCGAGGCCAATCCCGGCTCACGTTACGCCTACGCCATCCCGCCGCCCCCCAGCAGCCCGTACACATGATCGACGATGAAGGATCCACCCCCGACACTCCCCGGACCGGACCAGGCCCCTGACACTCAGCCGGCGGTACCGGGCGGGGGCGGCGCGGTGCCGATCAGGCGGCGGGCCGTGGTCCTGCGGCGCGGCGCAGCCGGTTGGCGATCGCGGCTCCCAGCCCCTGCTCCGCCGGCGGGGACGCGATGATGAGGTCGCAGCCTTGCCGGTCGAGTTCGCGCAAGAAGGCGTACAGCTCGCGCGCGTAGGCGGGCATCGACGCCGGGACCGCCGCCATGGCGTGCACTTTCACCTCGGCGTCGGCGAAGGCGGGAGGAAGCAGGACGTCCACCTGATGCCCCGATTCCTGCGCGCGTTCCGCTTCGGCGATCACCTGCTCGGGCTCGATCAGGACGACCCGGGCTCGCGGCGCGTAGTGCGAGGGATGCTGGCCGGGCACCCGGACCGTACTCGTGGCGGGGACCGCGAGCGGGCGCCCCAGCGCCGTTTGCAGGTTTTCGCGCGTCACTCCGCCGGGCCGCAGGATGCTCAGCGCCTCGCCCGTGGCATCGACAATGGTGGACTCGACGCCGACCTGGCACGGGCCGCCGTCCAGCACGACATCGACGGCGTCGCCGAGTTCGGCGCGGACGTGGCCGGCCGTGGTGGGGCTGACCGAGCCGAAGCGGTTGGCCGACGGGGCCGCGATGCCGCCGCCGAAGGCCGACAGCAGCGCGAGCGCGACGGGATGGGCGGGCACGCGCACGGCCACCGTCTGCAGGCCGCCGGTCGTCTCCAGCGGCACCCGGCGGCCGCGCCGCAGCACCAGCGTCAACGGCCCTGGCCAAAAGCGTTCGGCCAGCAGCCGCGCGGCGGCGGGCACGTCCGCCACCAGCCGCGCAAATGCTCCACCTCGGCGAGGTGGACGATCAGCGGGTGGGAGGGCGGGCGCCCCTTGGCCTGGAAGACGCGCGTGACGGCGGCGCCGTCGGCGGCGTTGGCACCCAGCCCATAGACGGTCTCGGTCGGGAAGGCCACCAGACCTCCGCCGCGCAGCACTCCGGCCGCCCTGTCGATGGCCGCCCTGTCGATGGCCGCCCTGTCCACGGCCGCACTGTCGATGTCACCAGGTCTTACCGTCACCCTCGCCATCCTTCCACTGCTGTTTGCAGCCGCACTCCGCGCACAGCGACGCGACGATGATCAAAGGCGCTCCGGTGCCCCGCCCGCAAGGTAGAGCAGCCGGCAGCGCCACCACCCATTCAGGGCCCCAACCCTCCTGCCCGAGCACGTGCAATGCCCTGCTCGCCTACGCAATCCGGGGCCGCCACCCAGAGGCGTATCTAGACCGCAGCCCCGCTCAGGCCATGCGCGGCCACCAGCCGGGCGCTGCCGTCGGCCAGCCGATACGACAGGCCCACCACCGCCAGGCGGCCATCGGCCACCCGCTCCGCCAGGACCCGAGAGCGCTCCAGCAGCAGGCCGGCGCTGTGCCGGATGTGCTCATGCAGGATCTGCTCGCCCTGATCGTGTCCGGCGGCGCGGGCCGCCAGCACGCTCGGCATCACCCGCTCTACCACGTCACGGACAAAACCGGCCGGAGTGCTACCGCCGTCCGCGGCGGCACAGGCCGCCGCGATCGCCCCGCACGACTCATGGCCCAAGATCACCACCAGCGGGCAGCCCAGCACGCTCACCCCGAACTCGATGCTGCCCAGCACCTCGGTGCCGGCCACGTGCCCGGCCGTGCGGACCACGAACAGATCACCCAGGCCCCGATCGAAGATGATCTCGGCGGCCAGCCGGGAATCGGAGCAGCCGAACAGCACCGCGAACGGGCGTTGCGCCGGCGCGGTCTCGGCGCGGCGGGCGGCATCTTGGTTGGGGTGCTCCGGCGTACCGGCGACGAACCGCTGGTTGCCCTCCAGCAGCATCGCCAACGCATCATCGGGCGTCAGCCTCAGGATCTCAGTCATGGCCGCAGGCTGCTGGGTATCAGGCCACCGGCCCACGCGCTCAAGCTCCACCAACGCGGCCACTCGATGCCGGAAATCTGCTTCCGGTATTCTGGACACTGCTGGGTCCGGCCAAGCACCGACCATGCTCGGCCCGCTGTTCCTGTCCGAACGCCGCCCAGTCCGGGCCCGGCGGCCGGCCGCCGGCGACATCTGCCCGCACACTGGCCGCGCCCGCCTGGGCTACGACCGTGCCCGCGTCCTGCTGGACAAGTTCGCCGGGCTCGGCCTGCACCAGTTGCGCCACAGCGCCGCCACCCATCTCGGCGAGGCCGAGGTCCCGCTGCAGCTCATCATGGGCAAGACCCGCCACAAGGACCCCCGCACCGCCATGCGCTACGTCGAACCCGGTCCTGAGGCCATCGCCGCCGTCACCGAGCACCTCGCCCCGTCGGCGGCACTGATCGCGGCGGCCCATTCTCACCCGCGCGGCCGCGCGCACCGGGGCGGCCAGAAACCGTCAGCCCCGACCGCTACCGTGTGCGCATGCCCGCACGGTCCAATGACTTCCAGGCGGTCGTCTACTTCATCCGGTCCCATGTCGATGCCGACGCTGTGGTCACCGAGTCGGCGATGCTGCCTGACCGTACAGGGGGCCTGCGTGAAGTCGACGTCCTCATCACCAGCCGTGCTCGTGATGGCAGGCAGGTGCGGATCGGGGTCGAGTGCCGTGACCACCGCCAGAAGCCGGACATTACCTGGGGTGAGCAGGTGGTCACCAAGCACGCGGACCTGGAGCTGGATCAGATGGTGATGGTCTCCTCCAGTGGTTTCACCGCGGGCGCGGTCGCCAAAGCCCGTTACTACGGCATTGAGCTGGTGACGCCGGAAAGGCCGATCCCCGCGGACGGGCCCCTCGGCCGGCTAGGACAGCCGCACCTGGAATTTCGCGACCTGATTCGAGAACGTCTGATCTCCGTCCTCGGCCAGGTCGGCCGGAACGGGGACAGTCAGGCCATTGCCTTGCCCGCGGGCGCCGCGGTCTTCGACGCCGAGGGCATGATGCTGTGCAGCGTCGCCGAGTTGGTGGGGATCTTTCTGGACGGTGCGGACCTGCGCGAGGTGGTGGCTCAGGCTCCCCGCCAGTCGGTGGAGTTGCGCGTACAGGTGTCCGATTTCGTGCTTCGCCGTAACGAGGGCGGCGATCCCATCGAGGTGTTCATCGGCACCCGGGACGGGCACCTACTGCGCTTGACCGACTTCGACGCCGTGCTCGGCGCACGGGTCGAGGCGCGGCCAGTGCTGCTGGCGGCGGCGGAACTCCAAGGGACGGCCTACACCGTCGGCGCGGGACACGTCGGCGATAACCACGCCTTGGTGATCTTCTCCGATACCCCTGCGGGAGAGCGCATGTCGGTCCGGGTCACTGACGCTGATGGTCAGGTCAGCAACTGGATTGCGGATCGCTCGACCTAGACCTTGCGTCCGCACACCTCTCCAGCCGATCCAGAGGCGAACGAAAGGACCTGATTCGCCCTGACTAGATGATTGATGCCAAGGCGTAGCTGCGGAGATAGGGCGAGGGTGTCCAAGCTCGATGTGTGACGAAAGAGTTAAACACCCTCGCAACCGCACTGTACGTGCGGATCGACGATGTGTTGAAGGTCCAGCCGCAACTCGCACCGTGGCGGCCGAAGGTCGGCACCGCGCCGAAACTCAGTGACGCTGAGCTGGTGACCCTGGCAGTGCTGTCGGCGCTGCTGGGCTTCACCTCCGAGCGCCGCTGGCTGCGGTATGCCCGCGCCGAACTGGGCGCGATGTTCCCGCACCTGCCGGGCCAGCCGGGCTACAACCGGCGGCTGCGCAGCGCCTGCAGCTTGGTCCGGCACATGATCCGGATCCTGGCCGCCGATACCTCGTTGTGGAGTGACGACGTCTGGGTGGCCGATTCCACGCCGATCGAGTGCGGCCGCTCGCGGGAGACGGCCCGCCGCTCGGCGCTGGCCGGATGGGCGGAGTACGGCTACTGCGCCTCCCACTCCCGCTACTTCTGGGAGCTGCGGCTGCACCTGCTGTGCACGCTGGGCGGGCTGCCGGTGCTGTTCGCCCTCGCCGGTGCCAAGGCCGATGAGCGCGAGGTCCTGCTCGGCATGCTGCAGGCCGCACCCGACGTCCTGGCCACTCATCCAGATCAGACCTCCGAGGCGCGGGCGCCGCAGACGTAGGCGGTCTCGAACAGCACCCGATCCCGCAGCCGGTCCAGCGGCAGGTCCTTGCGCGGCCGCGGCGAGCAGATCACCGCCAGCACTTTAGCCACGTCGGCGGCCACGGCCGGGCGGGGCAGGCTCTTGGGCACCTTGACCGTGTCGATGCGGTCCATCGGGTTGGCGGCCATGAGGTCGCGGCGGACCGCCCACTTGGCGAAGGAGGCGACGGCGGCGCGCTTACGCTTGCGGCTGGCCGGCGACAGGTCGGCGAGCTCGGCCAGGAAGGCCCGGATCGGCGCGGCGGTCAGCGCGCCGATCTCCTCGCCGTGGTGGGCGGCGAAAGTGATCAGGTCGCCGCGGTAGGCGCGCCGGGTGTGGACGGAGGCGCCGGCGTTGGCCAGGTCGGTGAGGAAATCGTCCAGGTGCCGGGCGAGCGGGTGGGAGCGGCCGAGCTGCTCGACGATGACCGGATCGATGCGGTACGCCTCCACCATCCGCCGAGTTGCCAGATAACCGGGGAAACGAAGCCTCCACGCCGGGCGACGGTCGCCCAGCTCGCGCCACCCCATTGATCGCTACCTTGCCAGATAACGGAGTAACATGCCCCACGTTTTCCGGACACCGGAGTAAATAAACTATATCATGCAGCGGCTCGCCTATCGAACCATTCCTCGAGAACTTCCAGCGGCGGCCGATATCCCAACACAGAATGCAGGCGCCGACGATTATAGAAGCCCTCTATATACTTGATCACAGCCATACGCGCTTCCGCCACACTCGTGAAGCTGCGATGATGAACGAACTCCGTCTTCAGCTTGCCGAAAAACGACTCCGCCATTGAGTTGTCAAAACAGATCCCAGTCCGCCCGACCGACTGCCTCAAGCCATGCCGGTTCAACGTGACGGCGTACTCGTGAGACATATATTGACTGCCCCTGTCCGAGTGAAAAATCGCTCCAACGGGAATATCGACCCGCGTCGCGGCCATGTCGAGGGCAGCGCACACCAAACCGGCCGGATATCGCACATCCAACGCCCAGCCGATCACCGCCTTCGAAAAACAATCAATGACAGTAGCCAGATAGAGCGGCCCTTCTCCAGTCTTGATCTCAGTGATATCGCCGACCAGCTTGGCTCCGGGTTCCTCAGCGGTGAAGTCGCGGCCCACCAGGTCCGGGATGGGGCCAGCCGCCCTGTCCGCGACGGTCAGCCCACGTCGCCGCTTGACCTGCACCGGCGTCAGGCCCAGGTCCCGCATCAACGCACGCACCAGCTCGTCGTCGACCTCGATCCCCATCCGCGCCAGCGCCGCATGCACCCGCCGGTAACCGTACGTCCGCCCCGATTCGGCGAACACCTCCTCGATCAACGGTTTAAGGTCCTCACGACGCCGCTTCCCGGCCGACATCGGCCGATCCCTCCATTCGTAATAGCCCGATCTCGAAACCCCGAGCAGACGGCACATCATGGGCAGGCTGAAGTTAGCCTCCTCCGCGTGGATCAGCGAGAACTTCTCGCCCGCTACTGCTCCCTCGCAAAGAAGGCCGCGCATTTTTTCAAGAAGGCGTTCTCCTGCTCAAGTTCCGCGATCCGACGTTCCATCTCGCGCACCCTTGCGCGCTCCGCGGCATCCCGAGCCGGCTCGGTGTTCCCCGACCGGCGGCGCTTCTCCTTGGCCACCCAGTTCCGCACGGTCTCCCGCGATACACCGAAATCCTTGGCGGCTTGCCCAATCGTCGACCGCTCGTCCAAGACAGCCTTGACGACCTCGTCCTTGAACTCCTCTGAATAGTTCTTCCCCGCCACGAACCCTTCCTTCCAGACCAGTCAGCACCCTACTTGGCACCGTGTCCGGAAGATCAGGGGCACCTCAGAGGTTATCCCGCAACCCTTCCGCACGTCTCTGGCATCCCGAATCGACAGCCCTCCGTCAGTGTCCTCACCGAGAATCTCGCGCAGCGTGCTCCCGAGTGCGGTATCGACCAGCACGTCCATCTCTGCCAGCGGAACCCGGGGGGTAGTGCCTACACCTGCCGCCTGTGGGCGGCGGCATCACATTTCCGCCGTGTCACAGCTTTGGGGAACCTGGTGACGCCCTTCGGGAGACAGCACGGTGAAATACCTACTCACGAAGGAGAGGCGTTGAGTGCTGAGACGGTCGAGATCGACGATGGAGAACTGATTCGTCGTTCGGCGCACGACCCAGAGCAGTTCGCGGCGCTGTTCGACCGCTACGCCCAGCAGATCCATCTGTACGCGGCTCGGCGGCTCGGCACGCAGACCGCCGACGACATCGTGGCCGAGACGTTCCTGGCGGCCTTCCGCAGGCGCGGGACGTATGACACGTCGTTCGCGCTGGCCAGGCCTTGGTTGTACGGGATCGCCACCACGTTGATCGCCAGACATCGGCGGCAGGAGGAACGGCTGCTGCGGGCGCTGAGCCGCACCAAAGTGGACCCTCTGCCGGAGGCACTGGACGACACCGTGGCGCGCCGGGTGGCGGCGCAGGGCAGGGAGCGTGAGCTGGCGGGGGCGCTGGCGTCGCTGCCCTGTGGGCATCGGGACGTGCTGCTGCTGGTGGCGTGGGAGGACATGTCGTACGAGGAAGTGGCGCGGGCGCTGGACATCTCTGTGGGGACTGTGCGGTCACGGCTGCACCGGGCGCGGAAGAAGGCCAGGAACGTGCTAGGGGATGAGGAGCTGTAGTGAACGAGCTGAAGGAGTTTCGCCGGAACACCCCGGCGATGACTGACAACGCCGCGACTGCTGCCAAGGCGCGGCTGATGACAGCGATCCACGAACCGGAGGCAGTGCGCAAGCCGGCCGCGTCCGGGACGAGAAGGTTCGGCTGGCGGATCGCGGTGGCGGCGGCTCTGGCCCTGGTCGTCGGCGGGACCATCGTGACGCTCAGGGACCAGCCGGACATGGCGCCGGTGGCCAGCGTGGCCGAGCTCGGCGAGCGTGCGGCCAGCGCGGCCGAGAACGACCCGACGCCCGCGCCGGGACCCGCTCAGTGGCTCTACACCAAGGAACTGCAGCTGGCCGGCATCGAGGCTGACGTTGACCGGGACCGGCGCGCCACCTGGGAACGGTGGACCAGCGTGGACGGCAAGCAGTCGGCCTGGTACCAGGGCGGCAAGCTGATGTTCCAGGGCAGCGCGGTCTTCAACCCGGCTGAGCTCGCCAAAGCTCCTGTCAGCCCGGCTGGGGTGATCGCCAGGATCAAGGCGGCCATCCTCGAGGAGGACCGCCGGGGGCCGCAGGAGCTGAAGGGCCACGTCCCGCCGGTGATGCTCTTCATGGAGATCAACCAGCTCATCTCCGAGCAGTGGCTCGCCCCTGAGGTGCGGGCCGCGCTCTTCCGTGCGCTGCCTGCGATCAAGGGCATTACCATGACCGAGGACGTGCCCGTGGCCGACGGACGGCGAGGCGTGGCCTTCAGCCTCGACGACGATGGGGCACGGAACTCTCTCGTCCTGGACCCGCAGACCTTCCGGTATCTGGGCACCAACTCGACGCGGCTGCAGGACCGGACGTACGAGCGCGCCGATGGCAGTAAGGAGACCTTCAACGCAGGCACGGTGAGCCTGACCTCCCAGCTGGAAGCCATGATCGTGGACCAGCCCGGCCGGCGCTCCTGATCGCAGCAGAATCAGGCCCCGACGACGATAACCAGGGCGGGGGTCCAACCGACGCCCTGGTACACCGCACTGTCAGGAAGACCAGGAAGACCCCGGTGCTGCAGTGACCTGGCGTCAACGCAGTCTCCGAGGCCCCCTTATACCTCCGGAGGAGGCGGTGGCCCGGTCAGGTCCAGCCGCCGGTCGCGGCACAACTGCACCGTCCCGTACGGCGTCATGTTCGTGGTGAACAGCGGAGTCAAACCGCGGCGGTCGACGTCGGTGAGCACCTCCGCCCACTCCGGCTCAGCAAGGCAGTCTTGAATCATCAGGGTATTGATGTAGCCGAGGCTGCTCTGCAAGATCATCAAGCAGAGCATCGGCACCTCCTGCTCCTCGCGCCTATTTGAGGCCAGCTCCCCGCGCTTACCGGATGTAATCGTTGACCCCGTTGTAGTTCTCCACCACGTTCAGCCCGGACTCGGTCTCATGCTGCAGGTCCCGGTCACGGAGCCAGCGAGCTAGGAAAATGGTTCTCTGGGTACACTCCACCTCCAGCATCGCCGAGTAGGCCGGGTGAGTGGTCTCGCCCTGGAAACGGCGTAGCAGGGCCTCGGTGGAGGCAGTGCCCTGCCGGATCGCCGTCGCATACTTGATCATCAGATCGTAGTTGTTCTCGATGTGTCGGGGCGGATAGGCCGGGTCAGCGCCGGGCGCAGCAGGGGGTACGCGAACCGGTCTCCTCGGCCCGGCAGGTACAGCTTCATCACGTTGATCTGTTTGAAGCGGGCGACCAGGTCGAAGTTCAGCAAGCGGGTGATGCCGAACCCGATGAGGCTGGTTACGTGGGAATCCACATGGTTGGTCTCCACGTTCATGTTCGTCTCGTGCTGCATCGCCTCCTCGACCATGGCATGCACCTCCGAGGCCGAACACGCCAGGTGCTGGCTGTAAATGGCCATCGCTCCCGCGGTCTCGACCGTCCAGTAGATCAGCACGCCCCGTTTGGCCCGCTTGTACCGCGAGTGGTACTCGGTGAAAATGTTCTGGTCGTAGGCGGAGAAGTGGGTGGAGTCGGAGGCCACCGCGGTGGTGCCCTCACCCCACAGGGCGCTTTGCCGGGCGGCGAAGGTGGCATTGGCATTGGCGATGGTGTTGGCCACCTGCCGTGCCCCGGGCACCGACAGGAACCAGCGGCGGCAGTACCGCAGGTCCTCCTCGCTATAGGGGTGTTCGCCGGCGGCCACCGACCGGATCCCGGCGCCGGCGCCCAGCGCATAGATGACCAGCAGCATGCGCTCGAAGAACTCGGTCGGGTCCATTCCCAGCCGGGTGCCGGCCGGGATCAGGGCGTCCAGGCAGCCGGTGCGCAGCGCGGTCTCGGTGAGCATGTCCAGCAGCGGCACCACGCCCCAGCGGGGGCGCACCGCGGCCTTGAGCTTGCGCAGGCTGCGCGGCTCGGGCAGCGGATCCAGCGGCGAGAGCACGATCGCGCCGCCCTTCTTACGCTCGACGATTTCCAGCCACGGCAGTGACGGCAGGGCATCGTGCAGCAGCGACAGCTCGGCGTCCATCTCCTCCAGCAACTCGGCGGTGAACAGCTTGGCCTGGAGCGGTTTGCGCAGCCGGGCGTAGTTCTCCGGCTCTGTCTCACTCTCGATGATCCCGTCACGGAGCGTGTTATCGGTGGCGGCTACTATCTGCGGTCCAAATAGTCCGGCCTGCGTTGCAGCCACCACCAGCGCTCGCCCAGCCCAGTACACCGGTAATACGCCTGGAAGCCGGTTCCCTTGAGCTCACATGGGTTCACCCGCGCCGCATCAGGCCGATCGTAGACGTAGAGAAACGAGTTCTCCGGCACCTCGTCGTACGACAGGCCGAGGATGAGAAAACGTCCGGGATGAGAGTTGAAGAAACCCTCCTCCGCAGCGCTCCGCCCGGGGGCCAGATGGTCGAACCGGCCCGGCAGCTCAACCCACCCGCCCTCAGGCATATCCGTCTTCAGTTTTCTGCCCTCGGCCAGTACGGCCAGGGCAGCGAAGCTGCTGTGATGTGCCGCGAACCATGTTCGCGCGAAGATGCCGTTCCAGGGGAGAAGTGCAACGAGGACAGTCAGTCCGATTATCCCCGTAATCGCCACGTATTTTCTGACACTGCCGCCACGTGCGAGCAGCACCCATACCATCGTGGAGATCGCCGCGACGACGTGTGCCGACATCAGGATGAGCTGCTCGAGGTGACGGTCGTCGTACTCGAGCCACAGAAGGTACCGGCCTGTGATGACCACAAGCCAGCTCAGCACGCTGATCACGCCTAAGGCATGGGACCGGCTTTTGATCATGCATCTCAGCCTAGGCCACACCCTGTGCACTGCGGCTGGCCGAGCGCTGGTGGACGAACAACGCCCCCGCGACGAGCCGCCATGGTGGCGCCGGGATCCGAGTGCAGGCATGCTTGCTCGCCGGCGCATGCAGCACAATGAACCGACTCACCAGTTACCGATCATCGAGAGTGAGCCAAAGCCTGCAAAAGTAGCCGCAGGTGGCCGGGTTGAGGGGCTCTGACCCACTCTCGATGATCTCGGTGACAGAGCGTGGAGTTGTCAGGAGTAGCGGAGGACGCGGGCTCGTAGAAGGTCGAAGTTGGCACGGCCGAACATCTGCCTCTTCAAGAGTGGACGGCTCGCGCTACGAGCGTGCCGAGTTGGCTGCGAGCCTCGGAGATGCCCAGCGCTTCGGTAGCCATGTCGTGGTGCTCCCTGCGTGTCTTGGTGGATGTCTCCACCATACGGGAAGCTGGACAGCCAGCGCAGGGAGCCCAGCATGTACATGTTGGACAACGGTCTCATTTTATTACCGGGAATGTTGGTTCCGCCTATAAAACCGCCATGATCATGGAGAACGGCCCGCCCCGGACTGCGACCCCGAGCGCGGCCGAGACGTAAGCCCCAGGACGTAGTAAAGGGCCCAAACGTGCAACCAACGGACATCCAGCTCGTGCCGCTCGACGCCGACGAGACCACGCTCAAGAGCCACCTCGACGCCTCGCCCGCCTGGACGCGCACCGGCGGCACCAACGTCGTAGCGGCCTACCGCCACGACGACCCGAGGTACGGCGCATACCGCGTGTTCGTCCCCATCCACGATGACCCGGACTTCCCGCCGGACCCGGACGACGACCACGAGGAGTGCGCCAGGGCCGCGTACGCGATCAACGCCGTCGCCCTGCGGCTGCCGACCGAGACGCACCACGAGGTCATCGACCGCCTCGTGGCCATCTACCAGGCCGCCGAGCCCGGCTCTCCCATCGCCCTCATCGCATCCGGACAGGTGGAACCCGAATGAGCACCCCCACGACCGAGATCGCCGACCTGGCCGCCGCGTCCGGCCTGCCCGACAGCCACTTGATCAGGAACCTGAACGGCTTGACCTGGCACGTTTTCCGGCCTCTCGCGGAGGCGTCGATCCACACGATCGGCGACCTTAAGGCCCGCACCGACGCCGACCTCAAACTCCCGGTGTCCTGTCTCGCTGGACTTGAGGCAGTCTGATCGATCATGAGGCATCCTGCCGCTTTTCTCACCTATCTAAGTCATGGTCGCTAAGGTGTAGGCCACCATCCTGGGTGATCTTCCGAGCGGGTGGGTGCTCAAGCGTCGCGGGCGACTGGGTTTGAGGTGCTGCACCTGGAGGTGGGCGGTCGTGGTCTGGTAAAGCGGCAGAACCCGCTGATGCACTGCTGGAGCGCTGGTTCGAGAGGGGCCTGAATTGCCAATGGGGCGACGGATGTCGATGCTGCTTGGGTTGCCGGGCTTCGGCCTAGTCGCCTTGGCGCTGGGAATTTATCTCGGTCCATCCAACAGCTTCGGGCTCGGCCCGCTCGCAGTGACCGGATACATCGTCGGCGCGGCTCTTGTCGGAGGGGCCCTCATCCTCCGGTACGAGCTTGGTGTGGTGAAGTCGGTCCTGGTTCTGTTCAGTGTAGGCACGACGGCCTTCTTCGTTGCCGCTCTGGCCTTCCTTGCCAGATTCTTCCTCTACTGGGAGTTCTGATCACCACGTGATCGAACCGGCACGGAGACCAACTTTCTACCGCATTGCCTCATGATCGACGAGACGACCCCACTCGACGTTGTCTCATCCAATCTGAGGCACCGCAGGTGAGAGATGCCCTATGCCTCAAGTTCAACGAGACAGGACACCCGGGGTTCGCCGCCGGGCGCCGCGCCAAGCTCAAGGCCGCCCTGACCGCAGCGAGCGAGGGAGCAACCTCCTGATAAGCACCAGCGACCGCCCCGTCTCAGTGGGCATCTAATGATTGATTGTCAGGGTTCGTGCTGATTTCGGCCTGGCCCGAGATGTCGGGATTGACGGGCTTTCGCCACGTATGGCCTGTCCGAGCAAGGGCCATCGAACTGGCATTTTGCCTGATGACACACATCCTGCCCGTCCGATCCCGGGATGCCCGACAATCGCCCGACCCGACACGTGCGAGCCTTCTACGGCGACAGCTGCTACAGGAGGGCTATGACTGCACGCTGCCCCTACCCCTCGGATCTGTCCGACGCCCGCTGGGCGTTACTCGAGCCGGCCCTGAGCGCCTGGCGAGCCGCACGCATGCAGGCTCGCGCGCGGGCCGGGATCACCGTCCCCGACCCGTCGACCAGCCTGCGGGACATCTTCGACGCCATCCTCTACCTCAACCGCACCGGCATCGCCTGGAAGTACCTACCCCACGACTTCCCGCCCCGCACGACCGTGTACTACTACTTCTCCGCCTGGGCCAAGGAAGGCACCTTCGAGCAGTTAGAGGTCCTAACAAAATGATCTAGGCCGTATCCCGCGACACTGCCGGTCGTTGATCTTCGTGTGAAGAAAGGCGAGCAACTGCCGTGGATCGTGCCGGACAGTCTGTGGGAACGGATCGAGCCGCTG
>NZ_JBGNUV010000036.1:0-22298 GCF_041950525.1 Nonomuraea sp. GTA35 | reverse complement strand
ATCTTGCCCCGTCATGGCGGCCTGGTCGGCGAGGGTCATCGTCACTGTCTCAATCGTCCCGTCTCGCCCTGCTTCGCATCAAAAGGACTCATATATCCCATGTATCACAGCAGTCTGACAGAGAGGGAGATGCTCGCCTACGCGCCCGCCGCACCGTTGTTCCGGGCGCCGACCGGCGGCTCGGTGAGCCCGACCGGTGAATACTGGCGGCAGACCGCCGACGGCCAGATCATCATCGGCGGCCGCCGGGACCTGGATGTGGGCTTCGCGACCACCGCGCAAACTCCGACCGATGAGGTGCAGGCGGCCGTCGAGCGGGTCCTGCCCGGCCTGTTCCCCGAGCTGGATCTGCCGCCTGTCACCTCCCGCTGGGCCGGGGCGATGGCCCGTACCCCCGATCAGATGCCCCTCGCCGGCCCGGTGCCCGATGTGCCCGGCGCCTGGTTCGCGGTGGGCTGCAACGGGCACGGACTCGCCTTCGCCGCCTTCCTTGGGCATGCACTGGCCCAGGCGGTCATCGATCGCCACGCCCCCGACGCGCTGGAACCCTTCTCACCCACGCGCCCCACCCTTAACGGTCCGGTACACCCATTCGCCGAGTGAACCAACGCCCGGTGGCCCGCGTTCACCTGCTGCTGGCCGGAGCGGGTTTCGAAGGGCTTCGAGGATCTGGAGACGGCCTCGGATCAGGTCGTGCGGCACCGGTCTCTGCCCTCGCTCACTTTCGCGCGCTGCCGGAACGACGGAAGCCGCCATCACATGTGCGGACGCGGCACCCGCGCTCTGTGGCAATGCGTGGCGCTACAAGAGGCGCTCGCGATGAGCGGCAGCTTCTTCCCGGACTTCCGCGAAGAACGCCGCTGTGCGGCGTCTCTGCCATTCCTCATCGTCGAGGTCTTCGGTCTCGTCGAGTTCGGTCGCGTCTTCGGCGTAGAGCAGCCAGCAGCCCCGGATGCCGCTGAGTATGTCTTCCAGCAGGTCGAGGGCCGGGCGGGCGGGATCCAGCGGTGTGATTCGCAGGTCGAGAGCGTCCAGGCTCGGCTCGGGCTGGTCCTCGCGCCAGTCGTTGAGGAATTGTTCGGCGGCGGCGATGCGCTGCTGGAGTGCCCTGATGTCAGGGATCTCGCCTTCCGCGACCCGCAGGGCGTCGCGGATCAAGGGCATCACCGCCTGGCGAGGCGTGGCGCCGTCGGCCATCAGCTCCAGGACGAGGGTGGGCGTCTCATGGGGGAGTGCCTCGATGTTGTCGGCTTCAGCCGCGACCTGGGTGGCGGGGAGACCGGTGGACTCCGCGGTGACGATGGCGGCCGCGTCAAGCCAGTGCGCGGCGGCGATGGCGGCCGCGGCCGGGTCGATCTCGGTGAAGAGCGCTTCGGGGCCGAAGGGGTTGTCGTGCAGCAGGTTGCTGGCTTGGGCGACTTGGAGCGGGGAGGCGTCTTCGCGGGTGAGGGTGACGGCCTGGCGGGCGCGTTCGGTCAGGTTGCCCAGTTCGGCTTGTTCGATGGCGGCCAGTTCGGCGCCGACGTCGATGGTGACGCGGGTGGTCAGTTCGGCGGCGTTGAGGGCGTGCAGGGCTCGGCCGACCTGGTGGGCGGCTTCTTCGACCTGGATGTAGGACTGGATCAGGTAGCCGTCGGCGGGCAGGTTGGGGTTGGTCAAGGCGGTGAGGACGGTGGTGAAGGCGTCGCGTTCTTCCTGGCGGCGTTCGCCTTCGGAGCTGGGCTCGTGGCTGTCGGCGGCGCTGGCCGGGTGGGTGTAGCAGCGCCAGCAGATCTCGGAGAGCTGGGTCAGTCCCCTGGCCAAGTTCAGGGCGTCGTGGCTGGGGATCCCGTCCGGAAGGTCGGCGACGTCCACCGCGGTGTCCCCCGACCCGGTGCTCCAGGAGGCGATGAGGGCGTTGCGACGGTGGTCGACGGCGTACCGGGTCAAGGGGACTCCTCGCAGGTGAGGGAGAACGGTGCTGGGACATGCTCAGCATGGTGCATCGGGGGTCGTGCGAGGACGGGAGGCACGGGCGAGTCTCTTCCTTCGCTTGCCTCTGTCAGTCGGTCAGCGAGAGGCGATGATCCCTCCGGCGCGGGCGTGGATCAGGCCGACTTGTGGTTTTGGTGCTCGGCTACGGCCGGGCGTCGCACAGCCCTCAATCTCTCGTTCGAACCAGGCGTGGCCTGCCAACTCAGTGCGGGTTGAGGTGCCGCGGGGTGGGGTGGGGGTACCGTCAGCGTGTGGACGCGTGTGCTGAGCGGATCGCCTTGTTCCTCGCCGTGCGGGACGTGCCGTACGCCACGGACGGCGCCCACGACGCCCAGACGCTGATGGCCTTCGGGCGTGGCGACTGCCTGGCCAAATCCGCCTACCTGATCGAGGGCTTGCGGGCGCTCGGGTACCAGGCTCGGCGAGTCCGGTGGTTGTACTACCTGCCCGACCGGCCGGCCGAGGTACGGCTGCTGCCTCACGGGAGGACGTGCATTCGGCGGCCGAAGCGTTGATCGATGGCCGGTGGACGCTGGTGGATGCCACCCACGATCCGCCCCTGGCCGCCGCCGGGCTGGCCGTCGCCGTATGGGACGGCATCACCGACACCGTCCCGGCCTACGAACCGCGCGGGCCGCTGTGGCGACCGGGGGACGGACCCGAACCGGTGCCGAACGCCGGCGGGGACGAAACCGCCGATGTCGACTGCGGCGACCGCTATGAGAAGGCGTTCAACCGGTGGCTGCGCGAGGTTCGTGGCAGAGCCGCAACGAACGCACAGCGACATGGGTATGGGACGGCTGAAATCTGAGGCCGCGCCGCTCTACCGCGATGCCGCCTTTGCCCGCCACACCTACCTGGTCACCGATTTCGAGCCGCTTACCCCTGCTGGGCGGCCCGCCGTTCCGGTGGAGGTGGCGGTCCTCGCCCTCACCGTCGCCGGCGACGGGCTGTCGCAGATGTGGAGCTTCGAATCGTTGATTGCGCCGCCCGCCGAGGTGCCCGTCACCGTCGCTGACGTGCGTATGACGGGTACCACCACGGCGATGCTGGCCACGACCGCGGGCCCGAGCGGGTCACGGCTGAGCTCGTCCGTCGGCTGACGGCGCCGCCGTATCGGCTGGTCGCCCACCACGCGCCCACCGAGGCAGGACTCATCGCCCATCAGCGTTCGCACTGTCCCGTCCTGGCGGCTGTCCCGTTGCTGGACACCGTACGGCTGACCCGCGCCCTGTACCCGGAGCTGCCGTCGCACCGGCTCGACTATCTGATGAGGTATCTGCGGATCGAGCCGCCTGGGCGTCGTCATCGGGCGATGCCGGACGTACAGGTCACAGCGCGGGTCTTCGAGCGCCTGGCGGCTGAGGGCGGGCGCACGGGACGCTGGCGCACGCTGTCCGATCTCGACCGGGTGGGGGGGGCTGGCGCCCAAACGTATGGCGTCACCGGGCGGAGTCCAGGTCGGACTGGTCTGAAATCTTGAACGCGGTTGTTTAGCGTGGTCAGGGGACTGCTGGCGCGTTGTTCGTCGGTGGCGGGTGGCCGACATCGCGCTGTCGGTGCTCGATGAGCATCTGCACGGGCCGTGGCGGCCGGGCGGAGCGTTCTCCTACCTTCACCTGGTGGAGGCTGGCCAGGTTGCTGCGTGAGCGGCACCGCTGGAGCTGCAAGGAGTTCCGCCGACGGCACACCACGCCCACCGGGCGTCCCAGCCCGTGGGTGCAACCAGCCCGTCAGACGGCGGCGTCCGTGGAGAGCCTGGTACTCGCAGACAGGTACGCCGGGTCCGTAAGGCGGTCAGGAGAAACGGACCGGTCGCAAGACCGGTACCGCGCTCCGGGCCGACCTTACGAACTGGTGAGGATCCGTCAACTAACTACTGCCCGGCGCCAGCCGGACGTCAAAGCCCTGGCGGCTTGCTCTCAGAGAGTAGGTCAGGGGTTGAGGATATGCTGCTGGACGGTCGGCCAATCCGTCCCAAGAGCTTCCTCGGCGAGCTGAAGCGAGGACAGTTTGGGGTTGGTCTGTTCGATCTCTCTAAGCGCGACCCGGATGGCAATCCCAGCCTTCCATCGCAACCTCATGAGCTCAGAGTTCGCAGCGGACGATTCATATTCATTGGTAGCCTGCAGCCAATCTCGGCCGAGGCGGAGTGTGCGGTCCATGACCTCTGTGTGGAGCGCCTCCCCGGGGACATGCCCCGAGCCGTAAGCGCTACGGGCTTCTGCGATCTCCGGCCATTCAAAGCCGAACTTCGCGACAAGCAGGTCGATGATCCGGAAGAGCAGTTCAGACTTATTGCCGTCCGGTGGATTCGGAAGAGTCGGCGGTGAGGCGATGGCATCACCGTGTGCCGAATCGCCGACGCGGACCGGAACGTCGACGTAGACGACTTCGTGGGTTGAATTCAGCCACTCATCGGTGATGCGGAGCCCTGATCGGGCTTCCAGGATCGCCAGCGCCGCCGCCTTCTGTGCGAGAACGCCGGCAGGACTGTCCTCGGAAAATTGGTGGATGAATTGCAGCTCTTGGCTGAGCGCTTCCGGGTTGGTTCCGCCGGCCAGCTCGCGTGAGAAACCTTCGGGGAAGTGCGCGACGATATCCCCGTCCTCGGCATAAGCGATGGCCTCCCAAGTTCTGCCGCCCCACTCGATTCCCAGCGCCGACGCACCACTGCTCAGAACGCGGCAATAGTCTCTCAAGGAGGCGGACTCGGAGGACAGGTTGAGGATCGATACCGTCCCGTCTCCTGCGGACCGATGGACAAAGAATGCCACTACCGGGCAGTGCAGCGTTATCGGAAGCTCGTATCCGTCTTCCTGGCGAACCTCCGGCGGGGTCCCACCCGCGAGGACTTCGTGGATATCGTCGATCTCAATCGGTTGTTGAGCTTTTGGCGTGACAGAGATCCACCACATTCGATCGGACAGCCACTGAGCGGAGTTGGAACGCAGCAAGCGCAGGTAGTAGTTTGTCGCAGCAAGATCGTACATGGTGCCTGATACTACTCCTCGATAAGCCGATCGGGAAGATGGTGCACGCCGAGCCGGCCCGGGAGCGCTGAAATTTCCGTTTCGGCACCCGGGCCGGCCCAATCAGGGTGTGCTTATCGCTTGACGCTGGAAGGCGTCGCCCGATGCTTTACCGTCTGCGGTCATCCCAATCTTGGTATTCCTTGGTGGGATCGCCGCAGAGCTGCTCGATCGGTCGCACGGCTATCTTGGTCTTGAACCGGATGAAGAACGGATCGCCATGCAGGATCCGGTCTCGAAGATAGAATCTCTTGTCGAGCGCGTCGCCAGCCTTTTTGTTGTCGTCGTTCGCTATGGGACAGACGGAGAACTTATCGGGATTGGCCGGCTTGTCGCCGTCCCAGAGCGAGGACCACTCCCATCGCTCATATGTGGAGGCGAAGGGATATTCATCGCATTGACGGGTTTGGTTCTGCGTGTAGTTCACTCCCCAGATCTCTATGCACTTCGGCCGCGTGTACTTTCTGCGATAGGTGTCGGCGAGGTCGCCCGACAGTCTGTGGAGCCATGCCCTGCTCTTGTCCTCGCCGCCGCAGCCCTGGATGATGGTCTTTCCCGCGCCTCCACCTGGACCGACGTAGCCGAGAGGCTTCTCGTAGGTGTCGTTGGGGTCGTTGCAGGCCTTCCAGTAATGCTCGTATGCGGCGTCATAGTCTGAACCGGTGCTGAACACGATCGAGGGGATGGCGCTGTCGAAGATGCAGCCGCCATCGCCGGCAATGTAGCTGGCGCTGTCGCACCGAACAATGGCGCGGTCCTCGAGCGGCTTCCCTGAGAGCGAGTAATAGCCTTGGATGCCCGGCCAGGTCGGCCAGTTCACGTACGTCCGGAAACCGTCAATCGTCACGGCCTCCACGTTTGCCTTCTCTTCCGTCTTCGCGGGAGTTCCGTTGTCGTGCACTTCCCAGATGAGCGTCCGCTTCGGATCCGCCTTCTCCTTGGGGCAGCGCAGCCGGAACCGCGCGGTGCTGCCGTCCCAGCTATTTATCGACTTGGTGCGATGATTGACGTTCGGGCTGCCTCCGAATTCGGTTACGTGCTGGCATCGGGTGCCCACCGGGTTCACGCCGATCGTCATTTGGCGCGAACCGATGCCCACGTTGTAGATGTCGTCGAGCTTGTTGTCCAGGTAATAGACGTCAACCACGATGTCTCGTGATGTGGCGCCCTTTGCCTCGTCCGCGCCCAGGCTGCCCTTGCCGTGGAAGGTCTGGACAATGGTCATCACCTTCCCCTTCGCCTGGCAGTAGGTGATGCGGCAGTTAGGGGTGGAGCTGTCTATCGCCGTAACGTCGCCGATGGAGCACCAGGCGTAGTGGTTTTTGATCCAGCCCTCCGGACGACCGGCTTTGGCGATTTCTTTCTTGCAGTCGTCGGGGGTTATACGATCGAATTCATAGATGGGGATCGGGTCGTCCGCGGCCGGCGCGTTCTGGACGACGGTGTTGCCGGATTCACGCTTGGCCGGGCGAGTATCCGCGGGGGCGGCTGCGGTGATCCTCACGCTGATGGTGTGCCAGCCGGTCCAGGCGCCGTCGGCGCCAGGGGCGGTCGCGCGGGCGCGCCACCTCACCAAATCGCCGTCTCCCAGCCGCCCACCGGGAACCTGCAGCGTCACCCGGGAGTCGGCGCGCTTGGCGGTGGCCTGACCTGACCAGACCAGCTGCTCGCCCTCAGCGGTCTCGTCCGCCTCGACGGACTTGCCGGACTTGCTGGCCTTGGCGGGGATGCGGGAGATCTCCATCTCCACTTTCGCCTCACCGTCGCGCTGGGCGGGCAGCCAGGTGGTCAGGCGCGGGGTGAGGGTGGAGGCGACGGTGACGCCGTCCATGGTCCGGCTGCCGTCGACCGTCAGCTTCGCGATCCCGGTGTGCTCCGCGGTAGCCGTGTTCAGCCTTGCCGCTGTACTGGTCGCCGCGGCGCCGACGGGGGTGTTCATGTCGGTTTGGATTTCGGACGCGGTCTGGACGCGGTTGTAAATGCGCACGTCGTCAATCAGGCCGCTGTAGAACTCGTCCAACCAGATACTGTTGCCGCCGAGGCGTAGCGCACCGCCGTTGTCGGCGAGGTTGCCGGTCATGGGTGTCTGGTCGATCTGGGCACCGTTAAGGTACAGGGTGACGATGGTGCCGTTGTAGGTGACGGCCAGGTGGCTCCATTGGTTGACTGGCAGCGGATCGTCGCCGACCACGGACTTGGAGGTGGTGGCGTTCTCCAGCCAGCCCAGGGGTGCGCCGCCGTAGGAGGCGTACAGGCCGTAGGCGTGGCCGTTGGTGTTCTCTTTCGACAGTACGGTGTGGTAGCCGGCCGCTGTGGCCGGCTGGATCCACGCCGAGAATGTCAGTGTGTTCGTCAAGCGCAGCGACTGGGCATGCGGGACGGTCACCCAGCTGGAGGTGCCGTTGAAGGACAGGGCCTTGCCGTGCTTGCCGTTGGCCCAGGTGGTGTCGGTGGCGGCTCCGGTGTTGTTCTGCCCGGAGGAATCGCCCACGGTGGTGCCCGTGCCCTCGTCCATGCCGTACGCGGCCACCAGGCCCGGGTTCGCCGGCGGGGCGGTGACGGTGGCCGAGACCTCGTTCGAGGACGGGCTGAGGTTGCCGGCCGCGTCGGCGGCGCGGACCCGGTAGTAGTACGTCCCCGCCGACAGGCCCGCGTCGGTGAACGTGGTGGCCGGTGACGAGCCGACCTGGTTCGCGGCCGACGGGGTGAAGGCCGGCGTGGTGGAGCGGTGGACGGTGTAGGCGTGCACGCCCACGTTGTCCGTCGAGGCCGTCCAGGTGAGCCGCGCGCTTCCGGCGGCGCCCGTCGCGGCGAGCGAACCGGGCGCGGTCGGCGCCTGGGTGTCCGGCGACGGCGTCCTGCCGATCGGGGTGGTCATGTCGGTCTGAATCTCGGTGGTGGTCTGCGCGCGGTTGTAGACGCGCACCTCGTCGATCAGGCCGCTGAAGTACTCGCCCCATATCTGGTTGCCGCCGATGCGCAGCAGGCGACGACCGCGAGCGGAGTTTCCCAGGTCATCTCCGAGGTCCGCCGACGGAGCACGGTTCTCGTCAGCTGATCCGCTCCGGCCGTGCAGGCGCGACTTCGGGAAGGCCGCTACAGAGGGCGCCAACGCGGGTCTCGCAGGACGTCTGTTGCCGTCCGAAGGGGCTCTTATCCCAGGTAGCCGGAGCGGGATACCCAGACGGAGGGACGGCAGATGCCGAAGGTACGTCCCTGACACAATTTGAAGACGGTGATGCGGCTGATCATGGTGGAGTCGGTCCCGCAGCCCCATCGGGCTCCATTTGTGTCAACAACCGTCCACTTCTGCAGATAGGTGGTCGCGTACTCTACCCGCACGGCCTGCCCGTCGTCTTGCAGATCACACACCTCGATGTGCGTGCGATCGGCCGAGACAGTGACCGAGCCCCAACCCGCATCATCGTGCCAACCGCCAGTTGGCTGCGCAGAAGCGGGCGAGGGAGCGGCAGCGGTGATGGCGAGGGCGGCAGCCGCCAGGGGAAGGCGAGCGGACATGAGCGAACCGTTTCAGTGAAGGGGCTGGGCAACGGTGTCACTCTGGACCTCACGAAGTGCAAGGTCCTGCACGTCAGCTGGGCTGGCGACATACTTTGATCAACAGTTGGGCGTCACCTCAACAATCAAGCGATGCTGGCGGGGACGTGGTCTTCCTGTAGGCCCCAGGTGTCAGCATGCTTGCGTTGGGCCGGTGTGCTGTGAGCTCTGGGGGATGGGTCATGCCGGTTCGGCGACTCCGGTCCTGCTCATGCCGCCTATCGCGGTCAGCGCCTGTTCCACGTCCTCATGGGTGCGAATGGCGACCTTGGCGCCGGTGATCTCCAAGATCCGGGCCACCCGGGGTTGCAGCCCGACGAGATGGACGGCGTCGTTCCCTACGCGACGTGGAGCATGGGATCTCATCCAGGGCCCACTGCCCGTGCCATGCGAAGGCCCGGCGGCGATCCGCCACCTGAGGTCTCAGGATCGGTCTATCTGCGACATGGCGACGATCATTCGTTCGAGACCCCAATGGGGGTCCAGGATCGCAGGAATGCGAGCATCGGTCCCAACCTTGGATAGAAGGTCGGCGAGAGGGCTAGATGATCGTTTTCAGGTGCGAAGATGGCAACAGCGTTGCCGAGCGAGAAGTTGAAGGTGCCATTGTGCCTCCATTCTCGTTCCCAGGCGAACTCCTTTCGATAGGTGGTGCCATCACGACGCGTCCCCGTTCCCATCTGCTCGATAAATGGGGTAAGCCGGAGGACCGGCGGCAGCCCGCCCGGCTGGGTAAAAGGGAGGTTGAGCTGTTCAAGGGCCTGGTCGATTAGCTGTTGCAGGGGGTTGGTGAGCCAGTCGTGGTCAGGCGTGATGTCGAGATACCAGACCGGGTTCACGCCACTCTTGCGCGCCCAGTCTTTCGTGAATGCCACGCCGTATTGAGACAGTCGGACATTCCGCCCCGCAATTGGGGTAGACATCGCCCAAGCATGTTCTATAGGCGTCTCGGTAAAACAGGCGACCCGCTGGGTTGCTTCATAAGGAGTGTTTCGGAGCTGCTCGGCGGCCATACCAAATGATGCATTCGCCCTTATCTGCCCGCTTGTCAGGATAGATAAAATATTGTCTCGCGCAGAGGTTGAGGTGTCGCGCGTGAAGTGCACAATGAACGTTGAGAGGTCGGTGCGCCGCTGAAGGATGTGATCAATTGGCTGACCGTCCATATCGGTCACCCGTACTCCCCTTTGTCGATCCATTGTAGGGGCTCGGACTTGACGCCCAGCTGGATTACATGCTTGAGATCTGCTCTCGAGTGGACTTCAGTCCGATCCCGTTTTCTCTCCTCGAGTACACAGTTTGCGCCTGGTCCACTCCAATAGGCGTTGGAGTAGCTGCTCGCGTTCGCCGGCGTTCTCCGAATTTGTGGGAGGGGCGTGCGCAGCGAGATCTTGGGCACGGCTGGCGGCGATGCGCTCCTTCGACCAGCGTGGGGCCGGGCGTATGGCGCTCCTGTCGATCCCTGGAGCGATACCCCCCCGGGGTGGTGGTGGCAAGGCGCTCGAAAGGGCCAGTCCGGCGTGGTTGACACCGCCCGGCACGAACTCCACCTGGGCCTGCCCTTCTCGGGGCGAGCGGCTTTGACGCCGCTCTGCACCGTGATCACGAGCCCTCCAGATGTGAGCATTCGGCCCGGGTTAGTCGATCAGTGCCTTGCGTAGGCGGCTCAGGACGTTGCGCAGGATGCGGGAGACGTGCATCTGGGAGAGTCCGATCTCGGCGGCGATTTCTGCTTGGGTGTGGTTGCCGTAGAAGCGCAGCAGCAGGATGTGCTTGTCGCGGGTGGGCAGGGCGTCGATGAGCGGTTTGACGGATTGCGTGCCGATGAGGGTGTCCAGTGCTTCGTCGGTGCAGGGCAGGAAGTCGGCCAGGCTGACGCGGTGGCCGCCGCGGCTGTCGGGGGTGTCGATGGGGGCATCCAGCGACAGGGCGCTGTAGGCGGCCGAGGCATCCATGGTCAGCAGGACGTCCTCCTGCGACAGGCCCAGTTCAGCCGCCAGTTCGGCGACGGTCGGCGAGCGGCCCAGGGCCTGGCTGAGGTCGGCGGACAGCCGGATCAGCTGCGAGCGGCGTTCCTGGTGGACGCGGGGAACCCGGACGGCCCACGCGCGGTCCCGGAAATGGCGTTTGACCTCGCCCGCCATGGTGACGGTCGCGTAGCGGCGGAAGTCGTGACCGAGGCTGGCGTCGAACCCGTTGATGGCCTTGACCATGCCGACGTAGGCGCACTGCAGGAGATCTTCCATGGGTTCGCCCCGATTGCGGTAGCGTCGCGCGAGGGACTTGGCCATCCAGGCGTGCATCTCCACCAGCCGCTCGCGCAGCCGCGCCTGGTGCGCTGGCGAGGCCTGCGGCCGGGCAATTTCAGTCAGGAGCTCTTCGGCGGTCATCTGTTCCAGAGGGATGTCCAGGACGGCCATCTGTTCTTTCCTTTGCTTCCGGTGCCGTGCAGCCGCCCACCAGCAGCCCACCGGCCGGGTGGCGGACGAGGGCGGTCAAGCCAGCGGGACGTGCACGACCGCTGGCCTTCACCGCGTCGGCATGGGCGGGGTTACGGGGTCGCCTGCTCGTCGGCGAGTGGCAGCAGCCGGTGCATGACGTCGCGGTAGGAGCGCAAGGCCAGTCTCAGCTGCTCGGTGTCGTGGTCGCCGGGGTTCTTCCACAGGTCCTGCAGCTCACGGATGCGGCCTTCCAGCGCCTGGTGGACCGTGGCCGTCATCTCCTCTAGGAGCGAGTGGGCGCGTTGCACCGCATCGCGGGGGTCGTCGACGAAGCACGACTGAAGGTCGCGCCAGCGGTCCTGGACATCGGCCGGGTCCCTGCCGAGCAGAGACGCCGCCGGAACGGGCGATGCGGGTTCGGATGCGGAGGGCGGCTGTTCCGTCTGGTCGAAGACGCGCTGGTCAGACAGCGTCGCCAGCTGGGCGGCGTCGTTGCTGTGGTCATCGTTGTTGCGTGTGTCGACGGGTACGGGCCGGAGCGGCGGTGTGTCGGCGAGTTCGTCGGGCCGCTCATCAAGGCGTTCGGGGTCGTTGCGGAGGTCCATGTCGGGTCACCTTTGCTGGGAGTCGTCGATGAGTGCCGGTGCCTTCTCGCGGGCTTCGGCCGGGTAAGAGTGGTGCTCGTCGCCGTCGTCGAGGAGTTCCTCGAACAGGACGCGGTAGTGCACTATGGCTTGGCGCAGGTCCTCGGTGGAGGGCTCGCCCGGGGCGGCGCGTCTGCTGATCTCGCGGGCTTGGCGGTAGTGGTGCAGGGTGCGGCTGTGCACCACCGACAGGTCCGCGAGCTGCTGCCGAAAGTCTTCGGTGGGATATCCGCGCTCGGCCATGACGGCTGTGACCAGTTCGTCGGCCTCGGTGACGGCGGGCCCCGGGGCGTCTGCGAACCGCTCCTGAAGCGTGGCCCATTGCTGGGCGTAGGTCTGCCGGGAGGCGGGGGTGAGCGGCGTGATGTCGAGGCTGGCGAAGCGTTTCTCCCGGGCGCGCAGCTCCTGCTCGGCCTGGCCGCGACTGTCTTGTTCGTTCAGGGTGTGGTCGTATTCGGGGCCGAAGCGCCGGCGCAGGCGTTGCCGGCGCTGGCGCAGCAAGACGTAGCCGATGGCCAGCGCCAGGACCACGGCCACGGCGACGGCCACCCAGAGGATGGTCACGATGGACATGTCTGCCTCCTGCAGATGTCGATGCCTTTCGCACACGAGGGGTGAGGACGGGGCATAGGCAGCGGGTCAGGACGTAGATCGACGGCCGGCCGCTTTACGCCGATACCGGAGACCGATCCTGGCCGCCCATGCAGGACGGGCCACGGGCGGACCGGCACCCGCCAGAACGGGCAGGCCGTACCGCCCGGTTCCGGGCCGGGATGCGATCTCCGGGCGGCCTCGGCGCTTCTTTCAGAGACGATCGTCCAGGGCCCGGCGGATGCTCCCCTGCCGGCCGTCGCCGCCGGGTGGTCGACCAGGGTGGGTGGCGGCCGATCATTGATGTGGTCGTCGATGACGTCCTGGCGGCTGCGGACGGTCGACCGGCTCCGGCGTGACCTCGTGCGCAGCAGCAGCCCGGCGGCGCCGCCGAGCATCAGGATGACCCCCACGATGCGCAGGTCGAGGCCGCCCACCGAGCCGTCGGCCAGGGCGAAGGCGAGAATCGCGCCGACGACGATGACCGCGATGGCCGCGGCGATGGGAATCAGGCCCCGCCCCCGCCGCAGCAGGCGCGAGAGCCGCGGGGTGGGTTGCGGAGGGTGCTGGGCGCGGTCATCGCCGACTGGCCCAGCGGCCTGAACGGCGGCCGGTGCGCCGACCAGTGATCAGGTTGTAGGCGAGCAGCAGGACTGCCGCGCCGGCGATGGCGCAGACCCAGGTGGACAGGTTGAAGAAGCCCTGGATGCCCGAGACGTGGAACACCTCGGTGGCCACGAAGCCGCCGAACAGCGCGCCGGCGACGCCGAGTACGAGGGTGATGATCAAGCCTTGCTGGTCCTTGCCGGGGACCAGCATTCTGGCCAGCAGCCCGGCGACCAGTCCGAGGATGATCCAAGCGATGATGCCCATGGCACACTCCCTGTGGCGGTGCATCGATGTCTGCGCGGGATCGGTCTTCCGGACCGGTCGAAGCAGGAGGCCGGCTACCGCATGATGGGGCGGCGCCGACAGTCGAACTTGTTCACTTCGAGCCAACACCCCCGCGTAAGGGGCCGAAACCGGCGATCTGTGAAGGGGTCATCTCCAGGACCGATCACCAGAGAGAGAACAGGGTGGTGTGGCGCGACCAGCGGTGAGCCCGGCGCGTCACACACCACCGGGGCCGATGGCACTCGGCGCGCCTTCGGCGGGCGCCGGCTCGGTGGTCGGCTTGGTGGCCGGCTTGGTGGCCGGCACGACGGGTTGCAGCCAATCGAGCCGCTCGGCCAGCCGCCGGGCGCTGTCGATGACGGTGGCGATGTGCGCAGAGGGGTTGGCGTCGTGCCACAGCAGTGACCAGGGGTAGTGCGTCGTGGGGTCGGCCAGGGGCCGCCAGGTGGTGCCCGGCCGGTTGGAGGAGCGGAAGGAGGACGGGACACAGTACACGCAGCGATGCTGGAGTACGAGGTCGCTGGCGGCCCGGGAGCTCTCGACGGTGCCCTCGTAGAGGGCGGGCGTGAACCCGGCTGAACGGCACAGCGCGAGAACGAACTGGTTGAGTTCCGGCGTCTGCGATTCCTCACCGAGCAGCAGCAGCTCGTCGGCGAGGTCGGCGACGGGCACGCCGTCGAGGTCGGCGAAGCGGTGGTCGTCGGGCACCAGCACGCCGAGCGGGTCGAGCCTGATCAGCTTGGAAGTCACCTCGGCCGGGGACTGGGAGGCGTGTCCGATGGCGACGTCCAGGCGGCCGTCGGCCAGTTGCCGGTACTGCTCGGGGGTGCCCGCTTCTACCTGGTGAATGGTGATGCCGGGATGGTTGTCCTGGAGTTCGCGCAGGATCTGCGGCATGGTGTCGTAGCCGGCGTCGATGATGCCGACGCGCAGCGTGGGCACCGGCGCGGCGGCGTTGCGTGCGGCCTGCGCGGCCCGGCTGACGTGGTCGAGGATCTGACGCGCCTCGGCGAGGAAGGCGGCGCCGGCGGGGGTCAGGTCGACGTGGTGGGTGCTGCGGTCCAGCAGCCGCACGTCCAGCTCGCGTTCCAGCCGCTGGATCTGCTGGCTCAGCGCGGACTGCACGATGTGCTCGCGGGCGGCCGCGCGGCCGAAATTGAGCTCTTCGGCCAGCGTCACGAAGTAGCGCAGCTGCCGTAATTCCATGCCCGCCACCCCTTTCCTGCCCGGGCGGCGCCGATGCGGGCTGTCATCTCCCACTCTAGGGTGCCTCGTGGGCGAGTGCAGTTCTGGAGGGACGCGGCGCATGGCCGGGTCGGCCAGCAGGTCCGGGGCGTAGCGTTCGGCCGGGGTCGGATCGCCGTCGAACAGCCAGCCCAGATGGGCGTGGGCAAGCCCCCGAAGCTGCCCGCGCAGGCCGGTGCCGTACCGGTAGGGAGAGTGCGGATCGCCCGGCCGGTCGATGAAGGCGTGATGGCGGCGATGCACCGCCACCCAGTCGATCACGTTGCCCTGGAAGCCCATCGACCCGGCGACCGCCAGCACCACGCGCAGCCAGGGCCGGGCGGTGAAGGAGGCATGGGTGAGCTGCCGGTGGAAACCGACCGTCACCCCCAGCCCGGTCACCACGTACAGGACGGCGGCCAGCAGCAGATCGGTGAGCGTGACTCCCTGCCCCCACGCCAGGAGATCGCGACACCGAGCGCGACGAACGGCACCACCACGATGCCCGTCGTCAGCACCACCTGGAGCCGACCGGCCGCGACGTACTCTTCCGCTCCGGGGAAGGGCGAGGTGCCGTCGTAGTCCTGACGGCGCTCCGCCGCCTGCTCGGAAACCGGTTGTTCGGAAACAGTCATGGAAACGGCCTTCTTCTATCTATGCGGTGCGGCGGTGCACGTAGCACCAGCGCCAGGTCGACCGTGGCTCCAAGGTGGTGGCCACCGGGTGGTCGGTCTCCTGGTAGTGGGCCTTGGCGTGGCCGCCTTGCGCATCGTCGGAGCAGGCCACCCAGCCGCAGGTCAGGCACACCAGCAGGCGCGTCCAGGTCTGGCCGAGGGTCAGGCATTCCTTGCATTCGGCCGGTCCGTACTGCACCTAGGGGAGTCGGTCGATGTGATCGCAGCGCGGGGCCTGACCGTTCAGGCCTGCACGGTCGGTGGCGTCCGTTCCTTGTGCGTCCAGGGTCATGACGACCCCCTCACGGTGACAGCGACGCAAGGTGTGCCGACTGGTCGCTTTCCAGTCAAGGTGCTCAGCCGGCTCGGCGGAAACACGCAATCTCAGCTGGCCTCATCAGCTGCGGCGATAGCGAGTCTGCGGGCACGTCGCCGCGCCATACCTGCCCTGGCGGGGAGACGCCTTCAAGGGGCCACCCGGATCGGCTTGCCCTGCCGGATTGCGACTTCGAGGGCCCGCCGGACCGCGAAATCGGTCGGAGAGCTCATCGGCGCGAACCTCTGACCACTTTATGCCGAGAGTGGAATTCGCTCATTTGTGCGAAATTTCCTTGCTATTTATTCCGGGTGGGTATTGAGTAAGGAATGCAAGCCAAGGAAAAGGGGAGGCTCTTATGAGCTTCGTACAGATTCTGGAATTCGACACCAAGCGCGCCGGAGAAGTCGAGTCGCTCATGAACGAGTGGCGGACGCAGACCGAGGGCACGCGCTATGTAAGACGCGAGGTCGTGGCGAAGCACCGCGATCGCCCCGATCACTACGTGGCCGTCGTGGAGTTCTCCTCCTACGAGGAGGCCCAGCGTAACAGCAAGCTGCCGGAAACCGACCGGTTCAACGCGCACATGTCCAAACTGTGCGAGGGCCCGATCAAGTTCTCCAACTATGACGTGATCCGCGACAAGAGCTGATCTCCAGCTGAACATCGCGAAACGCTCAACCTGTGCTGTGGCGTGCGAGAATATTCTCGCGTCATGGCGCGGGCATTTTTGTGCCGGCTCTCATATCGCGCCGAGTACGATGGCGTCCGGACAGATCGGGTTGAGATTTCGCGTAGCAGACGCCCGGGGAAGAGGCGGGGGCGAGCCGTTGATGGAATGCTGGACGGATCCAGCGGCTGGGAACGGCGGACCTGCTTGAGCATTGGGGCGTGTGCCTCCGGCACGCAGGATCCGGCATGACGGCAGGCCCGAAGGGCGCTCGCGGCGCTGACCACCTGACCGCTGCTGTGGTGAGCGCGCGCTTGGCGTGCCGGGTGCGTGACGTAGAGTCGAGGTATCCGGAAACGACGACATCCCGCGCTTGAGGTGCCTGCCAGGCCGGCCCACCGAAAGGGTGGTCATGGACATCCTGCACCGCTTCCGTACCAGATCCGGGTCATCCGCTGAGACGGCAGAAGCCGATGTGCCCCAAGGCGAGAGCTCACCGGCACCGGCCGTGCGCCCTGCGGATTCCGGCTCAAGCGCCGAACACTCCAGTCCGGTGCCCGTCACCCGCACCAGCGTGGCCTGGGCGGGCGTGTGGGCCGCCGCGCTCGTGTCCGTCGCCTTCATCGTGTTCATGCTGCAGAACACCACCGCCACGCAGGTGTCCTTCCTCGGCCTGCACGGCACGCTGCCGCTGGCGGTCGCGATGCTGATCGCCATGCTCAGCGGGATCCTGCTCACCCTGGTGCTAGGCACCGCCCGCATCACCCAGCTCCGCCGCCTGGCCATCCGACGCCGCCAGCACCGCTGACCGGCGAGCACCCGCACATCGGAAACGTTTCGCCACCACATCGCCCCGGCAGCCAAGAGGCAGCGCCGGCGAAGTGTGGCCACCGTGTGGGTGGGCAGGCGGACAAGTTCACGGAGGGCGAAAGAGCTGCATGCGGGACGGGAGGAAACGTGGAACGGGCAGGCCCGGGGACGCGTGGACCGGCTGCTCGCGGCGCTGGCCGCGGCCTCGCTGCTGCTGGCCACCGGCACCTGGCGCGGCACGTTGACCGGGCTTCTTCTGGGGTTCCCATGATCTGGCTGCCGGAAAGGCTCGGCCGGGCCCACGCCCTGCGCCGGCCGACCTCGACACACGACCCCGCACGACGCTGGGAGCCGTCCTCATGACCGGCCCCGGCCGCGAGCGGCTCAGCCTGGACCCCGCCCTCACCCGCCGGGGCGCGGTCGACGGCGCGTGGTGGCCCGCCACCTACGACGCCGGCGCGGAACTGCCCGCCCTGATCGCCGCCATCGACCAGCACCTGCAACTGCGCGTTCTGCGCGTGGGCCTGCACGTGGACATCTGGCACAACATTCCACACCGCATCGCCGCCCCCGGGCGTTACGTCAAGGTGGGCTGGTTCCGCACCATCGATCCCCACGTCGTCAACCTGATCACCCGGGGGACGGAACATCTCAACCTGCTCATCATCCCGCCCGGCACCGCACCCGCCGCCGCCACGAACGCGCTCGGCCTGGCCACCCGGTGCCGGCGCCGAACACGTGCCGGCGATATCCTCACCGCCGCGAACCACAACGGCGCCTCCGGCGTCACCGCCGAGCAGGAACAGAGCCTGGCCGCTTGGGACAACGAAGGCGGGCGGGCCCCACAGGCCGCCCCCGGCGAGCCCACGTCCTGATCACGCGTCATGACCGGAGACGGCACAACCCTTACGGCTTACGCCTGGCCAGCGCCTGCTCGGCCGCGGCGCTCAGCAACCGGGCGGCGGAGGCCATCTCGGCCAGCCGACCAGGCGTCATCTCCTCCAGACAGACGGCCAGCCCCTGCCGGTCACCACGACAGGCCAGGCTCATCGCGTGCCGAACGGCGAGGGCACGGGACGCCATGCCGATCGCCGTCAAGACGTCAGCCAGGGCCTGATCCACGCCGGCGTCCGGATCCGGCGGCCGCGGAGGTTGAGCAGTCAACGCCACCATGCCGTCCTTGAGCTCCGAGCGCCATCACCGATGCCGGCGTGCCCCCGCTGCGCGGGCTCTGCGCCAGATACCGGCTGTGCACAACAGGAGAGTCTCCTTCATCCCCCACGAAACGCCATGAGCGGTGGGCCCGTCAATCCACGCTGATCACCACACCGACCCGCGGCCCCGCTGATCACCGCTGATGATAAGCGTGGTGCAGATTGCCGCTTTCCACCCGGCCGAGCCCGCCAGACGATCAGATCATCGCACCAGACTGCTCCGCTCACGCTGGCTCCCGAGCAACGTGTTCATGGCCGCCTCACACCCGCGGCCACCTCAACCCGCACCCCCGCCCGTAGGAGTCAGCATGAACACCGCGGACACAGCCTGCACTCGCATCCCTGACACGCTCGCCGTTCGGCTCCTGCGCATCACGCCGCTTGCCGATCCCGCGGGCGTGCGGCTCGAAGGTGAGCTCGACCGCGCGACCCTGCCCGCCCTGACCCGGGCGCTGGCGTCGATGGCCGACGGCGGCGGCTTCTGCGCCGATCTGAGCGGCCTGGCCTTCTGCGACGTCGGCGGGCTGCGCGCCCTGGTCACCGCCCCCGCCGGTTTGCGCGGCGGCCAGATTCTGACGTTACGCTCGCCCTCCCCGCAGCTGCGACGCCGACTCCAGCTTACCGGCTGGGACCAGACGGCCGGCCTTCGCCTGCAGGAGCGGAGCAGCTCATGACAACCCTCGATCCCCGCACCGGGGAAGGCCTGTGGCTCATCCCCAACACCGCCACCGTCATCCGCCTGTGCGGCGAACTGGACATCGGCACCGGCGAGGCGGTACGTGAACGCCTGCTGCACGTGTTGCGGCACAGCACCAGCCTGCTCATCCTCGACCTGTCCGGAGTGTCGTTCTGCGACGCCGCCGGACTGGGCATCGTGGTCGGTGTCCAGCGCCGGGCCCGATCCCTGGACATCGTCCTCGGCCTGGCCGCCCCCCGCCCGCATCTGGCCAGGGTGCTGTGCCTCACCGGCCTGGACAGCAGCTTCCCGATGTACGGTACGGGTACGGGCAGGGTCGGGGTCGGCCCCGTGCCAGCGCGGTGAGACGTCGTCGGCACAGGCCTGTTCTCGCCGCCACCGCCACCAGGACGACCGCCAGGCCATGCCCTCGTCTTCCCGCTGAGGCGACGGCCAAGCTGGATCGGCTGTGGCATCAGGTGCTGGGAGAAGCCCAGACGCAAGCGGCCGCGATCATCGCCCAAGCCCGCACCGACGCCGAGCAGATCATCGCCACGGCCAAGCTACAGCGCGCGCAAAGCCGGCACCCGCCCTCGCACCAGGCCAAGCCGGGGCAAGCCGCGCAGACGGCGCCCGCGATCACCGGTCATCCCGCACCTATCATGGTGCTCAACGACCGCTGGCGCATCTACGCACCCCTCAACGCCGACGCCAGCGCCATGGCCACCCTGTACCAGGCCTACGAGCCCGCCGACCCCGCCACCATCGTCGTGGCCAAGGTGTTCCACCAGGCCCACGGCGACCCCCAGCGGTTTCGCACCTTCCTGCGCGAGGTACGTGCCATGCGCCTGCGCCACCGGCACATCGGGCAGATCATCGATGCCGGCCAGGACACCAGATCCCAGGCGGTCTACCTCATCTCACCCCTCTACCAGCCAGGCAGCCTCAACCTCCACCTCCACGGCAGGCCGGGCACCGACGTCTCCCTGAGGTGGAGCCTGTGGATCCTGGACCAGGTGCTGGCCGGGCTGCAGGCCGCCGCCGCCGACGACACCTTCCACCTCGACATCAAGCCGCAGAACATCGTCCTGGACGGCCCCGCAACCATCAGGATCATCGACTGGGGCATGTCACAACTGCACCAGGCCGGTAAAAGCGTCTCGACTGTCCTTCCCGGCGGCACCAAATGGTTCGCCAGCCCCGAGCAGCTCGGCGCCATCGACGCCGCCCCCGGCGGTCTGTCCGACCTGTACGGCGTCGGCGCCCTGGCCTACTGGCTGCTGACCGGCCTGGCACCGCTGCGGCGCGAGCTCGAAACCGCCGTCGGCGCCGACGCCGACCTGCTGCAGGTCCGCCACCTGATGCAAGCCGGCACCCGCCCCGAACGCGCCGATCACCTCACCCCGGACGTGCCCGAACACCTGGGCCGCCTCATCGACCAGTGGCTCAGCTACGTCCCTGCCGATCGCATTCCGAATGGGATGGATCCCACCGCCGCGCTCGGCTGGGCGCGTACGGCCTTGGGCTGACAGCGCCCGAATCCGTATCCCGAGGTGGTGACTGGAAGTGCCCGGCCTCTTGGCCTTCGTGGATGCAGGGGCATCAGCGCGAGGAGGCGGATCGGCGCAGCTCTTCTTTGGTGATCCGCTCGACGAAGATCGGAACGAAGTCCCGGATCGGCCGCCCGTCAAAACGGTGGTGCCCCGCCAGGACCGCACAACGTACCCGTTCAGCCGAATGGCTGCGGGAGAAGGCTCTGGCCAACCGCGCCAGCAGGTCAGCCACCGCCAGGTGTTCACGTTCGGCGACGTCAATGTCCATGTACTCTCCCCAGGGGGCCGGAGGGCCCGGCTCGCCGAGCACTTCGGGTCCTGCTCGCCTGTGCCCGGCCAGTCAGTGGCTCGCCTTCGTCAGGGGGTTGTCTGTGGTGGGTCGGCCGCCGCCTGACGGCGCAAGTCGATGATCGGCTGCAGGAACCACAGCCAGGAGGTCGCCAGCGCTGCCGCGGCGCCGAACACGATGGCCAGCCAGTTGCCGAGCACGACCTCGGCCACCAGCGCCATCGCGGCGGTGACCGCGACCGCCAGAGCTATGGCGCCGGCCAGGCCCAGATCGTTGGCACGATGCACGATCTTCTCCTTCAGCCCGGTACGAAACAGCAGCCGGTGCTGAACAGCGGGCGTGGTGAAACAGAGCGAGGCGGTGGCCGACCCCGTCAACGCGACGAGGAACAGCCAGAGGCCCGAGGTGTCCAGCTTGGCGAAGCCGCTCTGAAACGGCATCGCCAGCAGAAAGGCGAACAGCACCTGCACCCCGGTCACCATGACCCGCAGGCCCTGCAGGAGCTCGGCCAATTCACGGTCGATGCGTTCCTTGTGGCTTTCGTCGGCGCTGCTCTCCTCGGCCGTCCCGGCAGCCGGTTCGCCATCGGCGAGAAGACGGCTTTGGCTCTCTTGCCCAGGCAAGGCCATAGGCCCGACACCTCCGTGGGTTTCCCGTGGCACGATCACGGGGGTGGTTCATCCGTCGCGTGTTCCGCTGCTCGCGGCCTCCTGAGCGCTCTGCGGCCTACCGGCGGGGACCCGCTGTTCCGTGTGCGTGTGTCAGAGGTGAACGAGCGGCAGCCCCAGCACGGGCAGGCCGCTGGTCGCCGCCGAGGAGGGCGTCGAACAGGGCGTGATAGTGCGTCATGGCCTGCCGCAGTTCCTGGATCGACACCCAGCCGCTCGTGGCGCGCCCGCTGATCTCATGGGCCTGGCGGTAGTGCTCCAGAATGCGGCTGTGCCGCAGCGACAGCTCGGAGGCCTGCTGCGCGAAGTCCTCGGTGGCATATCCGCGCTTGGCCATGACGGCCCGTACCAGCAGATCGGCCTCGCAGACCGCGGGGCTCGGCTCGTTCACGAAACGCTCCTGAACCGCGGCCCATCTGTCGGCATAGGCGCGGCGTGATCCGGGATCGAGCGGCTGTATGTCGAGTGGCCCTGATCGCGTTCGACGCACTCGCTGCTCACGCTCGGCCGCCCTGCGCTCGCCCGCGGCGGCAACCGTGCGCTCGTACTCGGGGCCGAATCGCTCTCGCAGGCGATCTCGACGCCTGCGCAGCAGGAAGAAGCCGAACGCCGACGCCATCGCCATCACCCCGACGATGACGGCCGCCCACATCACGGTCTCGGTGAACATGACCGCCTCCGCCCTTGGATCGCCGGCGCATCCTGGCCGAGGACAGGTAACCGGACACTGCCAGCCAACACCGTTTACCCGAGGACGGATACGGGCGTTCGAAGCAAGGCTCATCACGGGAACTGATCACAGCCAGCGACCGCATCGGGTTCGGCTGTGGCCGCGAAGACGCTCACCGGGGCCAGGCGGGGGGCAGGTACGCCGGCTTCGCGACGGAGGTAAGGCCGTACGGGTGGTGGCACACCCCCGAGGTCATGGCGGACCGGGCCGAGTGGCCAGGTCGGTGACGGCTCCGGTGGTGCTGGTGGCCGCCAGCGCGGTGGCGAACAGGATGAGCTGGTTGAGCACCTTGAGGAAGAGCAGCATCGCCACCGCTCCGGTGACGACCTGGTAGGCGGGG
>NZ_JBGNUV010000035.1:0-25899 GCF_041950525.1 Nonomuraea sp. GTA35 | reverse complement strand
GCCGATTGGCCCAAGGCGCCGGTCTCGGGCGGAAAGATCTCAAAGACCCTGCACCGGAAGTAGGCATCCCCACGCGCCCTGGCCGACGGGGCGTGACTTGCCCCACCGTCATTAGCACCGGAAGCGGCGCGGCAGCCTAACCGTCCGTTCAGGCGGACCGACACTGCCTTCCCTCAATCCAGCATCTTTGCAGTCAAAGCTGAGTGTACGTTAGCTACTGTCCGCTGATGGCGGGCCGATCCCGGGTTACGTGAGGTTGCTCTGCTGTGCTTCCCGGCTGCACAACACGCCACAGCAACCCGCGTGTCCGGTCAGTGCGCCTCGTAGCACCGGAAGCGATTTGTATGTAATCATTTGGCGATGATGACTCCCGAGCCAGACCTACAGCAACGTCTACTTGATGCGATGCGCAGGGAAGAGGAGAACCCATCTACGGTCTCGTCGCTGCTAGACCCATTTCAATACGTTGCCTCCGCCAACTATGTTGTGCCAATGCTTTTGGATTTGGCTATTGAACGAGGCAATGAGATAGTCGATCACGTGCCAGCATATAGCTCACTTGATCACGCTGCAAACTGGCAGAATTTGATCGCTGCCATCCGGCGTTTTGAAGATTTCACCATGCCCTACTTCAACCATGCGCTATTTCCTGACCCGTTCGCCGAAGAACTGCTGGCCTACGAGTTTCAGAAAAGGCGGCGACAGCACATAATTTCATCTTTTCAGCAGGATCTTTGGCGTCTCATGTCCGATGAAGGCAAGCTCCGAGTCTCACTCGCTAAGCCGGTGCGCCGATCAGCTCTCCATCTCGTAAGCCATATGGCCGAGCATGCATCCCATACTACCGAGGTCGCTGCAATGCTCAAATTGCCAGGCGAGGAGATGGACCTAAGCGAATTGACGCTTGCACTAGATATCTCTGCCCTGAAGGTCTTCTCTGAGAGCTCTCCCCAGAGTTGGGACCTACTTTGTGCGGGCCTAGACTTCCCTATGGAGATGCTGCCTTCTTTTCGAGCATGGTTCGTTTACCTAGCTCAGACATCGGTGAGGCGGTGGTTCACAATTGATGAGCTGTGGGCCGATTGGACGGAGTTTACAGATAGGAGGGGGATTGAATGTCAAAGTCGCCAGTATTTCGAGGCCATTGTTAATCTGCATGCTCTTACCCCAAGCGAAGCCGAGTCATGGGGTTGCCAAGCGCCATTTCTCCGCTGCGGGGAGTTCTTAGCCGTTTGGTTCTTTGCCTTTCATGCTCTCCCTCCAGACCTCATATTTCTTACCTTGCTTACGCGACGTTACGATCGCCTTTGGAGTACTACGATAGGTAGCACGCTTGCCTCAGCCGCAGACTGGCTCGGTAGCCAACTTCCTACCAATCCACGCTTGGCATGGGCGGCACGGAAGAGATTCCGTGACGTTGGCGACGCCGACCTCATCCTTTGGGACCGTCACACAGACGACATTGTCGTTCTCGAACTGAAAACTACGTACGACAAATTTCGGAGCCACTTCCAACTGCGCAACTACATCGATCAACGCGTGAACTTCTCCAAGGCTACCTCCCAGGCGAAGCGGGTCGCTGAAGCCATAACGCAGGGCACTTGGTCGATGCGAGATATTTTTGGTAAGGCGGCGCCCAAACAACCGAGATCTGTCACTCCTGCCGTGCTGACCTGGTGGGACACTTTTAACCCGACTCTTGGCACCGAGAATGAGATACTATGCTGCAACTTTTCTACGTTCGCTTACATTGCGACTGAAGCTGAAGGCAACCTCAATGCCACCGTTACAACGATTCGCGAATTGACAATGCTATTTTGCCCCGGCCAGCTGCACCCCATGGATATATCGCTAGATGGCCAGCAAAGGACTTTCTTCCGTGAAGTTCAAGGAGCGGAACTACCGCCATCGAGCTACTGGGGTGATATGGCTCCATTGACTGTAAAATTACTCATGCAACTATCGCGATGGCCGTCCGATTGGGATAATCATGTCGACGATGGCGCACCTCTTTTTATCTATGACAGCACAATGTAGCCCCAAGCAAGGTCATGGCCGAACTGAGTCCAGAAACTATTTCAAGCGCTCATGATTGGTTGCCGACCAGGCCAGCGCGTGGGCAGCGGTGGCCGCGACCGGCCGGAGAGCCGCAGCGCGGCCAGCGACTGCGCGACGCGCGGCAGCCCGCCACAGGCGGGCTGCCCTTGAAACCGTAGAGAAAAGTCTCATCCAGTCGGTGAGTACTTGGGCGATCATGGTGTCTACCTGCACTTTTGCTGGTTCCAAGGAAGCTCGGTAGATGGTGGACGCCTTGCTGGGGTTCGTCGCTCAGTGCAGTTCCAGCCCCGCGAGGATCCGGTTCAGCGTTTCGTGCGCTTGGTGGACGAGAGCGATTGCGGTGCCGAGGCGATTGTCGACGACGATGTGGGCGGCGGAGGGGTGAGTCTCGGTGTTGAGGGTGCCGGCGTACGCCTCCCAGTTCTGGAGCTTCCACGCATCGCGCGGGTCGCCGCGAAGTTCGATGTGCTCGCGCATGGACGCGGCGTCGCATCGCACCCACACCACCGCCACGTCGACGTCCTCGGCGTCGCAGCGATTGATCAGGTGAGACACCCAGTTGGGGTCGGCCAGCTCGGCGATGAACGGAGCCGACAGGATCGCGGAGGTCCCCGCGCTCAGGTTGTCGAAGGCGGTCTCCATCAGACAGCGGTACTCCAACGGTCGCACCTCGTGCAGGTACAGCTCCGTGTGCCGGTCGTCAGGGTCGCCGCCGAGAGAGACAAGGAGCCGCTCGACCAAAGGGCGGGTCAAGGTGTCCTTGTCGAGGAGGGTCCAGCTAGTGAGATAGGAGAGGAACCGGGAGAACTCGGTCTTGCCCGATCCAGCGTAACCGGCGACGAGTATGAGGGTTGGCTTCGAGCTGTTGCGGCCCTGATGGCGTCGCCACGCGTCAATGACGCCGTTGAGGAGGGTGTCCGCCTCGGCCTTGGCTGGGTGGCCTGTGACTTTGAGCAGAGTACGTTTGATCAGCCGGTCGGCTGCGTTGTCGCCCGAAGGGTCGGCGGGTGCCGGCAGAGCTGGGACGCTGTCTTCCGATGCGGTCATTTCACCTGAAGGCGGTAGACGGAGGTCAAGGGCGGGTGGCTGGGGCGTCGCGGTTGAAGCTGCGTGCCATCGACTGCGCCTGGTTCAGCCGATGTGGGGACAGTTGCCCTGCAGGAAGTGGCTGATTCTCAGCCGCATGGAGCGGTGCATGTCGTAGGTGCCGAGTTCGTCCGGCATCACCCAGCGCACCTCTCGGGATTCCGGGCTCGGAGTCGGCTCGCCGCTCACGGGTCGCGCCGTAAGAACGAGGGAGAACTCCTGGCGGACCTCGTCGTTGCCGGTGTAGTGAATGACGTGGCCGGGATTGCTGTAGGTGCCAACCAGTCCCGTGATCTCGCAGGTGATCCCGGTCTCTTCGAGGGTCTCGCGGATGGCGGCCTGAGGGATGGACTCGCCGAGGTCGATGGCGCCACCGGGTAGGGCCCAGTTGTCGTTGTCGGAGCGGCGGATGAGCAGCAGCTCGCCGGCCTCGTTGGTGACGACGACATTCACGGAGGGGACGAGGCTGTTGGCGGCTGGCGCTCTCGGGTCGTTGTAGTAGTCGATCCGCTGGCTCACGTCCCCGGAGCCTACTCCGCGGAGGCGCTCTCCTTGAGGACGTTGGCGTTCTTGCTCTACTCGGCCTCGCTGCCAGTTTTGACGAAGCTGCCCAGGTTGGGGACGGTGTAGACCTTGCCGGCGCTTCTGAGGCGTTCCATGGCCTTGCGTATGGTGGGGCGGGCGACTCCGAACTCTTCCATGAGCTTGACCTCGGAGATCTTGAACTTGGGACCCCACTCGCCCGAGTCGATGCGCTCGTTCAGGACTTCGAGGATCTGCTCCCAGCGGGAACGGTCCTCGTCGAACTCCCAGGTGCGCGTGTGCTCGACATATCTGGCCACGCTATGAGAGTAGGAGGGCGTTTCACGGCCCTTCACGCCGGATCGTGAAGCTTCATGGAGCGCCATGGAGTAGACAGGTACTTACAGGCTTGCTAGCTTGGGGATATGGCGTTGGTGAGTGACGGTCCAGTGCCCCGCCGGGTGGGGTTGCGCGGGTGCGCTCCGGCCTGCCGCTCCGAGAGTGCGCACACCGCGGCTGGAGATGGCTCCTCGCTCACCAACGCCTGTTCATCGAACACGGTCTCCACGAGTGCCGCCGGTGCTCTGCTGGTGATCGCTCTTCATGAAGGACGGTGAGCCCTGTGGCAGATGACGACGACTTTCACGGCACACACCCCGCCTCGCCGCGTCCAGACGCGGTGCCGGTGAGGTGGGCAGAGGTCGAACACCGCCCGCTGCCCGCACGCGTCCGGGGCTACACCTGCGAATGCCTGTCGATGGTCTTCGAGGACTGCCGGGCCGGCGGGCAGGGCTTCATCCGGCGGTACGACCGATCGGTCTCTCCATGGGTCATCGCCGAGAGCCCGAGAGTCAAGGTCAGTGCCGCCGAGACGCTGTGGCGACAGCTCATCAACGGCGAAGCGAGGTGAGGACGCGCCGAACCTCATAGCCCACGCACACGTAGCGTCACAATCTGAAACTGATCTGTGACGAGCGTTTCCGCAGGTCGAAGGCCGACCTGCGGTTTCGCATGCCTGCCGACTGGCAGTTTTTCTGCCAGTGGCCCACGTCACCCGTCTTATCGTCGAAGCAAGCGACGGCGAGAGGGAGGGGCTCGGACGTGGCAACAGAGTACGCGACGCAGGGCCAGAGGATCGCGCGAGCGCGTCACCGCAAGGGGTGGGATCAGGCCACCCTCGCTGAGAAGGTTGGCCGCTCCGTCTCCTGGCTGTCGAAGGTGGAGAACGGGCGGCTGCCACTGGACCGCATGAGCGTGGTCGGGCAGCTCGCTGAGGTGCTCGGGGTGGAGGTCGCAGAACTCACCGGCCAGCCGTACCAGCACGAGACGACGGATCTCGACTCCGGCCACGCGGCGGTGCCGGCGCTACGGCTCGCACTTCAGCAGGCCTCGCTGCCCAGCGGGATTATGCTCCGGGCGGCAAGAGAACCTCGGCCGCTGCAGGAACTTGAGGCGAACGTGCGCCTCGCCGAGCAACTGCGCCAGGACGCCAGGTTCACCGCTCTGGGCGAGGTGCTGCCCGGCATCCTGACTGACCTGATCGCCGTCACCAACGACTCGTCGGCCGATCGCGAACGGGCCGAGGCGCTGATGCTGCGGGCCTGCCACATGGCGCGGGTGTCGTCCAACCTCCTGGGACATCATGACCTGGGCTGGACCGCCGTGCAGCGTGAGCTCGTCGCCGCGCAACGGGTCGGCGCCCCGGACCTGGTCGCCGCCGCGAGTTGGGACCTCTGCGGCGTGTGGCTGCACGAAGCGCAGCTCGACCCCGCCAAGGACGCGGCCCTGTCGGCGATCGATCAAATCGAGCCCCACGTAGGCGGGAGCGACACGATCAAGGCGATGTGGGGCGCCCTGCACCTGCGGGCCGCAGTAGCGTACTCGCGGCTGTGGGATCAGCGAGAGGCCGAGGACCACCTGGAGGAGGCTCGCCGGGTCGCCGAGGTGCTGCCGCGGGATGGCAACGTCTTCCAGACGCAGTTCAACCGGGTGAACACCACGATCCACGCGGTAGAGGTGAGCATGGAGCTGGGCCGGCCCCGCGAGGTCATCTCCCGCGCCGAACACGTCGAAGTCGCCCAGATTGCCTCGTCCGAACGCCAGGCCCACTACTGGACCTGCACCGCGGCGGGCTACCACATGAACAGGAAGGACAACCAAGCGGCAGACGCTCTGCTCCGTGCCGACCGGATCGCGCCCCAGCACGTCCGGAACCGTCCACTGGTCCGCAACATCGTGCGCGACCTGAGGGACAGCGGCAACCTGCATCGTCAGCGCGAGATTCTCAACCTCGCCAAGGCGATGCGGCTGCTGTGAGCACGGAAGACGGAGGGCTATCCGCGCAATGGCTCCCCACCTGTCAGGTAACCCGGGGGCGCTCCGGCGTCCTGCCTACACAATGGGGTGGTACGTGGGTCTCAGTGAGATCGAACGACAGATCCTGCTACGTGAGCTGGCGGAGATCACGGTCGACCTGGCCGAACTCCAGCGGCGCACCGCGAGGATCACTTCTCGGCTTGATCAGGACGAGTCCGGGCGTCTAGCTCGTCCAGCCTGACTGTCAGCTTCTGCATGTGCTGACGGATCTCGCTCAGTTGCTCGGAGATGATGCGGAACTCTTCGCTGTGCTCGCCGGGTGTCGGGCCGGCGGTCTCGTCGTCGGGGGTCCGGCTGACGAAGCTGCCGGCACCCTGGCGGGTCTCGATGAGTCCCTCGTCGCGGAGGACGGCTAGGGCATTGCCGATGGTCATCATGGCAACGCCGTACCGTTCGGCCAGTTCGCGGGCCACGGGGAGGCGCTCGCCGACCGCGTAGCGGCCTGATGCGATGTCGCGCCGGATGTCCTCGGCGATTCGCAGGTACGGCCGACGCCGGTCGGTGGATGCCATGACCCAACTTTAGCCTTTCTAGATGCCTAGGTCTCTGGGCAACCCGTAAGCAATCTCGATCCGAGTCAGCTATCTTGGTTTACAAAGCTAGATACCTAGGTATCTTGGTAAGTAGAACACCGCCTCTGAAGGAGACCAGCTCTCGTGCGTACCATCCCGATCCCCGTCGACACTTCCAAGCTCGTCATCACCTGCGTCAAGGCGCCCAAGCCGCGCCTGCTGAACAAGGACACCGGAGAGATCAAGACCGACAAACACGGCAACACCGTCTACGAAGTCACCGTCTCGGTCGAGGACGAGTTCGGCCGGATCGAGCTCGTCAAGATCGGCACCTCGGGGGAGCCCCCGATCAGCGCCGGTCAGCAGGTCAATCCGACCGGCCTGGTCGGGTACGTCTGGGAGATCGCCGGCCGGTGGGGCATCTCCTACCGCGCCGCCGCGCTCCTACCGGTGGACACGGAGCCGCTCCGTGTCTGACACCACGCTCATCATGCTCGGAGTCCTGGCCGCTTCGGCGGCCGGGCTCTGGGCCTGGCGCCGCTGGCATTTCCCGTCGTTCTGGCTCGTGGTGGCCTTCCCGTTCGTCGCGATCAGCGTACGGGCAAGCTGGCGCAAGGTCGCACTCGGCTGCAACCTCACCAAGAAGCGGCAGCGCTTCTGGTTCACCACCGTCCCCGGCCTGGTCGCCTTGACCGGCGTCGTCCGCGTCCGGCGCAAGTGGCAGCGCATCGCCGTGGACACGAAGCCGTTCATGTGGCTGCCCAAGCCCACCCGGTACGGATGGCGGGTCACCCTGCACACCCTTGAGGGCCAGATTCCCGCCGACTACTCCGACGCCGCCGAACGGCTCGCCCACTCCTGGGGCATCCACGCGATCCGCGTCTCGTCCCCTCGTCCCGGTCGGGTCGTCCTGTCCGCCACCGTCCGCGATCCACTCGTCCGGGTCGAGAGCCTGCCGACCTCGCCCGAGCTGCTCAAGGTCATCGTCGGACGCTTGGAGACCGGCGGCCCGTGGATCATCGACTTCAAGACTGTCCCGCACTACCTCAACGCCGGAGCCACGCAGTCAGGCAAGTCCAACCTCGCCAACGCCCTGGTCCAAGGACTCGCGCCTCAGCCGGTCGCGCTGGTCGGCTTCGACCTGAAGGGCGGCGTGGAGTTCACCCCGTACAGCCCTCGCCTCTCGGCGCTGGGCACCACACGCATTGAATGCACCGCCCTGCTCGATGACCTCGTCGGCCTGATGACCAACCGCATGGCCCTGTGCCGTGAGGCCGGCGCCCGCAACATCTGGCAACTCTCGGACGAGCAGAGGCCCGTGCCCGTCGTCGTCCTGGTCGACGAACTCGCCGAGCTGTACCTGATGGCCGACAAGAGCGAGAAGGACGAGATCGCCAAGACCTCAACGGCGCTCCTGCGGGTGGCTCAGCTCGGGCGGGCCTTCGGCATCTACCTGTTCTGCTGCGGCCAGCGGATCGGCTCCGACCTCGGCCCCGGCGTCACCGCCCTCCGCGCCCAGTGCTCAGGACGGATCTGCCACCGGGTCAACGACCCCGAAACCGCCACCATGACCCTCGGCGATCTTGACCCCGCCGCCCTCGCCTCGGCGCGCGCCATCCCCGCCGAGACACCGGGCGTCGCGATCGTCGCCTCCCAGGACGGCCAGTGGTACCGCGCTCGCTCCTTCTACGTCAGCGAGCAGGCCGCCGAACTCGCCGCAACCACCTATGCCGACCGAACGCCCACCTGGTCGGACATCGTTGCCGGCCACACCACGCCACCGACTGACGCCGACCTCGCCGAGTTCCTCGACTCCATCCCGGACCCGCGGAAGGCCTGATCCAATGCGACGCCTCGCCCACTGGCTGCTCGACACCGGCCCCGTCCTCATCCTGGCCCTCATCGCTGGAGCTGGGTCCTTCACCCACATCCGCGACACCGCCAGCGAACACGGACAGTCCGGCTGGATGGCCTGGGCGATCGCCGTCTGCGTCGACCTGACCTGCGTCATGGCGGCTCGCGAACGGCAGCGAGACAAGAAGACCGGGCGCCAGCGGCGGGGCCCGATGTCCTGGCCGGTCCTCGTCCTGACCGGGGGCATTGTCCTCTCCCTGGCCGCCAACCTGCAACAAGCCGACCCGACCGTCTGGGGCTGGATCACCGCGGCGACTCCGGCAGCGGCCTTCCTCGTCGCAATCTCCATGCTCGAACGCCGGACGTCGGGTCCTCATCCCACCTCGTCCCCGGAACCCTTCGAGTCGTCCGCGATGGACGTCCCGCCCCGTCCTCGTCCCGACGAACCGCTCGCCGTTCCCTCCAACGATCGTCCTGCTCTCGTCCCGGCTGAGGGCGAGGATCGGCCCGAACCTTCTCCCGCGCTTGTCGACTACGCCCGCCGAGTGGCCGACGAACACCACGCCAGGCACGGCAAGCCCATCACCCGCGACGTCCTCCGCGCCCGCCTGGGCGTCTCCGAGCAACTCGCCTCCGACCTACTCAGCATCTCTGGAACGCTCCAATGCCCCGAAAGGCAATCGCCATGAACAACGACCGAGACGCCCTCATCGCCGGACTGATCGCCCTGGCCGGCTTCCTCAAGGCCAATCCGGAAGTACCCACCTCGGTGGCGCCTGTCATCATCCGCGGCTTTCCCGCGAACGGCCCCGACGAGCAGATGTGCGCCGAGGTCGACAAGGTCGCCGCCCTGCTCGGTACGGAGATCGACCCCGACCACCTTCCTCACGGCCACTACATGACCGGCATCGCCTTCGGCCCGGTCACCTACGAATTCACCGCCATCCTCGCCGTCGCCCGTGCTCGCCACGCCGCCGTGGATAGTTACCGCGACTGCATCCAGACCGACATCTAGGAGGTACGCACCATGCGCATCCGCATCGAGGGCAACCGCGCCGAACTGACCCTCGGCATGATCCACCTACGCCAGAACTTCACGATCATGTCCATGTCGCGGGCCTTTCCCGCCCGGAACCGACCGCGTCACTACCGCATCTACCTCACGATCACTCCGCGCGAGAGTCACTGATCATGCCGCCGGAAGAGCCACTGATCGCTCCCGGTTGCTGCTGCACCTGCAACGGCTCGGGCCTCGACGGAGACAGCGACACCTGCCGCGACTGCCACGGCACCGGAATCGACAACCACGGCGCATAGCCGAGATCCCCTCACCTGGCCACACAACCGCCAAGTTCCGCGCCAGGTGAGGGGCCATCCCACCCAGAGCACATCCGGACAGGACGGATCCATCTTGCACCACCCACACGCCATAGCCGGGATGATCTCCCGACTTCATGACCCCGACTACGACCGCTGGGCCTGCCAGATCAAGCGGGCCGGCGGCTGCCGACAGCCCATCCACTTGCGCGGCAAGGTCGAACACTACGACCAAGCCACCGGTCACCTGCTGCACCGCTACAGCACCACCACTGAGCCCAACGGCGTCCTCCGAGTCCCGTGTAAGACGCGCCGCGCCTCACGGTGCCCGGCCTGCGCCGAGGTCTACCGCGCCGATACGTTCCAACTCGTCCGTGCCGGCCTCGTTGGCGGCAAGGGCGTGCCCGAGACGGTCAACTCACACCCCTGTCTGTTCGTGACGCTGACCGCGCCGTCCTTCGGAGTCGTTCACGCACGGCGGGAGAAGAACGGCAAGGTCCTGCCCTGCCACGCCCGCCGCGACGCCGAGGTCTGCCCGCACGGGCGGACGATGTCCTGCACCGACCGGCACAGCGCCGATGATCCGCGACTCGGCGAACCGCTGTGCCCCGAGTGCTACGACTACGACGGCTCGGTCCTGTTCAACGCCATCAGCCCTGAGCTGTGGCGGCGCTTCACGCTCGCCCTGCGCCGCCGCTTCGCCAGGCTGAACGGCCTGACTGTCAAGGCTCTGCGCGAGCACGTCAGCATCGCCTTCGCCAAGGTCGCCGAGTACCAGCGCCGTGGCGTCGTCCACTTTCACGCCGTCATCCGCCTCGACGGCCCGGACGGACCCGACGCTCCGCCACCGACGTGGGCCACGGCAGATGCGCTCGCCCAAGCCGTCCAGCACGCGGCTGCCGCGGTGACGGCTGAGGTCAAGCCTCTGCGCCGCGCCTTCCGCTGGGGCACCCAGCTTGACACCCGCCAGATCACCATGGACGGCGACCTCACCGACCAAGCCGTGGCCGCCTACATCGCCAAGTACGCCACGAAGGCGGCGGAGTGCGTCGGCACCCTGGACCGGCGGATCCAACCTCTCGACAACTTGAACGCCCTCCCGGTGCGCGAGCACGCCCGCCGGCTGATCGCCGCCTGCATGCACCTCGGCAGCCAACCCGGCCTGGCCGACCTCCGGCTCATCCATTGGGCCCACATGCTCGGCTTCCGCGGCCACTTCTCCACCAAGAGTCGCCGCTACTCCACCACCCTCGGCGCGCTCCGCGCCGCCCGCGAAGAACACATGCGCGCCGAAGAGATCTCCATCGGGCGGCTCCCTCTGTTCGAGGAGGACACCGTTCTGGTCATCGGCCACTGGGAGTACGCCGGACAGGGCCTCTCCCTGGGCGAACAGCTCCTCGCCGCAGCCATAACCGGTGTCCGCCTGCCGCAGATGGTCGGTGATCCTCAATGAGCAGAAGCGACGAGCTGCTGACCGTTCCTCAGGTCCTCGACGAACTGGGCGGAGTCTCCCGCCGCACCTTCTACCGCTGGCGCGAGCTCGGCCGCGCGCCGGTATGTGTCCAGCTTCCCAACCTCGAACTCCGCGTCTGGCGGAGCGACCTCATCGCCTGGCTCGACTCTCGACGGGAGGCCGCGTGAACACCACCTACGACGTGAAGTTCAGCCAGGTCCAGCAGCGCTCGAACCGCGGGCTGCCGGTGTACGTCGCCCGCTGGAGGGTCGCGGGCAAGGAGAAGTCCAAGAGCTTCCGGACCAAGGGCCTGGCCAACGCCTTCATGTCCGACCTCCGGCAGGCGGCAAAGGCAGGGGAGGAGTTCGACGTCCGCACCGGGTTGCCAGTGTCGATGCTGGCACCCGAGGCGACTGGACCGTCCTTCCTGGAGTTCGCGCAGGCGTACGTCCTTCGCCGTTGGAACATGTCCGCGGCCCGGACCCGAGAGACGGACGCGTACGCCCTCCTGTCGCTGATCCCTGCCCTCGTAGCCGACGCGCCCCGCCGTCCCGCCGCGGATGCTCTGCGCGAGGTCCTCCGAGTCCATGCGTTGCTACCGGAGAAGCGGCGTACGGACCTGACTCCGACACAGACATCGGTTCTGAGCTGGTTGGAAAGGGCGTCGCTGCCGCTGGCGGCCCTCGGAGAGGCCCATGTGCTTCGTACGGCGCTCGCCGCCGTCTCGGTCACCTTCGCAGGCGAGCCTGCCGGAGCCAACACGGTGCGACGTAAGCGCGCCGTACTGCATCACCTGCTGGAGCACGCGGTGGAGCAGAAGGTCTTCAGCAGTAACCCGCTGGACGAGATCAAGTGGACAGTGCCCAAGGCCGTGACGGCTGTCGACCCGCGCACCGTGGTCAACCCAACCCAAGCCAAGCAGCTCCTCGACGCCGTTCCCAAGGTCGGACGTAAGCGCGGCCCTCGGCTCAAGGCTCTGTTCGCATGCATCTACTACGCCGCGCTTCGGCCTGAAGAAGCGGCCGACCTCAGGCAGAGGAACTGCACCCTGCCGGAATCAGGCTGGGGTCTGATCGTCCTGGAGAAGGCACGGCCTCAGGGAACCAAGCGCTGGACCAACTCCGGCGAGACCCACGAGTCGCGCAGTCTGAAGCACCGCGCCGACAAGGAGACACGAGAGATACCCATCCCGCCCGTCCTCGTCGCCATGCTCCGCGAGCACATCGCCAAGTTCGGCACCGCCGCGGACGGCAGGATCTTCGCCACGGGGACGGGCGGCACCTACTCCAGTTCGGCGCACTCCTACGTCTGGCAGGAAGCTCGCAAACTCGCTCTCACTCCCGCACAGATCATCTCGTCGCTCGCCGCCCGACCGTACGACCTCCGCCACGCGGCGGTCTCGCTCTGGCTGAACGCCGGAGTGCCAGCCGTCGAAGTTGCCAAGCGCGCGGGGCACAGCGTGGACGTCCTGCTTCGGGTCTACGCCAAGTGCATGGACGGTCAGCAAGAACAGATCAATAGCAAGATCAATAGCGCTCTTGATGAATAAGTCCAGGCTCTTCACCTCCGGCCCCGGCCTTCCGGGGCCTTTCACATCGTGCTGCTCGCCATGCCCCGTAGTTCCGCCCCGGGGGGCACGCTGCGTCACTCTGGCATGAACAAGCAGCGAGAGGGGGCCCATACGCAAGGATCACAACTCGACCCCGTCAACCCGACCGCTGAGACGACCACCGTACGGAATGCCCATCCGTCCTCGCATGAGGCACGATGCGTCGAACTCTCTCGATGGGCGTAAATACTCGCTTCCGGCCGCCCCTAGAGATCATCTCCGCGAGTCTGGCATCGCGCCGCCAAACTGCTGCTTGAGGGCCGGTCGCCCCGATGCCGGTGGCGAACGCTGGTGGCAAGGTCGGCCACGCGGATGCCGACCTTCCGGGCTCGAATTGGCCTCTTCTTCGCGACCACGCGTTGACTACACAGAGCTAGTTATGGTGACCTTAAGTAACTGATCAAGAGGTGCAAAAGAGGGGCAGCATGAGCGACGTCACAGCCTTCCGGTACGGCCGTACCTTCGACCTGTTCGACGCCAACAGCAACAACGTGATCGGGTCGGATGACATGGCGGCTCTGGCCACCGGCATCGTGCAGGCCGGCAACCTCGCCACCGACTCGCCCAAGAGCCAGGCGATCCATGCCGCGTACCAGCGGCTCTGGGAGGTTCTCCGCCAGTACGCCGATGCCGACTCCGACGGAACGATCACCCGGGATGAGTTCATCCAGGCCATGAGCAACGCGCTTGTCAGCAAGGTGCAGTTCGCGCAGAGCATCGCCGACGCGGCGAACGCGGAGTTCTCGGTGATCGATGCCAACGACGACGGCCGGATCGACCTGGCGGAACTGCAGGCCACGCTGGAGAGCGTCGGCCTTACGAAGGAAGAGGCCTGTCAATCCGCTGCGAACATCGACACCGATGGCGATGGTGTCATCTCTCGTGGGGAGTACCAGGCGGCGTGGGTCAGGTACTACCTCGAAGGCGACCCTGAGGTCGATATGTACCTGGGCGGGCTTAAATAACCTGGTTGTCGGCGCTGGGGTAGGGCCGAGTTGGCCGAGGGGCACAAGGCCGCGGAGGGTGTTTCTGATCCGAGATCGAAGACGCCCTCCTCATGCCTAACGGCGAGTGGGTCTAGCCAACGACTTATTGATCCGCGGTTGGGTCGCCTGGGCCTTTGACGGGCATGGATGACTTCACTTGTACGGTGGCGGCGGCCCAGGCAAGTCCGAGCCGCACCCCCTCGAAGAGGGGCTTCTCCATGCCGAGCCCCCAGAGCAGACCGCCGGCGAAGGCGTCTCCGGCGCCGGTCGCGTCCACGACTTCGGTGGGGACAGCTGGGAAACGCTCAATGCCGTCTGCCGAGTGCACAGTGACGCCGTGAGCGCCCTCGGTCATGACCGCTGTGGTGTCCTTGGGGATGTCGCTGAAGTCGCTGCGGGAGCCGATCAGGTACCTCATGGCCGGGGTCGTGCCCGGTGGGACGCTCGTGACCAGAGCTCCAGCGGCGGCCATGGTTTGGGCCGCAGGAGTGTAGAGGTCGCGCCAGGAAGCGAAGTAGACGATGTCCCCAGGTGCCACCGCTGCGGTGGGGATGGTGATGTCGTGCAGTAGATCGGGGTGGATGCCGATGATGGTGCGCTCTCCGTTGGGCTCGATGAGCAGGACGACGGATGACGTGTGCCCGTCCAGAACCTGGACGTGATCGATGTCCACCCCCGCTGTGGTCAGGGCTGCCGTCATCTTCTGGCCGGCGGCGTCCGGTCCCACGTAGCCCACCATGTGCACGCGGGCTCCGGCCTGGCTCAGCGCCGTGGCAACGTTCGCGCCGGTGCCCCCAGGACGCTCCTCGCTCTCGGCGGCCTGGACGAAGTGGCCACTGTCGGGTAGTTGATCGACGTACAGAGCGAGGTCCCAGGCGATGGGCCCGATGATCCAGAAGTCAGGCATACATAGACCGTCGCGTTGCCCGCAGCCCTTGTGCAAGCGCTTCCAACGACGATGGGAGAACGACTTGCGACCTCCAGGGGATATCCACGACGTCTTGGCGGCAGCTCAGGATGCCTCCGACGATCGCGGCCACGGTGTCGGTGTCACCGCCGAGGCTGACCGCGCACCGCATGGCGTCAACCGGCTCCTCATGGAGGCTGAGCACGTGCAGGACCGCGCCGAGCGTGTCCATGACGTCCAGTGACACCCCGTCAGGGCTCAGTTCCCACCCTGCGACGTCGGGGACGCCGTAGTGATCGAGTTCCTCTCTGGCGACCGTGATCAACTCCTGGGCGGTACAGGCTTCGAGGGCCCACGATCCCATGGCGGCGATCGCGCCGGCGGTGGCGATGGCCTTCGGGGCGGCGTGGGTGGTCTTGGTCATGCGCTCGACCAGCTTGCGGCGGTGCAGGGCCTCGGTGGCGGGTGTGGCCCAGCCGATGGGCAGGACGCGCATCATCGCGCCGTTGGTGCCTCCGCCGTCTGCGACGAGGGATCCGGTCGCCTCGAACCGTGCGACCGCTCGTCTCGTGGTCGGGCCGGCGCCGTGCATGGTGGGCAGTGCCGAGGCAAGGGCGGTCAGGAAGGCATGTTCTGAGCCGCCGGTGTTGATCACGTTTTCGGCGAGGAGGATGAGCTGTTCGGTGTCGTCGGAAGTGCTGCCGGTCGGCCAATCTCCTCGGGCGGTCAGGGTGTCTGTGAGCGCGATGTCCTGGGGCGGCTTGCCCTCCCAGGGCACGCCGAGCGCGTCTCCACAGGAGAACCCGATGAGCCCGTTGAGGATCCGTTCTGCGGAGGGGATCGCCTGGTCGGAGAACAACCGGTCCAACGCGTTGAACCCTCCCTGAACGGTGAGGCGCCGTCCGACGTCGGCGTGGCGGACACGTTCACGGCCTTGCATGAGGCGTGCCAGGGACAGACGACCGGCCGCGATGTCGTACGGGGTGCCGTGGTGCTTGAACTCGGCCAGGGCGCGTTCGGTCAGTTGCCGTGCGCCTGGGAGGTCGCCGTTGGCGTGGTGGATGTCGGCTTCGCTGAGCGTGATCTTCGCGGCGAGCAGGCCGTCTCCGAGGTCGCGGGCCATGCGGCCTGCTTCTGCCAGGCTGTGAGCGGCCTCTTTCAGCAGGCCGAGGCCGCATTGGGCCTTGCCGAGCCCGTGCAGGGACTGGGCGATGCCGCGGGCGTCTTCCGATGCTTTGCGGATCGTGAGCGCCTTGTTCTGGCTGTCCAACGCGATTCGCCAGGCGCCGGTGGCTTCGGCGACCAGGGCGGCGTCCTGGAGCAGCCCGGCGTACAGGGCCTGATCCCGGAGATGGGCAGGACGCGCCGTGACCTCCTGGAGGGCCTGGTTGATGAGCGTGTCCGCACGCTCAACGTTGCCGGAGAAGTATTCGATCTCGCCGAGAACCTTGAGCCAAGGGGCCTGGTCGGTGGTGCTGTTCATGCCTTCGGTGGCGTGCCGGCGGCCGTCGGTGAAGCGCCCTTGGTACAGCTCGATCTCGGCCAGCCGGAACAGAAAGCCATGGCGTGCGTCTGGACGGGCGAGACTCAGGGCGGCGTGGGCGTGGTGCTCGGCTCGGTCGAAGTCGCCCCGGCAGAAGGCCACTTCGGCGCGTAGGAGTTCGGCGTGTGCCGACTCGCGGGGGAGTTCGTTGAGCAGGGCTTCGGCTTGGTTCCAGTGGCCCAGTCCAAGGTAGGCGCGGGCAACGCGGTACAGGCAGCGGCCTCGGTCGTCGTCGCGGTCGATGCGTAGTTCGCCGAGCAGGCCGGCCAGAGCGCGGCACTGGTCGTAGCGGCCGGTGGCGAGGCTGCGGTCCATGAGCATCACCCAGGCCGTCACGCCCTGCCCAGGGTCGAGATGGCTCAGATGGTAGGCGGCCTCCATCTCGGCGGTGAACTCCTCACGCTCGCCGTAGTGCTGGGCCAGGACCTCGTGCGCCTGTCGTAGCTCGCCCGGACGGACACTCTGCAGAGATCTGCGCAGGATGTTGTGCATGGTGTACGCGCCGGTTCCGCCCGCGGTGCCGCCGCGCAACGGGGCGATGAAGGAGAAGGCCGTCAGTCTGCTGAACGCGCTGCGGTCGCACGGGAAGTCCAGCTCTTGTCCGAGGTGGCGGAAGGTATCGACGGTGAAGGCCCGGCAGGCGCTGACCGCGAGGATCCCGTACTCAGCTTCGGCCGGCGCCCATTGCAGCAGCCGGTGGGCCAGGTCGCGTTCCTTGTCCACCAGGCCGGTGAAGTCCGTCGGGCCCAGCCGCGTACCGGCGGTGAGAGCGACGTCCGCACACAATCCCAGGAAGTAGGGGTGGACTTCGTTGGGGGCGGTGGAGGCGTAGGCGACCAGGGCTCTGCGCATGGACGGGTCAGTGATTCCGGCCATGCTCAGGTATTGGTGGGCGTCGATGGTGCTCAGGTGGCCGACCAGGCGCAGATCCATATGCCGGTCGGGGATGGGGAACACGGGAGCTGTCGACCAGGGTGGCTGGGTGCGGCCCGCGAGGATGGCGATGATTCCGGCACCCAGGTCGAGATGCCCGAGCAGGCAGCGCAGCCACTCGTCCCGCATCAGTTTGTCGGCGTGGAGCAGGCTGTCCGGGTCTCCGATGGCCTCACCGAAAAACGCCTCGTGGGTGTCGAAGAGCAACACGATGCGGGGATGCTCGACGACGGCGTCGTTCAGGTCCTTGGCAAATAGGCGGGGGAGCTCGTGCAGGAGGTCCGGCTCCGGGGTGAGGGTGAGGATCTGCTCGGCGTCCTCCTGAGGGACGCGCCGCTTCATCCGGCCGCGGGTGAAGACCTTGTCCATCCGTGCGTTGATCAGCTGGAACAACTGCTGCCCCACACGCAGGACCGGCAGCGTCATGATGGCGTCGGCGATGTCCAGCGCGAGGCCGGCCTCTCCTCGCGGGAACAACTCGGGCACTCGGTGGGCGATGTCGAAGCCCAGCTTGTGCATGTAGGTGATCGCCGCGAAATCGAAGCGGGGCGTCGCGATGCCATACCGGGCGAGTTGCCGTTTGAGCATGAACAACCCGGAGAACGCCTCCTGCGGCCGGTTCTCACCCGCCGGCCGCGCGCCGAAGTCGATCCGGGCCACTGGGACCTGTCGGCCATGCTCGCTGAGCCGCTCCAGCAGCTCGACGTCTGAGGCCGCCTGAACGGTCGCCCACTGGTCTGTACGCAGGCAGCAGCGCTGTTCCAGGTGCCGCAGCAGCAGCGATTTGCCGTTCCCGCCAAGCCCGTGCAGGTAGAGGATCCGTTCGGCCGCAGGGTCCTCGTTGATGAGCGAGACGACGTGGCGGGTCAGCTCGAAGCGATTCGCGAAGAGATCAAGCGAACGATCGGGAGCCACGACGGACTTTGCTGGGCCTTCCTCGAAGATCGGCACAGTCAGCCCTGCGCAGACGCATATCGCATGTGGTTCTCCAGCGAAGACGTGAATTGAGACGGCAAGAGGGTGCTTACAGCCGTACTTGGTTCTACACCGAGGCAACCTTTCTCTCCACCTTCTCAACCGAGAAGCGAAGGAGCCGTGGGTAGTCGAGCCGGGTCACTCTCGCGAAGGCATTTGCGCTGACCATATATCCGCGGTTCAAATGGTTAATGAGAATGCATAACGCGTTTACCTCGCGTATCGGGACGTGCTTGACTTCCGCCTTGTAAGCCACACCCTCTGGGAGGGTTCATGGGGGAGTTCGTCGGGATCGATCCCCTCGGGGCAGACAAGCTGATCCGCCAGATGGAGACGGGAAAGGACATCCTCGGCAGAACACGGCCGGGACTCGAAGCAGCGATTGCCGAAGCAGGTGAGGACTGGGTCGGCCGGGCGGGCGTCACTGCGATGCACCGGACCTGGTGGTTCTTCCACGAGTCGCAGCAAGACCTGAAATGGCGCGTCGACACCCTCAAGCGGATGGTGCCGACCCAGCAGAAGGGCATGCTGACCGCCACCATGCCCTTCAGCAACCAGACCGAGGCGGCACAGGCGGCCAAGAAGGACGCGGCAGCGATCACCGAGGCCCTCAAGCACCACGACGAGCACCTGTCCGGGCAGAGCTGGGCCGAGGTGGAGAAGGCCGCGGCAGCGCTCAAGGGACGCATCGACGATCCCGCCTACGCTGCGGCCCTCCTGTCCGCTCTCGGCCCCAAGTCCTTCCAGAAGCTGTTCCGCGACTGGATGAACAACCGAGCCGCCGCAGAGCGCCGAGGCCTCCCCCCGGAGGCCGCCAAACGAGCCGGTGAGGGTCTGCCGGGCCTGCTCGCCAAGGCCTTCGCTGGGGCCGAGAGCTCGGGGCGGCTCGGGCCCGAATGGCAGAAGATGGTCGAGACGGCACCCTCGGACATCCTGACCGCCCTCGTCACCTTGGCTCCGCAGTCCGATGCGTTCCTCGCCAAGGTGGCGACCAACCTCCTGAACCGGCCGCCGAACTCCGACGCGTTCCCGACGGATCCCAACTGGAACTTATACAACCTGGCCAAGGCTTTCGCGGCCAACCCTGAAGCATTCCAGCGATTCCTGGCCGAGCACCCGAAAGAGGCCGGGACCATGCTCGATGCCTACACCATCCGCTCGACCGGTGTCCCTGCCTACGAACAAGCGCTGGCAGAGGCGCTGCACGGCGCTCTGAAGCCGGACTCGGGTACGGCTGAGGTGCGGGAACGGGCCTGGCTGAGTGTCATCAACAGCATCGGCGCTGAGAACACGCTATGGGTCGACGGCAGCCTGGGCACGTTCGCCAACTCGCCGATCAGCCGAATGCTCGCCCAGAACATCAAGCCCATCCTCGATCACCTCGCGCGAGGGCAAGCAACGCGGAACTCGCCGAAGATGCCCCACCTGGCTCCGGGACCTCCGTGGGACAAGCTCGACCCTGCCGTAAGCGCGCGCTTCATGGGTGCGTTGATGCAGGATTCCGCTGCGGCCGACACCCTCATGAAGGCGGCGAAGGAGTACACCAAGGAACTGGACATGGGCCGGTTCCATCCTTTCGACCCCGACAACTACAAGCAGGAAGCGCACATTAACCTTGCTGAGCGAACAGGCGCGTTGGCGAACCTCTTGCTGGCTGGTTCTACATACGCAGAGTGGAGCGACGACGAATACGCCGAGCGCATCGCCGGATACATGCTCATGCCGGTGGATTACCTCGACCAGTACTTCCCGGTCGCCAGCAAGATCGTATCCACGGGAAAGGCCAAAGGTCTCGACGAGGTCAAAGACCTTCTGAAGGGCATGATCACGGATTACCTCGACAAGAAGACACCGGATACGGCAGAGACGGTGGTCGGCAAGCTCATTGACGAGCAGATCGCATGGCTGGACCATTCGCTGCGGGAACACGGCTTGCCTGCGATGACGACGTCCCAGCAGGCTCTCATGAGAGATGCGATGGAGGGCCGCGTACAGAGTGCCCTGCTGGATGCGCTGAAAAGAAGGGGTGGCTGACTATGCCGGTCAAGCATCAGTTGCTGCGTGAGGCGGAAGAGAAGGATGCGCTCGCGACGACCTTCACAAGGTATGCGAAGCACCTTGCTGACACCTTTGCTGGCATCCCGTCCAGCCAAGCCGAGGCCGAAGGGTCCTGGAAGGGGCCGGCGGCGGAGCGATATCTCGCACAGGGGGTTCAGCTCAGGCGAGAGATGAGCGAACTGGAAAGTTGCTGCCTGGCTACTGCCGAGAACCTTCGCCGCCGTGCCGTGGAGCTTCGCAAGGAGGCCGCGCAGGCGCCGGATCCGATGTGACCTGGTTCATCCGCTGCTGGGATAGCATTCTGTCTTGCCGATGATCATGACGTTGGGCGTCGTGCCTTTCTGTGCCATGAGGACGAAGGTCAATCGGGCTTGGGGATGGGTCATGACGGCGACGCTCACGTTGTCTTCCCAGAGATCGAGACTGTCCACGATCTCGGTATAGCCCTTACCTTCAAGATCACCTTTGAGCAACCCGACCAGGCTGGGTGGGTTCTCTGCGGAGGGGTTCGCGAAGTTCCCCTTTGCTCGAAAATAGCGTTGCGCCTCGCCTTTCAGGCAGTTCGTGTTCAGGTCCTGGTCTGCTCGCTCCTGCGCCAGCCCTGTTAGGCCTGGTGCAATGCCCGATACCAGCGCGTCCCCATCGCTCACGAGTTGTCGGGCCGCTTCCGTCAGCGTTGGCCGCTCCGGTTCTCCTGTGCATGCGGTCAGGGCCGCGATGCAGGGAAGTAACGCGGCCACTACTCTCCAAGAGGCACGAGGGCGCACGCATGGGACCATATCTGAGGCGACTTCACTCGTACATCCGATTCGCCCCAACCATAGCGAGCTGCGATAGAGGGCCAGTCATTGTGGCGTGATCGCCTCCCCGTCTTTGCTTCCTCAGGAGCTCATGAACGGTTCAGATCAGCGAGCGCACGTCCGCGACGTCGTACTCGGCCACCGAGGCAGTGAGCATCGCAACGCGTTGCGTGTCGCTCGGGCCACTGCTGCGGAACGCCTCGACAGCCATCCGCGACTCCCAGCGCTCGAAGACGTTGATCCGACCGGCATCCAGAAGGTCGGCACTGATGACGAAGCCGAGGCAGGCAGGTGTGCGGCGGGCCAATTCGATGATGTGCAGGCAGTCCGCGAGATTGTCCTCCCACTGTTGCGGCTCGACGACGATATAGTCACAGCGTGCCGACGGTCTGTACCTGAGGCTGAGAGGCGACATCTATTTGACGAGTGGCGTACAGCGGCTGCTGGCCTTGCCTAGCGGCTTCGGATGTCTGACATAGACGAGAAGGCTCTCAGTGGACTGAAATCCAACGCCGCACCACCACGACATCTCGCTATCGCCACGCTTGCCGCACGGGTTACGGTGCCCGAGTATGGTGCCCGAGCCGCACTTTGAACTCGGCGGTTCACTACCCTGTGACGTGGTGTTCGGCGTCCGTCGATGGGCTACCACGTCCAGCTGGACACCGCGACACACCGGAGTTTAGCCGATGGTACGATCTCTAGCCATCGCCGGAACTTCTCTTGATCCGATCCCTCAATGTCACAGAACAGGTACGCCGAGCTCTTTGAACAAGTTGTTAGTTGACGGATCGGTTGAATATAGAACCGCACCAGACATGCCCCTGGTCGCCAGCACGCGGTATGTGTTACGAACCAGTTCATCGAACTGGCGTGCGCCATTAACCTGTGTATCCTTGTTGGCCCGGCGATGACTTTCCCACTTCTGCCCGTTCCAGGTCAGGTCATCGCCGAAGATAACGCCTGCGTATTTGTACTCGAAGCCTTGGGCGGTGTAGATGCAACCGATCTGGTTGAATCCCGCTGGGTGGGTGGCCCATAGGCTGGATGGAGGGATGCCGTTCTTCTCGCGTTCGGCCCGGGAGTTCCAGGGGCGATGCCAATCGCCGATCTGCACGTCATCGACCAATGTCCCGTCGGGACGGGGGTCGTTCCAGGGCCAGCAGTAGCCAGCGGCCATGCGGGCGGTGTCGCCCGCATCCTGTTTGGCCCGTAGGAACTCTTCCATGACGGCGGGAGTGCGGGCGACGTACAGCTCGAAGGTCTCCAAAGGTCGCCATGGTTGGGGACCGTGTGCCCACCCCAAGCCCAAGAGTTGCTCCACCCAGGTGACGTATTCGGGGCACCCGCCACATCGAAACTGGTGGCGTAGATCTATGGGCTGAACTCTGATGCCCATGCTGTCGGCGACCTCACGGATCAGTTTGATCGAGCCCACTTCGCCGCGTCGCACCAGCTGGTGCTCATCGAGCAGGAACACCGGAACAGCGGCAGCCTCGATCAGCTCTTGGACTTGAGGCCGCCCCTGCCGTTGGTCATAGTTCTCGTCAAAGGCGTTACGTCGCCGGTCAGAAGTCTCGCGGAGTCGATGGGCCTCGTCGCAAATCAGGACATCGATATCGTGCGGGGTGGCATGAGTGTAGCTGTTGAAGTAGGAGAAACTTCGAGCGGCACGTCGGTTGACCTTCTCGACGTTGTCGCGCAGTGTCAGGGTGAAGGCTTTGCTGCCGGTGGCGTGTACGGCGCGTACGCCTTGCCGGTTCAAAGCGCCGAGTAGCTCCACAGCGATAACGCTCTTCCCGGTGCCTGGGCCTCCTACGATCAGGACGACCTCCTTAGGGGCGCCCTGCTTGCTCGCCTTCACTGCCGCTCTCACGTACTCGTAGGCCGCTCTTTGTTCGTCGAGCAGGGCAAAGACCGTGCGTTCGCAGACGCTCTCATTCACCACCGTCATCAGGCTTTCGGTGGGGGACACTGGTGCTTCTAAAAATTCTTGTACGTACCTGGATGCCTTTGCCGGCGACAGAACGTCGCGAAGTGCCCTTTTGAAATAGTCACGGTGATCAGAGCAGAACATTCGCACAACAGAGGAGTCATACTGGAGGCCGACGGTGGCAGGCCGGATCGCTGTCAAGTCCTCGCCAGTGGCATTGTGCATGTTGACGAAGCAGCGGACCTCGGCCATGCTTCGGACCAGTGGGATGTAGTCGATGAGAACTTGGCGGTAGTCCCAGACCTGCCTGATGGGGTGGGGATGTGGTCTTCGGTTCGGCTGTCTGGATATGTAGACCAGCTCGGGAGCCGGTCCAGGCGTCGCCCAATGCCACTGCTTGTTCTCCACCACAACCAGTGACATTTTCCCGTTGGTTGGATGGGAGCCGATCAACACCATGTCCATCCGCACATCACTGATCGGAGTCTTCAATTCGAGCAGCACCTGAACGTCGCCCAAGCCCTCCTCCAGCAACAGGTCAACGACAGTAGGGATGCTGTTGCGCCACGACTCGACCTCTTGCGTATTCAGATCCCCTCCGATCAGATCTTCATAGCCTCGTCTGAGCTCTCGCAGAAGTCCGCCCGCAGAGATAAGGGCGGCGAGTTCGTTGGCGGTTGCTTGGTATAGACAGCGCGATGCCACGAAACTACTCCTTCACGGTGGGGGAGCATGCGACAAAGAAGGCTTATTAGGCACATCGTATCCATCATGTCAAAACGGACATAGATTGCCAGATAGGGATAAAAGTCAATGCTCAAGTGAGAAGCTGGATCTACAGGCTCAATTCCGGAATTCTTGGCCGTTTAGCCCGTGTTCCTGCATCGGTCTTCTTCAGGCTGTAGAGCGCGAAGAAGGACCACGGCGCTATGACGAGCCGCGCGACCGAATGGCTGCCCGTTCTAATTAGCGGCTTAGGGATGTGAGGGCGGTGCCAAGATCACGGAAGGGCTGACTGAGGCGTCCCGGCATGGCATGAGACTGGCAAGGAAGTCGCGTAGCTCGGGGTTGACCGCGTGGATGACGGTTCCTCGCATGCCACGGGTGAGCAGGACCTTGTACACGTTGCGCACGAGTTGGTCGAAGTCGCTGTCGAGGACGGTTTTGCGGCTCTTGAAGGCAGGGTCTTTGTTCTCACTACGGACGGTGATCAGTTGCCCATCTTGGACGGCGAGATCCGGGCCTAGGATGACGCCGTTCCAGTCGTACTCGAATCCCTGGGCGGTGTAGACGCAGCCAACCTGGCTGAACCCGTTCGGCTCGCTGGCCCACAGCATGCTCGGTGGGTAGTCGCCGACGGCGCGGTCCTTCTTGACGTTCCATGGCCGTGCCCAGTCGCCGATGACGACGTCGTTGACCAGGGTGTCATCGGGACGGGGGTCGCTCCAGGGCCAGCAGTAGCCGGCGGTCATGCGAGCGGTGCCGGTCTGGTCGCTCAGGAAGGCTTCGAGCTCTTGCGGGGAATCGGCGAGTTGTATCTCAAAGTCCTGGTCTCCGTCCCACTCCATGGGTCCGCCGTCGGCCAGGCCAAGCAGGCGCAGGACCCATTGCTCGTACTTCCGGCTACCGCCACAGCGGAACTGCTCATCGAGGGATACGGACCGTACGTCGTAGCCCTTGGCGCGGGCGTAGCTCTCGATACTCGCCACGGTACCGAGTTCGCCCGGCCGTACCACCTGGTGCTGGTCGAGGAGGAAGACCGGGACTCGGGCCGCCGACAGCAGCTCGTCGAGCTGGCTGCGTCCCGTCCTTTTCGCCGCCGGGGTGAAGCGATTGGTGGACGTCTCGCGGATACGATGAGCTTCGTCGCAGATCAGCACGTCCATGCCATTCTGCTCGGCGTCGGTGAAGCTGTTGAAGTACTTGAAGAGGTTCTTGATCCGGGTACTGCCGCGGCCGGGGTAGCGCCGCATGGTCTGAGTGAACGATTGTGAGCCGGTGGCATGCAGTGCGGAACGGCCTTGCCTGTGCAGCTCTCCGAGGAGCGACAGCGCGATGACGCTCTTACCGCTGCCTGGACCTCCGGTGACGATGACCACCTGCTTGGAGTCCGCACGGCGGGCCTTGTCGACGGCACCCATGACCAATTCGTATGCGATCTGCTGCTCGTCCAGCAGGGTGAACTGCTCGCGGTCGCGGATCTCTTTCGAGGCGTAGGCCATGAGCTGCTTGCTGGGAGAGACGGCGCTGCGCAGGAGGCGGTCTGCGGCGTCGGCCCCAGGCTTGTCGGACAGCCGGTCGCTCAGGTAGCGGAGAAAATCGCCGCGTCGTTGTTTGGTGAAGAGGCGGCTGCGTTCGTCGCGAACCTGATCTGACAGGCCGTCGACGTCCAGGTCCATGGCGTTGTGCAGGTATGCGGCTCCATGCAGGGCGTCTGGCTTGCCGTTGAACACCCCTAGGAAATCGCACATGTATTCGCAGTATCGGCGCACCTGCTCCGCCGGATTGAGTTTCTCGCCGCCCGGCATGCCGTCCACGATCACCAGATGGTCGCCCAGCTCGGAGGGCTCGGCACGGCTCCACTGCTTGAGCTCGATCACGACGTAGGAGTCTTCGCCGGTCCTTGGGTGTATGCCGGCGAGCACCACATCGGCGCGCTTGCTCGTCAGCGGGAGCTTGTACTCCACGAGCATCTCGACCCTGTGCAACCCGGCGTCGGCGAGATCGCGGGCAAGGACGGGTAGGCTGCGCTGCCAGGACCTCACCTCGGAAGGCGAGGAACGGCGGCCGGTCGTTGCGTGCACGTGTTCGGCGATCACCTCCGCGAACGCGGCCTCATTGGGAGAGACGACTAGGGCGTGTATTGGGTTGTGATCAAGGGGTGGGTCGTGTGAGGTCTTTGATCCAAATCATCGCGCCACGAAGGTGGAGGCCGGCGATGTAGCTCTCAGGGGTCTTGTCGTAGCGGGTGGCGATG
>NZ_JBGNUV010000034.1:0-28915 GCF_041950525.1 Nonomuraea sp. GTA35 | reverse complement strand
CATTCTCGTGGAGACCGAGCCGGGATTGTTCGCCCAGTCGCGTCCGTAGCCCGGCAACAAGCCCGTGACCAGCCCCCCTCATGCAGTGCAAGCGATCAAAGGGACATCAACTCGCGAACCGCCCTCTCACAAGAGGTAAAGGACCCATGACAGTAATCGGCATCATTGGCGCAGGTGAGGTCGGCAGCCAGATCGCGCGTGCGGCGATCGCGAACGGCTACGACGTCGTCATCGCCAATTCTCGAGGACCTGAGACTTTGCAGGACCTCATCGACGAGCTCGGACCGTCAGCGCGTGCCGCAACCGCTGCCGGTGCCGCTGCCGCTGGGGACTTCGCCGTCGTGGCGGTCCCCCTCAAGGTGGTCAACGACATGCCCGCGCAGGAGCTGGCAGGCAAGATCGTGCTTGACACGAACAACTACATGGTCTGGCGCGATGGCCATATCCCGGTCATCGACTCGGGTGAGAAGACCGTTCACGAGCTGCGTCAAGAGCACCTTCGGCGATCCAAGGTCGTCAAGGCCTTCACCCACATCCAGGCTCCCCGCATAACCACCGCGGGCAAAGCGGCGGGCACCCCCGGCCGTGTGGCGTTGTCGGCCTCGAGCGACTTTCCCGAAGCCGTGGAACTCGTGACGCGACTGTATGACCAGTTCGGGTTCGACACCGTCGACAACAGCCCGCTCAGCGAGTCGTGGCGCAGCGGTCCCGGTCAACCCGCGTGGGTCGCGCACGAGCACCAGACCCGTGCCGAACTGATGGCCAACCTCGCCCGGGCGCGACGGATCATCTCGAGGTGAGTCTGTCCCTGCAGCGGATCATCGAGGTGGTCTACGTGGCCGGCCACGAGGGTGGTGGCGCTGCCGTGGAGCAAGTCGTCGTGGAGCGTGCGGGCCGAGGCGACATCGTGCTCGACTTCGACGCGGACGGACTCCTGCTGGGGCTCCAGATCATCGGGGCCACGGCGCTTCTCCGCGAACGCCACTGTCTCGGCAGCCGAGCGGATCTGACTACCCGGCTAGGCCGCGCAACAGGCCCTCGAAGTCCTGTTCGCCGTCACGGGTCTGGGCGCCGCGGGCCAGCCCTGCGCCCATGAGCTGCGCCGTGGCGGAGCGGAATACGAGCCCGGCCCAGGCATCGTTCTCCCGTGCCAAGCCATCGGCATGATCGCTGGGGATGATGGCGTGCTTGGCCGCCGCGACGACGCCGTCCGGTAGCGCGGCAATGTTGCGGGCGAGGCGGTCGACGAACTCGTCGAGCTCGTGCGCGGGGAGGGCGCGGTTGACCCAGCCGTACCGCTCGGCGGTCTCGGCGTCGAGTAGGTCGGCGCCGAGCACGACTTCCAGGGCGCGGTTGCGGCCGACGCGCTCAGTGAGGTACTGCGTGGCGCCTCCGCCGGGGACGATGCCCATGAGGGCTTCGATCTGGCCGAGCCCGGCCCTGCCGATCGCTGCGAACGCCATGTCGGCGGCCACGACGAACTCGGCTCCGCCGCCGCGCGCCTTGCCGGCGAGCTTGACGATGGTCACCTGGGGCTGGTGGCGTAGTTGCTCCCCTACGGCCTGGAAGACATTGACGTGTTCCGGCAGGTCGGCCATGAGCCCGGCGAGATCCTCCGGGGTGAGGGTCATGTCGACGTGGGCAAGGAAGAAGTCTGGGTCGGCGCTGTCGAACACGATCACGCGTACGGTGTCGTCACCGGCCAGCGTGGTGAGCAGGCGCCGCAGGTCGGTCATGACGGCGACGCCGAGGACGTTGATCGGTGGGTTGTCGATCGTGACGTGCGCGACCCCGTCGTTCCGGCTGACCCGCAGAGTCCGGTAGGCGTCGTGGTTCATCTTGTCTCCGTAGGTATCTGGCAGGATCTTGGTTCCTGTTGTATACCTACTGTGAAACCGATGATGAGCTGCGTCAATAACGCACTTCAGGCATCCCAGGGATCGTGGAGGATACCGCCATGGCCACTTCTGAGACCGTTTACCGGGCTATCGCCGAGCAGGACCTTGTGTTCCGGTCCGATTGTGCGAGCCGGCCGATCCTCGATCAGATCGCCGACAAGTGGTCGATGATGGTGATGGCGGTCCTGGCCGAGCCGCGCCGGTTCAACGAGATCAAGCGCCGCCTCGAGGGCGTGACTCAGCGCGTGCTCACGCAGACCCTGCGCCGGCTCGAACGCAACGGGATGGTCGAGCGCCGGGTGCTGCCGACCTCACCAGTCGGCGTCGAATACTCTTTGACCCCGCTCGGCGAGACCCTGCGCGAGCCGTTCGGCCGCCTCTACGACTGGACAGTCGCCAACGCGCCCGAGATCCAAGCACGCCAGCGCGATTTCGACCAGCGCGCTCAGCGCTGACACCGGAGCCGAAGCCAGGCCGGAGCGAGCGCCGCCCTGCTCAAGGCCTGCACGCAGATCTAGGACCGGTGCGGCTACCCGCTGCTCTACGGGCAGATGCCCCCCACACTCGGGGTGGACGCTTCTACGAGCCGGGTTCGAGGTCGGTGACGCCGGCGCCCCGATCGACCTGTGAGTCGTCTTGGGCGTTCACTCCCGCATCCAGCCCGGTGCCGACGAGCGCATCTTCCTGCGTCTCACCCGGCCTGCGCGGGCAGACGGCGATGATCACGATAGGCGTGAGACTGACACAATTCAGCACGTAATCGGTCACGTTGATCATCTGACCTGACCGCTGCTGATATCCGAGGGCGCCCCCGCCGCGCTGTGCGAGGTGGGGGCGCCCTCGCACGCCTGGAGGCCCCCCTTGCCGGTCAGTTTCCTGTCCGCCGAGCAACGCAGCCGATACGGCGTCTTCAACGCCGTCCCCGACATCGCCCAACTTGGCGCCTTCTTCCACCTCGATGCCGATGACCGGCGCCGGGCGATGGCCGCCAACGGCGCCCGCAACCGGCTCGGCTGGTCCCTGCAACTCGGCACCGCACGGTTCTTGAATTGCTTCCTGGACGATCCCGAGGACGTTCCCGCCGCGGTGGTCGACTACGTCGCCGAGCAGCTCGTCCTGCAGGCAGCCGACCTGAAGGGGTACGGCGAGAAGGAGGCCCGTTGGGCTCATCAGGAGCAGATCCGCACCGGCTACGGCTACACCGCCTTTGCGGGCGAGCAGTGGTTCGCGCTGGCCTGCTGGCTCTACAAACGCGCCTGGACCACCAACGAACGCCCGATCGTGCTGTTCGACCTGGCCACCCACCGCCTGGTGGAGGCCAAGATCCTGCTGCCCGGCGTCACCACCCTGGAGCGGCTGATCGCCGCGCTGCGCGAACGCGTCGCCGCCCGCCAGCACGCGCTGATGGCCACCGCCCCCAGCCCGAATCAGGCCGCCGTGCTGGAGAACCTGGTCAAGGTCGAGGAGGGCCGGCGCGTCTCCCGGCTGGACCGATTACGCAAAAGCCCCACCGACGTCAGCAGCACCGGCCTGGTCAAAGCCCTGGATCGGCATGTGGAACTGCGCGACCTGGGCGCGGCCGGCTGGGACCTGAGCGCGGTGCCGCCCGGCAAGATCGCCGCACTGGCCCTGCTTCGCCCACGCCGCCCGCGCCCAGGCCGTCGACGAACTGGCCGGCGACCGCAAACTCGCCACCCTGGTGGCCTTCGCCGCGACCATGGCCCCCCAGTCGGCCGACGAGGCGATCGAAGTGTTCGACCTGGCGGTCGGAGACCTGCTGCGCACCTCGGCGTTCAAAGCGACCAAAGAGCGGATGCGCACCCTCAAAGACCTCGACACCGCGGCGATCGTGCTGCGTGAGGTGTGGCTGAAGATCCGCTCCGTCGCCGAGATCCCCGACGGCGACATCCGCGCCGCCCTCGATGAGATGGATCTGGCCGCCATCCACGCCGCCGCCGACGTCATCGGCGACATCGCTCGCGAACCGGATGAAGATTTCCAAGAAGAACTGCTGGATCGCTACGCCACCATCCGACGCTTCCTGCCCAAGCTGCTCAAGCACCTCGACTTCGACGCCGGCGCCGCCGAGACGCCCGGGCAAGGAGTGCGGCGCGGCCATGAGGTGCTGCAGGCACTGGACTTCCTCAAAGCGATCGAGCGCCGCCGCATCGACATCGACCCCAGCGAGGTTCCCGCGGACTTGCTGTCCTCAGCCTGGCACCGGCGCGTCTTCCCCAAGCGCGGCGAGCTGGCCGGCACCTTCAACAAGAGCGCGTACACCGTGGCGGCCGTCGAGCGGCTACGCGAGTCGCTACGCCGCCATGAGGTGTTCGTGCCGGGCCTGCGCAAGTGGGGCGACCCCACCGCCGGGCTGCTGAAGGGCGCCGAGTGGGAGCGGGCACGCCCCCGCATCTGCGATGAGCTGAACCTGTCTCCGGAGCCCGGCACCGACGTGGAGCGCTGGGCCGCCACTCTCGACTTCGCCTACCGCCAGCTCGCCGCCGGCCTGTACGGCGAAGACGACGGCCGCAACGAGTGGGTACGCCTGGCCAAGGACGAAGACGGCAAGGACCCCCTGGTGCTCACCGGCCTGGACCGCCTGAATGAGCCCGCCTGTACCGCGTCATAACACACCCCCGATGGCGCTGACCTGCGACTTGACGGGCACCGGCATCGCCGAAAAGATCGCGTCTTGTGCTTGTCCGCCTGCTCTACCTCATCACACTGCGGATGTTCGGCTGGCTGATGTTGCTGGGCCGTAGCCAGGCGTCGAAGAATGTGGAAATCATGGTGCTGCGTCACGAAGTGGCAGTGCTACGGCGCCAGGTCGAACGTCCGAAGCCGGACTGGGCCGATCGAGCCGTCCTGGCGGCGTTGGTCCGGTGGCTGCCGACGGTGCTGCGCGCTCATCGGCTGGTTACCCCGGCGACGCTGCTGTCGTGGCATCGTCGTCTGCTCCGACATGCCTGGACCTATCCACATCGGCCCGGACGTCCAGCGACAAGTCGAGAGATCCGGGGCTTGATTCTTCGCCTGGCGCGGGAGAACCCCGCGTGGGGCCATCGACGGGTGCACGGGGAACTGGTGCGCCTCGGCTACCAGGTCAGCGAGGCGACCGTGCGGCGCATTCTGCGCTCCCGCCGCATCCCGTCGGCGCCCCGCAACCTCGACACCTCCTGGCGCAGCTTTCTACGTCTGCAAGCCAAAGGGCTCCTGGCCTGCGACTTCTTCCACGTTGACACCATCTTCCTGAAGCGCCTGTACGTGTTGTTCATGATAGAGATCGGCACGCGCCGGGTGCACATCTTGGGCGTGACATCTCATCCGACTGGCGCGTGGACCGCCCAGCAGGCCCGTAATCTCCTGATCGACCTCGGCCGGCGAGCAGGCTCGTTCCGCTTCCTCATCCGCGATCGAGATGCCAAGTTCACCATCGTCTTCGATGAGGTCTTCGCCGCCGTGGGCGTCACGGTGCTGAAGACACCGCCGCGAACACCGAGGGCCAACTGCTATGCCGAACGGTGGATCCGGACGGTGCGCGCCGAGTGCACCGACCGCATGCTGACCTACGGTGAACGTCACCTGCGCTCGGTTCTGAACGAGTACATCGATCACTACAACGGCCACCGGCCGCACCAGGCGCGCGGCCAACGACCACCCGATCAAGACGAACAGGCGGTGGTGTCCATTGAAGGCCGGATCAAACGCCACGAAGTGCTCGGAGGAGCGATCAACGAGTACCGCCGAGCCGCCTAGCTCGATCAGCGAAACCCCAAATCAGACCATGTGTGCGAGTTTTTGACGCGGTACAGGCGGGTCGATCCCATCGACGCCTACACCAGCGTGCCGCGCCCCTCCCCGGTCATGGTGTGGACGCCAGCGCACACCCGCCTATTCCTCGAAGAAGCCCAGCGTCACCGCCTGTTCGCCCTCTACCAGCTGATCGCGCTGCGGGGGCTGCGCCGGGGCGAGACGTGCGGACTGCGCTGGAAGGAGGTCGACCTCGACCGCCACACCCTGACCGTGAACTGGCAACTCGTGCAACTGGCCTGGGCGGTTCATGAGGGCACCCCGAAGACCGACGCCTCGATACGGACCATCGCCTTGGACACCGACACCGCGCAACTCCTGCGCGCCCACCGGCAGCAGCAGCTCCAGGAACGGCTCGCCGTAGGCGAGGCCTGGACGGACACAGGGTTCGTCTTCACTCAGCCCGACGGCAACCGGCTCCATCCCCAGCACATCTCCGACCAGTTCCTCTGGCTCGCCTACCTCGCCGGCCTGCCACCCATCCGCCTTCACGACCTCCGCCACGGGGCGGCCTCACTGATGCTCGCGGCCGGGGTGGAGATGAAGGTGGTCCAGGAAACGCTGGGCCATACGTCCAGCGCCTTCACCGCCGACACCTACACCTCCGTCTACCCGCAGGTGGCCATGGCCGCGGCCGAGAAGACCGCCGCCCTGCTCTTCAGCGAAGAAGACCAGGCCGAACCGGGCAAACTCATCTCGCTGAGAAGCTGAACAGTCGGATTAAAGGTCCGGCCCCGCGTTCGCCGCCTGCTCGCGGCGAGGCGGGGCCGCTGCTCTTGCCGCAGCAGCCGGAGGTGACGAATGGATCATGGCGCGTGCGGGGTTGGCGCGGGCGAGCACGTACGGAGCACGCAACCGCTAGACGAAAATTCTAGAACGAGTCCGATCCCGCGAAGCCGCAGGTCAGAACATGATCAAAGCGCGCCCTGCAGGATTCGAACCTGCGACCGTCGGATTAGAAGCAAGATCTTTTAGTGTCGCGCAGTGCCGTCTGATGGTGGTTTGTGCCGCGCCCACACACCTTGCGTGTTCGGCAGTGTCGGGTCGTGACGACGCGTGACCGGGCGTACGAGCACGCATGGAGCACGGTCGGCACCGTTAGTGATCATTTCACGTCGGTTGTTCAGGCAGGGGCCCGACGGATCGCTCGGGCATAGGGGCGCTGATACAAGACAACGACCTTACCTCTTTCCCACCGTTTCAGATGGTCCACCATGCCACCGCGCCCGGTTGCGTCACGAGACCATCACGATCCGTGCGCACGCGGAAACCCTCCGACCATAGGTCCCCGATGTCCTTGAGACAGGAGGGGGAAGCAGATGAAGAGCACCCAACTCGGATACGCCGTCATCGACCTGGAGACCACGGGCCTGCGTCCGTCGTGGCACGACCGGATCGTCGAGGTCGCCGTCGTCCTGCTCGATCCGCTCGGACGCGTCATCCGCGAATGGAGCACCCTGGTCAACCCAGAACGCGACCTGGGACCACAACACATCCACGGCATCACCGCCGCCGACGTTCGCCACGCGCCCGCGTTCAAGGACATCGTCGGCACCCTCGCCGACCTGCTGTGGGGCCGAGCCCTCGTGGCTCACAACCTGCGTTTCGACCTCGGCTTCCTGCGGAGCGAGTTCGACCGGGCCGGCAGTCCGATCCCTGATCTGGGCGCCATCGGCATCTGCACGATGACCGAGGCCGTTCGTTTTCTCCCCGCCGCTCCCCGCACCCTCGCCGGCTGTTGCGCCGTCGCGGACATCTCACTCGACGGCCACCACGACGCCCTCATCGACGCTCGGGCCACCGCCTCGTTGTTACGCCATTACCTCGAGCTCGCCCACCCGAACTCGCCCTGGAGCCATCTCCTCCACAACGCCACCGCACTCTCCTGGCCGGCCGTCCGACGCACCGGCACCGCCCCCGTCCGGCGAGGCGTGTCCGTCGAGCGCGACACCCACTTCCTCGCCCGGATCCTGGACCGGCTGCCACGCGCCTCCGACACCGTCCGCGCCGACCCCTACTTCGCCCTGCTCGACCAGGTCCTTCTCGACCACCACATCTCCGCCACCGAAGCCGACGCACTGATCGCCCTGGCCGCTCACCTGGACCTCAGCCGCGCGGACGCGATCCGCCTGCACCACGAATACCTGAACGCGCTGGCCCAGGCCGCCAAGGCGGACGGCATCGTCACGCCCGCCGAACGCCACGAACTCGACCTCGTCGCCGCCCTGCTCGATCTCCCGCCCGTATCGGTCGATTCCGCGCTGGCCTCGGGTCATGCCTCCCAGCACCCCTCCGCCTCCGGCGGCTTCCGGCTCCGGCCCGGCGATCTCGTGGTGTTCACCGGAGCGATGGAGGGCGAGCGGGAGACCTGGGAGGAGCGGGCGCGCCAGGCCGGCTACATCCCTCACGCCAATATCACCAAACGCGTCCGGTTGCTGATCGCCGCCGACCCCGACTCGATGTCGGGCAAGGCACGCAAGGCGCGCGCCTATGGAATCCCGATCGTCACACCAGACGCCTTCACCCGTATGAGTTCCCCATCCGATCATCGGGCCTCATAGCAGCGTCCACCGCACCATACACATGGGCCGGCCAGGATAGGCCGTACGTAGAAGGCGAGTCGGAACCTGGTCACATCGGCCAGCCGTCATGCTGCGGATGCAACGGACGATGACCCCCGCAGGTTGTCGTCGGCAATCTCGCTGTACTCAGCGATAAGGCGCTGGACAATCTCGATAGCGGCATCCAGATCGCCGACGACGATGAGGGCCTTGATCCGATGATCGAGCAGGCGGACGACGAATACGTGCGGACCCGGGCGCACGAGGCGTCGCGGGGTCTACCGGAAGCCTGAGCCGGGCATAGAGGTCCGTGCCTGGTCACTCGTCATCGCCCTCACCCGCCAGAGTCCGTCTTGCCAGCGCCCGGTTGATGGCATCCCGGTCGAAGGGCACCGACTCGTCGGGGTACTCCGGGTTGTAGTCCTCGATCGGGTTGTCGCCACGGCCACCCACACAGACCGGGGCGGCGAACTCCCCGGTGACCACCATCTCCAGGAGAATCTCGTGCTCCCAGCAATCGCCGAGATCGTAGGTGTACCGCAGCACCGATCGCGGTTCGGGCAGCACCCGGTTCAACCGGCACAGGTCTTCGTTCCCGCACTCCTCCAGCGGCCGGAAGGGGTCGCTGAAGCGACGCTTGCCGACTCTGAACACATGAAGGTGGTCATCAGACCAGCCGAACAATCTCCCAATGATCTGGTGCAGATCACCCAGCGAATAGTTCTCCGGGACCAGGACCCGTCGCCACGCCCCGGAGACGGAGATCTTGAGCTGGTAGCCAGGAATCGCCGGCGCCGTCCGTGGCAGGACGGCCAGGAGCCGATCCGCTTCCGGGTGCCCACTGCCCCCGACACCTTCATGGAGATCGCCGCCCATCATGTCCAGCAGGACGTACCGAGCGTCAGTCACCCCATAGCGATCAAGCGCCGCAAGCGCATAATCAACCGCCCGCCACTCCCGATCCCCTTCCATCTCCGCATCCAACCACCAGCGGGCATGCGGCCCCAGCAGAGGCAGGTCACGCACCGCCTGCCACAACCCCTTGGCATCACCAAGCTCGGCCACGACCTCGACAACACTGAGCCGTCCGGCAGGGGACGCCTCAGCCGCCGCCCGCAACAGTTCGGGGAGCCGGTCAACCAGTTTGCGAGAGCCCGGTACGACATCCGCGATCCGCCACCGCCACAGCAGCCCCGGCACCTCCTCCGGCGGGGCTTTAGCGATCCTGCGCAGTACCTCAGCCGCGCTCAGGTCCGCGGTGATCGGCGGCGGCAACCGTTCCGCCAACTCCTTATGAGCGTGTTCGCCCAGCTCCGTAACCATCAACCGGTCGTCGACCACGCCGAATGCGACCAGGATTGTCAGCAGGTGGTCGACGGGATGCCGATCGGCCAGCCTGACGAAGCGCCAGTCCCAATCACCACGCTGCCGCATCCCCTGCTCCACCGCCTCGCGCAGCGCCCCGCCCAGCGGCGGCGCCTCCTCCGCCAGCAGGTCCAGCGTGACCAGGCAGCAGATCCGCGGGTCCACCTCGCAGGGGTCAGTGAACTGCGCCGCGATCACCTGCTCCAAGGCCGCGTACCAAACCTCGGCGTCAAGCGCCGGCGCAGGTTCGGCCCGAACGGCACGCGAGCTCTCGATCGTGACCAACCCTGCCGCCACCGTGGTCAGCCAAGCCCGCTGCAGCTCCGGCACATCGCTGAGGCGTCGGACCTTGGCCGGACACGCCACACCGAGCGCCTGCGCGGCATCGGGCACCAGCGCCGGTTTGATCGCGATCGATGGCGTGACCGCCCGACCGCCCCCTACCCAGGAGGCCAGGGCGTGAGCGGCTGTGAACACCGGACTCTCGGCGACAGAGGGCATGGCCGCGAGCGTATCGCCTCGCCGATCTCAAGATGCGAGCCCGGGACACCCCGCAGGCGTAAGGTCAACGAGTGGCTGCCGAAAGCGCAGAATGCAGTTGGTGTGGACGTCCGGCCCGGATTTCCCTGAACACCGTGGGCATGCTCTGCGACGCCTGCTGGAACTCCTGGATGTGTGACCGTACGGGGCGTGATCCGCTACCGCCGCCTCCACCACCGGAGAGGTTCGTCGATCCCGATGGACGACCGCATGTCCTGGCCTACCGCCTCACTCACGGCGCCACCGGCATCGACGCCGAGCTCACGGAAGTCGACGTCGAGGACGGGTATACCTTCAGGGCACTCGCCGACCCGCACGCCGATCCGCAGCGCGCCCTTGACCACGTGCGGGAGAGCGCCCGCCGCGAGATCGGCAGGCAATACCTGAGGCGCAGCCCGTTCACCAGCGAGATGACCATCGCCGACCGCGAAGTACGCGGCAGGATCATCTGGCGCAGCCCGGATGAGATGGGCGTGGTCGTCGACGGCCGGCAGATGACCTGGAACGAACTCGGCCAGGCGATCCAGAATGAGGGCTGGAACTTCACGATCACTGTCGACGAGCCGGTCGGCCTGGTAAACGGCTACGACCCCGCGTTGATGTCAGAGAGCGACTGAACGATAGCGGCCCAGACGGCGATCCCTTGGCCCATCTTGTGTTCCTCCACGGCAATCAGACCCAACAGGGACCACCCGTATCTCTTTTGACCCCGCCAAGACAGTGCCAATCGTGGAGTTGGGGCGGATGGCCATAGCGGTGCCTCTACGCTCGTACGGGTGACGAGCGACAACCTGGTGAGCCAGGCCGACATCGACAGTCTGGGCATGGGCCGCTTCTCCGGGGCCGAGCGGGACGCGGCAGTGGCCCGAGTGCTGGCAGCCGTCGACGATCCCGCTCTCCGCGGTGAGAACTTCGACCGGCCGTACGCGCTGATGGTGGCCTGCGACTTCCTGGCGATGGACGGCGAGGTCGACCGGGCGACAGAGCTGCTACGCCGAGCGGACACCGAAGGTATCCGGCGCGAAGGTATGGAGCCGTTGGCCCGGCTGGCCGCGCTCCTGCACGAACAGGGCCGGACCGAGGAAGCCTCCGCGACCTTCCGCCGCGTGGTCAAGGAGGGGCTGGCAGACTGGACCGACTACGACCTTTACGCTGACGCGCTCGACCAGAGCGGCGATCAGGCCGGCGCCTTGCAGATCCTGGTCGGCGGCCAGGAACGGCTGACCAGGCAAGGCAAGGCTCTGTTCGCCGCTCAGCTGCAACGCTCGATCAACCGGTTCCGCCGCGAGATGGGTTTCCCCGACGCGGCCGCAACTCCGGATCCGGACGCCCACTGGCACGAAGAAGAGGGCGATCCGCGCACGCTGTTCTGGCCCCGTGAAGACTTCGGCCGCCTCGCCCAGCGGTGGCCGCGAATCGCCGAAAAGTACGGGACCGACTGGGACAACCACCGCTCCCGCGTCGAACTGGCCGGTCTCGAACTCGCCGGCGAGGGCTCGATGCTGCATCTCCTGTATGCCGACTTCACCGCATTCGCCCAGCTCATGATCCAGCGCCCCGACCTTGCCGACCCGATCGACGAGTACTTCGAAGACCCGGCATTGGATGCCACAGACCTGCCATGGCGAACAGAGCGGAACGCCCCATGCTGGTGCCGCTCGGGACGGAAGTACAAGCAGTGCTGCCGACGACTCGGCATGCAGAGCCAGTAACGTAACGTCGTTCTCGTAAGCGATGCGGCGTGGTGCCTGAATCTCTTCCCGGGAATGGGAGCCACCTCCGGCCTTTTCGGTGATGCCGAGCTCGACCGAGCGTTGCGAAAGCACCCGGACGACCCCGACGCCTCGCTGAACTCCTGGAAGTCGCGGCTGCGCCCGTTCGCCACGAAGCACCAGCGCATCGCCCGGCGGAAGAGTTGTCGCGGTTCGCATGGTCTGAAGGGGTGATGTGGTGTTAGCGGGTGTGGACGAGGTGCCGTGGGGGCGGCTCGGGTACTGGCCTGGAGGTTCGGTCGCGGTGCCCGGCCTGCTGAGGGAGATCGCGGCGGCGCCGTCGGGTTCGTCGGAAAGGTCGCCGGTGTGGCGGCTGCGGCACGGGCTGCTCCAAGGGATCGGCACGCCCGGCAAGGTGTACAACGCGGCCCCGTACCTGGTGCCGTACCTGCTGGAGATCGTGAGGATCGCGCGGCAGCCCCACCGAGGACTGGTCGTGGACCTGCTGACCGACATCGCGCTGGCTCATCCGCACCGAGACATCTCCTGGGATCCCGCCGCCGGACCCGAACCCGACCACGCCGCGCTCGCACGGGCGGCCATGACCACCGACGTCGACGCGATCACACGGTGGCTGAACGACGCCTCCCCGAAGGTCGTGGCAGGGGTGGCCCACTTGCTCGCTCTCTTACCCGAGGCCGCGCCGAGGAGCTTGCCCGCGCTGCGCGCGCGGGCCGAGAAGGGGGTGCGGCCGGCGGCCGATGCCGGAGCGGTGGCCTGCGTGCTGACCGTGGCGTGGCTCGCGGCGACCGATCACGCGGAGTGGTTCGCCGGCCTGCGCGATGCCGCCGACGCGCACCGTGATCTGCGCGCCATGGCCGTGGTGGGGCTCGCGCTGGCCTCCCCCGCGGCGGCACCGGACAGTGACGCCGCGGTCGCGCTGCTGGCCGACGCGCAAGCCGACCCGGCATCGACCTTCGAGCGCGTCCACCGGCACGGCGACGGCATCATGCCCGTCGGTTCGGCTCTGCGGCGCGCCGAGCACTGGCAGCAGGCGGTGGCCCGCGATCTGCTGGCCCGTCCGGGGCTGCAGAGAATTGACCAGGCTCTCCACAGCGCACGCGAGGCGATCGAACATTGGCGTGCCGCGCCGGCCGAGTTGCTGCCGATGATCGCCGGCCGCGTGCGCGAGCTGGTCTCGGCTCCCTTGTCAGTACGGCGCAGGCGCAAGCTCGGCCAGCAGGATCCGCTAGTGAACGCGGTCGAACTGATCGCCCACTCCGGGCAGGCAGCCGCCGGCCACGCCGACCTACTGGCCGGGTTGCTGACCGGAGACCCCGCCGAACCGTGGCCGGACGTGGCCGGTCCCGCCGTGGAAGGGCTGGCCCGGCTCGGTGACGACCGCTGCGTTCCCTGGCTCGTGGCCGCCTTCCTCGACGAGTACGGCCACGCGAAGCATCTCCCCCTCCGCGACATACTGCCGGCCATGGCGGCGTACTCGGACACGCTGATACCCGCCCTGCGGACCTACCTCTGCTCCTCTCCATTCGCCGGTCCCGACTGCCTGAGCGCCCTGGCCTCATGGGGACCGTCGGCGGCACCTCTGGCACCTGCGGTCGCTGCGCACGTGTCCCAGGCGTACCTGTCCGTCGCGCTGCCACTGTTCGGAGCGATCGGCCCGGCCGCCATCGACGTCGAACCGCAGGTACGGGCCCTGCTCGACGATGAGGGTGACCGGCCCGAGGCCGCCTGGGCGCTGTGGCGGATCACCGGCGAGCCGGGGCAGGCCGCGGCGCTGCTCACCGAGCACCTCGCCCGCCACGGCGGCCATGCCGCCCGCGACACCGCGCCGATGCTCGAACAACTCGGCCCCGCCGCCGCAGCCGCCGTCCCAGTCCTGCGCCAGTACCTCCATGACCCTGAGCACGGCCATCTGTACGACCGGGTGGCGATCGCGCGGGCGCTGTGGGCGATCACGGGCGACGGCGAAGGACTCGTCACACCGCTGCTCGACGCCATCACGGCCAGGCCACTGTTCGATTGGGGATGGCGGCGGCCCGCCTCAGAACTGCTCGCCGTGCAGGCACTGGGCATGATGGGCCAAGTGGCCTCCGCAGCCGCACCGGCGCTGGAAGCCATCGCACACGGCCATGCCCGGGTGACAGAACACGCCGTCTGGGCCGACGAGCGCTACCAGCACACCGCCCAGCGTGCGCTGTCCCTCGTTTGACAAGCAGCCTCCCTCATGATTGAGCAGCCCCGGTGAAGTCCAGCGGCGGATGACAAGGGATCCCCGTTACGAGCGAAGACCGGTTGGTTACGTCCTATCGAATGGTGTCCCGCTCGAAACCCGGTTTCGCACCGTGAGCTGAGGCTTCCCTGCGCGATCAGGACTGCGTCTGCAACCGTCGCAAGGTGTTGGCCTTGCCCATCCGGGCGGGCCGGCCAGCGCGTGAACTTGCCCCACTCTCCGGACACTTGACCTGGGGTCACCCCTGATCGAGTGCGAGCCCTGGCTGACGTGTCCGTCGTCGCACACCGTGAAGGGTGGAGGTGGGACAGATGGCAAAGACTCGTGTGCAGATCAGCAGGCGGTGCGGCTGCGTGGATCCGGTAACAGGACGTCAGCGAGGGGGGACGTGTCCGCGTCTGCCGGTGGATGACGATCACGGCAGCTGGTATTTCTCGGTACAGGTACGTGGCCTGGACGGGCAGCGGCAGCGCGTCCGCCAGGGTGGTTACGCCGACCCCGAGGAAGCGCAAGCCGTCGGCCGTGCCTTGGCCGCTGCCGACCACGACGGCGCGGGGGCCGGATGCACGCTCGGGCAGTGGCTGGCACGCTGGCTGGCCACCAAGGACGCCCTTCGTCCGTCGACCCGGCAGGGCTACGCCACACACATCCGCCTCTATCTCATCCCACAGCTGGGACGGATCCTGCTCCACCAGCTCACCTCCCGCGACGTCAACGGGCTGCTCGCGACGCTGGCGTCCCGTCCCTCGCCGACCGGTCGCCGGTTGTCACCGGCGACCGTGGTGCGGATCCACGCCACCTTACGGACCGCGCTGAACGCGGCGGTCCGCGGCCGGCTGATCCCCCTCAACCCGGCCAACGGAGCCGAACTCCCCCATCCCCGCCGACCGCATCCGGTCGTCTGGACCGCCGGGCGGACGGCCCGGTGGCGGCAAGCGGGAGAACGTCCGGCGGTGGCGGTCTGGACGGAACAACAGCTCGCGGCCTTCCTGGTCGGCATCGCGCAGGACCGCCTGTATGCCGCGTGGTGGCTGGCTGCGCTGCGCGGGTTGCGCCGCGGTGAGCTGGCCGGGCTACGCTGGACGGACGTCGACCTGCAGGCCGCGGAGCTGACCGTGGCGCAGCAGCGGGTGCACGCCGACGGTCAGGTCGTGGTCGGCCCGCCGAAGAGCGCCGCCAGTTGCCGGGTGGTGGCCCTAGACACGCAGACCGTACGGGTGCTGACCCGGCACCGCGAGCGGCAACAGGAACTGAGCGCGGCAGCGGGCAGCCGCTGGCGGAACTCGGGGTACGTGTTCACCACCGCGACGGGGGCGCCGCTGCGGCCGGACTACCTCACCGGCCGGTTTCGCCGGCTGGTGGCCGCCTCCGGACAGCCGCCGGTCCGGCTGCACGACCTGCGGCATGGCGCCGCCACGCTGGCGCTGGCCGCGCACACCGACCTGAAGGTCGTCCAGGCCATGCTGGGGCACGCCAGCATCGTGCTGACCGCCGACACCTACGTCTCGGTGCTGCCGGAGGTGGCCCACCACGCTGCCCGGGAGACGGCCCGGCTGGTGCTGAACGCCGCGTCCGCGCTGGGGCGGCCACTGGGCGACTGACTCAGCTTTGCCTCACATTTGCCCCATGCCACTGCCGACCGCGGACCCCGGCTGGGGTTTCCGCTGGTGGAGAAGCGCGCCCTGCAGGATTCGAACCTGCGACCGTCGGATTAGAAGCGGGTTCTGACGGCGTGTGGCGGGGCGTACGAGCACGCACCGAGCACGGCCGCGGCCCTATTCGATCATTACATCGCGGCTCCCCGGAATGGATCTCGCGCCCCAGCCACGCCGGCACCATCTATAGATGACGGTCGCAGTGCTCGGCACGTGCTCCAACCCATGCACAGCCCAATGATCTCCGCAGCGCTAGCTGCCCGGTCAGATCGAAGTCGTCGCTGGTTCAACTGTTACCCGGAGCCGGGTGGAGGTGCACCGTGGGTCGGCGGCGGATGCCCCGCAAGGCGAACACTGACAGCACGCCCCAGTACAGGACAGTAGTGCCCGCGGCGAGCATGCGCCCATTGGCCGGACTGGCGCTGTAGACCATCGCGACGGTGCCGGCGCCGTACAAGACCCAGGCCAGGCGGGCACTCCAGGAGGAACCCGTCAACCAGCAGAGCAGCCACAGGATCGGCCCGGTCAGCACCCAGGCCGACCAGATCGCCTCCGCCCCCCCTCGGCAGGGCTGGCGGCGTAGGCGGTGACGTAGTCATGAACTGGCGTGGTGACGACCTCGGCCAGGTGCCAGTCGGCCACCCCTTCCAACGTCCAAGTCCCGCCGACAATCAGGCCAGTGGCCACACCCTGAACCAGGACGTTTAGCACCGTGACGGCCAGCCACAGAAACGAGATCACGAGAAGGGCCACGGCCGCGACACAGACGGCGAGGACCGAGTACTTGGCGATCGCCGCCTCGCGTAAAATCCGCGAACCGCTTTCGCACCCACTCCTGAAGGCCTTGGTAGCGGTCAACGATCCAATTGACCACTTTGACCATGCGGAGTCTCCTTCACCGAAGGTGGAGGTGCGGGGATATCCCCCCGATGGTCTCTCGTACGCGCGCGTGCTGCCATGCGAACGTAGGGAACTACCACCGAACGTGGCCGCTTTCGCCTTTATGGTTCAGTGCGGCGCGCCACCGGACCGTTAGCTGTGCGGCTCAGTCGCCGCCGAAGCCGCCCCCGCCGCGGCCGAAATCCCCGCCGGCACCGCCCCCGAAGTCCGGGGGCTGTTTCCGGACCTCCCGCTGGATCTGCTCGTGCCTTCGCTGCATCTGCTTCCAGGACTTCCTGTCGATCGTCGGCGGCCGGTCCTTCCAGCCGTCGTTGCTCGGCTTGGGAATCCCTCGCCACCCGGGATGCTCCTCGCTGCCCCTGTCCGAGCCGAGCAGGTAGATGAACGCAATGACAATCGCTATGACCAGCAGGACTTCCATGGGCGACTCCCTGGACTGCGTCTATCGTGGCGATCTTCAGTTCAGAGTGCCGTTTTGCATCGTGCCAGGCAACCCTGCGGGTGCCGAATATTCAGCCGTGCAGGTCATGAAGGTAATAAGGCTCTTCACAGATGAGGGTGTAGCTGCGGGCCTGGGCTTGCGGGTCTTGGGCCACCCCTCTTGCTGTCGTTGGGAGTTTCCACCCCGAGAGCGCAGCCTTGCACATTTGGGCCCGCTGCTGAGACCTCTTGTTGGGCCGTGCTGATGCCAGGCTGATCGAGGTGGGTCAACACATCGAGACTCCCTCCTTCGGTGTCCGCCCCGGATGTCCTGGGATGCCCCGCGAACGCCCTTGGTGCCGACGGCCTCGATTGCGTAGGCATCAGCTCCTTTGGTGGCGGCGGGACTCTGTCGCGGTCGGCGGGACTCAGTCGTTGGTGGAGGCCCCTGGTCCAGTCGCGGCGTACCGGGCGGCGATGGTGCGGACGGCCTCGTCGACTACCTGAGCGACGCGTTCGGCGCTCACCTCCCAGCCCGGCACTAGGAGTGTCGGCCAGAAGACGTAGTTGGAGATCATGCCCAGGAACTGGGTGGCTGCGAGGTCCACGTCCTCGACCCGCACCGTTCCCGCCTCGTGCTCAGCCAGGAGGTAGCTGCGTACGGACTCGAAGTAGGGCATCTTCCCGTGCGAGAACTGCGCATGGGCCAGCTCAGGGAACCGCGGCAGCTCGGCGATGACGATCCTGAACAGGTCGGTCATCTGGGCACGGCCTAGCAGCTCGGCGTAACGGCGACCGATGATGCTGAGCCCGTCAACGACGTTGCCTGCTGGCGGAGGATCCTCCTCGTCAGCGGTCGACCAGGACTCGGTCACGATGGCGTCGAACAGGGCAGCTTTGCTCGGAAACTGCTTGAACAAGGTGGCCCGCGAAACGCCCGAGCACTCTGCGATGCGCGCCAGCGACGTCCGGTCGTAGCCCAACTCGAGAAACAGTGCGGTCGCGGCCGTCACGATCAGCGCGCGCTTCTCCTGGGCGACGCGCTGGTGATACGTCGTCACGACCCTGCTCATGGGCCGAGTATACGAGGTGAGTGGCTTGACTCGCCACTGCCGCCGACCTAGTGTCGAGGGGATGGTGAGTCGCCCGGCTCACCACTGGCCGCCGTTCATCACTGGTGATCCCGGTCATTCACTCACGTACCGAAGGAACATTTGATGCCCCGCTTCGACAACCACACCGTGCTCGTGACCGGTGGGACCGGCGGCCAGGGCTCGAGCCACGTGCGCGCCTTTCACGCGGAGGGAGCGAACGTGGTGATCGGCGACATCGACGCGGAACGCGGCGCCGCTCTCGCCGACGAGCTCGGGACCCGCGCTCGCTTCGCCCGCCTTGACGTTACCGACGAGAGCTCGTGGTCCGCCGCTGTGCTAGCCGCCGAAAGCGCCTTCGGCGCCCTGAACGTGCTCGTCAACAACGCGGGCGTGCAGAACCCGCCTGCAACAATCGAAAACACGGACCAGGCCACGTGGTCGCGCATCCTCGACATCAACCTCACAGGGACCTTCCTCGGCATCAAGGTCGCAGCCCCCGCTCTGCGCCGCGCAGCAGGGGGAGCCATCGTCAACATCGCCTCGACCATGGGCCTGGGCGGCACGGCTCACTACGCGCCGTACGTCGCCAGCAAGTGGGCCGTGCGAGGCCTCACCCAAACGGCAGCACTCGAGCTCGGCCGCGACCACATCCGGGTGAACACCATCCACCCCGGCGTGATCGCGACCTCCTTCATCCACGAACCAGCAGCTGGCGCAGTCGCGGCAATCGCCGACTTCTACTCACCCGAGCCGTTCGCCATCCCCCGGCTCGGGGAGCCGACCGACGTCAGCCGTCTTCTCCTGTTCCTCACGTCAGCGGACGCGTCGTTCATCACGGGGTCGGAGTACGTCATCGACGGTGGACTCCTCCTCGGCCCCGCCCTTCAGGCCGAGACCGCATGAGCACTCCAGACACGACCGGGTCGAACGAATCCGCAGGGGACGCGTCTTTATCAGACCTGCCCAACCACATCCGACGAGCCATCGAGATCACCCCCGCCGCGGGCACCAGAGAACGGATCATCGACATCACGACGCTGGGGCGCCGCACCGGCCGAGCACGCCGCATCGAGATCTTCTTCTACCGAGCTGCGGGCACCACCTACCTGTGTAGCGGCGCCGGCGGTGCCGCGACCGACTGGCATGCGAACCTTCTCGCCAATCCCAACTTCACCTTCCACCTCAAGAACGGGATCCGCGCAGATCTGCCTGCACGGGCCACGCCTGTCACCGACCCAGCTGAACGTCAGGCCGTGCTGGCGGAGATCGTGGCGGATCTCAATCAGCCCCACGACCCCGGCACCATCCGGCCGACTCGGCTCGAAGACTGGGCTGACAGTCGGCTGATGCGCATCAGCTTCCGCCATCGGCCGTGATCCCGGATCCCTCGACAGATGACCTACTCCCAGGGACTGGGGTGTAGTCGCGGCTAGAGCGGCTCTTCGCCAGATGAGGGTGTAGCTGGCGCGGCGGTCCCAGATGGATGTCGAGGTTTCCAGAGGGAAAGGCTCCTACACGCTCATCCTGAAAGAACCGCCACGTGCCCGACGCCACCGTCGGTGAGCGCATAGATGCGTTCGCCCACCTCGATCTGACAACCTTCTGCCGCCTCGACGAGCTTGGGCTCGTCGTCACCGGCCAGCGCCTCGAGCCCGAGCGCGCAGTCCTCGCGTGCCGGGTCGTAGAACCCGACCGTTGGTGTCACCGCTGCGGCTGTGAAGGGACCCCGCGGGACACCGTGACCCGGCGCCTGGCCCACGAGCCGCTCGGCTGGCGGCCCACGACGCTGCTGGTCACGATCCGCCGGTACCGATGCGGCGGCTGCGGCCACGTGTGGCGCCAGGACACCTCACTGGCGGCTGAGCCGCGGGCCAGGTTGTCGCGCCGCGGGCTGCGGTGGGCGCTAGAAGGGATCGTGGTCGGACACCTCACCGTCGCCCGGGTCGCCGAAGGGCTCGGGGTCGCGTGGAACACCGCCAACGACGCCGTCCTCGCCGAGGGCAAGCGGGTCCTGATCGACGACCCGGCACGGTTCGACAACGTGTTGGTCATCGGTGTAGATGAGCACGTCTGGAGGCACACCCGTCACGGCGACAAGTACGTCACGGTCATCATCGACCTCACGACGATCCGCGACGGCACCGGCCCGGCACGGCTGCTCGACATGGTCGAGGGCCGCTCCAAGCAGGTGTTCAAGACCTGGCTCGCCGCCCGCACAGACGCCTGGCGCGACGGCGTGGAGGTCGTCGCGATGGACGGGTTCAGCGGCTTCAAGACCGCCACCACCGAGGAGCTCCCCGACGCGGTCGCGGTCATGGATCCCTTCCACGTGGTCCGGCTGGCCGGCGACGCGCTCGATCGGTGCCGGCGCCGGGTCCAGCAGGCCATCCACGAACACCGCGGCCACAAGGGCGACCCGCTCTACTCCGCGCGCCGGACGCTGCATACCGGGGCCGGGCTGCTCACCGACAAGCAGATCCACCGGCTGCGGGCGCTGTTCGCCGTCGAGGAGCATGTCGAGGTCGAGGCGACCTGGGGCATCTACCAGCGGATGATCGCCGCCTACCGCCACGAAGACCGCCGCCGTGGCCGGGACCTGATGACCGCACTGATCGACTCGGTCAGCAAGGGTGTCCCGGCCGCTCTTGTCGAGGTCGTCACTTTAGGTCGGACACTGAAGAAGCGTGCCGACGACGTGCTCGCCTACTTCGACCGGCCCGGCACCGGCAACGGGCCCACGGAGGCGATCAACGGACGCCTCGAACACCTCCGCGGCTCAGCACTCGGGTTCCGCAACCTCACCAACTACATCGCCAGAAGCCTGCTCGAGACAGGCGGGTTCAGACCACGACTACACCCTCAACCGTGAAGAGCCGGTAATGCGTTGTCTTGCGCTCCCGTCGCCCACCCCGGACGGCATGATGGTCGATCATGTTATTGCGCTTGGCCTACCTCACGGTGACGACCTGTGGGGTTTCAAACTCGTCCACCCTTCCTGACCTGCGGTTCCGTTGCATGATGACAGGTAGTAATCGGACAAGCTTGAGCAAGCGCTCAAGTGAATTGAGCGTCTGCTCAACATCGTTTGAGCACCTGCTCAAAATGCGATCTCTGTAAATCGAAGACTTGCAGGTCAGACTATTGGACGTAATTTTCGGCACTCGCAGGCCCAGCCCCATCCTCGGCGACACGCTCTCCGCCGAACTGGCCCGCAGAATCGATTACGACTTCGGCAAGCTGAAGGTCAAGCCCAACCTCGTCCTCACCACGGCACTGCGCGCCAAGAAGCTCGACGGCGTCGTCCGCGCCTACGTCGCCGCTCATCCCGGATGCGTGGTCGACCTGGGCTGCGGCCTGGACACCAGGATGTTCCGCTGTGATCCCCCGCCCGGCGTCGACTGGTACGACATCGACTTCCCGGAAGTGGTGGACCTGCGATCCGAATGCCTGCCCGGCCGCTCCCACCTGGTCGGAGCCGACCTCACGGGCTCCGACTGGCTCTCCGCCATCCCCGGTGACCGGCCGGCGATGATCGTCGCCGAAGGGCTGCTCCCCTTCATGCCCGGCGACTCCTTCCAGACGATGACCCGCGCGCTGACCGGCCATTTCCCTTCGGGCGAACTCGCGCTCAACGGCTACACCCGCTTCGCCGCCTGGGCCATGAAGTACCACCCGACCATCAAGGCACTCGGCATCAAAGCCGCCCAGGGCTTCGACGACCCACACGAACCTGAGTCCTGGGACGCCGGCCTCGAACTGATCGAGGAGCAGATCCTCACCCGCGCTCCGGAAACAGCCCTGTTCCCGCAACCCCTGCGCGCGCTGACCCGTCTCACCGCCCGCAGCACGGCCTTGTCCCGGCAAGGGGCACGCATTCTCCGCTACCGGTTCTGAGCCAGTGCGGGCGGCGGTGGCGACAAGCGGCGTTCCTTCAGCGTGTGGACGTGCCGCCGTGATGGACCGGAAATGTACGCGAGAGCGCCCGCAACGAGAACGCGCTATCAGTGACCTGGGCGAACGGTGCGGGTGCCGGGTCAGGCGTGGCCGGGCAGCCCGCCGCGTAGCGAATCGGCGTTGTCGGCGAGATTGATGCCGCCGTCGGTGATGACGGCGTCCACTCCGCGCAGCGCCTGCTGTTCGCGCCGGTAGTCGTCGGTGAGGGCGATCCCGAGGTAGGCCAGGCCGGCCCCGTCGGGCAGGATGGAGTCGATGACGCGATCGCTCGCCGCGCTGACGCACCAGGCGTGGTCGAAGGCGAACGGCACGCCGTCGGCCACCACCATGCCTTCGACGTACAGCAGGTCGGCGTGCTCGTCGGCCATGCGGCTGGCGGTGGCGAAGCACGTGCCCGGCGGGCCGGCAGCGAACCGGGCCGGCCGCACCGCCGGAGTGAACAGGCGGCCCTGGGCCAGAAGCAGCTCGGCCAGGCTGGCGTAGCTCCAAGTGTCGCGCTGCCCGGCGTGGGCGGAGCGCCACATCCCCTCTGTCTCCTCCGGCCCGAGGCGTGTCTCGCCGATCACGAGGGGTGTGCTTGAGCGTGATCATGGCGACCCCGGGCGATGTCTTCGCGGCCCCGAGGCCGTAATCCATCGAATCGTTCAGGCATCCACCATCGCTGTCCGCACTGGTATCGGGCTGTCGTCGTCCTGACGCCACCGCTGACGTACGGGGCCCGGGCGTCGCCGCCGAGGCGGTTTCGTGGTGGGGGCTTGCGGAGGGCATCAGCCAGGCCCACTTGGTTGGGGCGGTGGATTGGGGACGTCGCCTGCGGTGCCCGCTCGTTGATGAACCCAGCTGCCACCACTGCCCCGTCTACGCAGCCCCTGCCATTCCTCGTCACTCATGTCGGTGGTGTAGCGGGGCGCCCGGATCGGGTGATCGGCTCCGCGGCCGTACCGGCAGGCCGCACATGAGTAGCCAGCTCCTTCGATACAGGAGACAGCGATGGGAGCGGCGGCGTACAACGGCGGCAGACCTTCCGGTTGGTGACGAGATTCGCTAACCACCGCCACTACCGGAAGGTCACTTTGTGTAGCAGATGATTCGCCCTACGTCACAGTTTCGCCCGATATCGGCCCCACGCAGAAAGCACAGGGATCAGTCTGTACACGGGTCTGAGAAGCAGCGTTTTCCAACGACAGAACTGTTCAGGAGGATCCGGTGGCGCAGAATTCGGCTTCGAGGACGTCGGTGAAGACGGCGATGGGGTTGTTCCAGTCGCCGTTGACGTTCTGGACAAGCATGCGTGTGGCGTCGCGGGTGCCGTACGCGTATGACCACGAACCGTGGAGTGCGCCTCCCATGCCCCAGACCGTCGTGCCGCACGACAGTTTCACCGACGACATGCCGAGGCCGTAGGTGGTGTTGGGTGTCCACTTCCCCTCGGGGACCGGGTTGGTGGTGAACATCTGGCGCTGCTGAGCCTGCGGCAGGAGTCGGCCCTTGAGTAGCGCCGTGAAGAAGCGGTCGAGGTCTGCGGCGGTGGAGACCATGTCGCCGGCCGCCCCGCCGGCGGAGGGGTTCAGCTCGGTCACGTCGTAGATCGTGGGCTTCGGGTCCTGGGAGAACAGCGTGGAGTAGTGCCGGGCGTGGGGGCCGCGGATCCGCACCTCCTCGCCTCCGGGTACGTATGTGCCGGTCAGACGGAGTGGGCGGATGATCCGCTGTGAGACCTGCTTGGCGAAAGTCTTGCCGGTCGCCTTCTCGACGATCATGGCGGCGAGGACGAAGCCGGTGTTGCTGTACGTCCAGCCCTGGCCTGGCTTGAAGTCGGGCGCGTTGGACATGGCGCTCATCACCAGTTGCTGGGGCCGGTAGCTGTCATAGCGGTGTTTAAGGAAGGCCGGGCCGGCGAGGCGGGCAACCATCTTCTCGTCGTTGAGATAGTTGAAGACGCCGCTGGTCATGTTGAGCAGCTGTCTGATGGTGATGCGGCGGCCGTCGTGGCCGTTGCCACGCACCAAGCCGGGCAGCCACTTCTCCACCGTGTCGTCCAGGCTGAGCTTGCCTTCGGCCTCCAGCTGCAGCACGACGGTGGCGGTGAAGGTTTTGGTGATGCTGCCGATGCGGAACCGCTCCTGCGGCAGGCGCTTGCGGCCGGTTCGGGTATCTGCCACCCCCGCCGTGCCGAACCACTGGTCGTCGCCATCGCGGACCTTCGCGAGGATGCCGGGAAGGCCGGTTTTGGTAACGGCCCGCTCGAGCGCCTGCTGAACTCTGGGGCGGTCGGGGGTGTGGCCTGAGCTGGCTGCGGCTGCGGGTGCGGCCATGGCAGCGCACGCACTCGCGACGGCAACGAGCAGGCCGACGCTCGCTCGGGTCGTGCGCGAGCGGAACGTCGTGGGACCAAAGATGGTCATCTCAACTCCATGTACATGCGAGCACGTGAGTCTCGCCCTTTCAGGATGAGGGAAAGCTACATTGCATTCGCGATTCACTCAATCTGATAGCTTGTGATTCTGGAGTAAATACCAGGTAGAACCGTATTATATTTTGCAACGAAGTAGCGGTTAATGCAAAAGAGTGGCGAATTTTGCAATGAGTTCGGGTTAATGCATACTGTGCAGCGACACCCGCGGCAGCGAAGGGAGCCACAGGTATGCCGGGAGACAGGCTGACCCACCAGGACCGCCGGGACATTGCCGCCGGCTTGGCCGCAGGACTCACCTACTCCATGATCGCCAGGGAACTGCAACGCCCGGTATCGACCGTCACTCGCGAGATCATTCGCAACGGTGGGCCCGCCGGCTACCGGGCAGACCAGGCCCATCAGGCCACCAAGCGGCGGGCCCGGCGTACATCGGCCCCGTCGACACCGTCCCCGGCGCCACCGGCCCCGGCCACGTACGGACGAGCCGTCGAAGCCATGCAAGAATTCCGCGAGCGCTTCGCCGCCCTGCTGGGCGCGACCGGGCTCCCGCCGATGATGAGCAGAGTGCTGGCCTGTCTGTACGCCACCGACACCGGCAGCCTCACCTCAGCCGAGCTGGTCCAGCAGTTGCAAGTCAGTCCAGCCTCGATCTCCAAGGCCGTCGGCTACCTCGAGAAGCAGGAACTGATCCGGCGCGAACGCGACCCTCGACGACGGCGTGACCGCTACGTCATCGACGAAGACGTCTGGTACCAGGCGCTGCTGGCCAGCGCCCGCGTGAACGCCGAACTGGCCGCCATCGCCGAGCAGGGTGCCAAGGCTCTTGGCGCCACCACGCCCGGCGGCGCCCGCCTGCAGGACGTGAGCCAGTTCCTCGAACACGTCAACCACGACATCGTCCACTCAGCCAACCACTGGCGGCAGATCTACTTTCGCCGGACGACAGACAGGTAGAGCAGCAAAGGACGCAGCAGCCTACGGCCGACATATCTCATGAGCGGCGTCCACCGCGTCAGCCCATCGCCGCCACCCTGACCACCCTGCCCACCACCCCGCTCGCGCTGGCCGCCAGCATCGGCCGCGGCTACCTGGCCGCCATGTTCGTGATGCTGTTCAGCGCCCAGATCATCGCCGCCCCCGGCTTCGGCACCTGCTTCCCCTACTCGGTGCCGGCCTGTACGCCGGAATCGCCGACCCCGACCAGGACCCGCCCGGGACACTAGCATCGCGCTGGTGCCGGCCACCGCAACGGCCGGAGTGCTCCTGACCATCGCGTGGTGGCGCCGGCCGACCACACCCGCTGACGTGCTATACCCATGGACACGGCAGCCCGGCCGCCACGTTCAGACGCCTCAGCGATGTTCACGTGGAACGCGGACACCGAAACCCCCCTCGATCGCCACCTTCCTCCGGCGTCCTCGCACACCGGTGTCCTCAGCAACGTGACACACCTGCCCGGACCTCATCAAGCCGATCAACGCGGTCCACACGAGGAGGACACCCTACCCCGGGCGGCATCCGACGGCCCGGCAGACGCCCGAAATCCCGCGCTCCGCCCTGGCCGGCGGCGCTTCCCGACCCGCCGCCAAGCCTCTGCACAAGGACGCACGCTGGCTGGGATGCCGCAGATAGTGGCCCGGAACGATCGCATAGCGGTTGTGGCGGCCCTCCCGCACACGCTCCACATAGCCGGCCCTCAACAGGCCGGCCACGATGCCCTGGGCACTTCGCTCGGTGATGCCGATCACGGCGGCGATGTCCCGGCTCCGCACCTCGTGATCACGGGCGATGATCAGCAACACGCGGGCGTGGTTGGTCAGGAACGTCCAGGCCGGCCGCCGTTCAGCAGGCTCATCCACACCCTGCAGGCCCTCTCCTACAAGCGGTATTTTATGCCGGAAAACTCATTCCGGTACTACGAAGACGACTGCCCCGACTCCAGCGCCGGGCATGTTCAGCCCCGGCCATCGTGACCAGGGGGCACGATGGCGAATCAGCCCTCCCAGTTCCCGATGCGCCAGAACCCGCCGCCCGGCTGCCCTATGACGACGGCATCTGCACGTCACCCACCTCCGACACGCCCGACACGACGCCGGTCCGGCTCGACGGCGAGATCGACGCCACCAATGGCGACGCGATGCGCGCCACCCTGGCACAGATCTGTTGCCGGCGGCAACCACGATGAGGAGGCCGTGGTAAGGCCCGGTCACCGCAACGGCCACTGCCCACAACCGTCAAGACCACCAGCGGGCCGATCGCCATCACCCTGCCGAAGCTGCGCGGCACCACCGAGGCGTTCACCTCTCGCCTGTTCGGCACCGGGTCACCCGCACCAACCAACGCCCTGGAGATGCTGGTGATCGCCTCTTCGTACGCGGCCTTTCCGTGCGCGACGTCGAAGACGAGGGCTTCGTGGTGTTCGGGCTTGCGTGCGGCAAGCTGCGCGCTACGGGCCCGGAGGTGCCCGATGAGCTGCTGACCCACATCTCTCCCCGGCGCACAGCAAGAACGTCAACTTCTTCGGCGTCATCAACCACGTGGAGGCGGAGCTGGCCAAGCTCGACACCAGCGGATGGCGGCCGTTGCGGCCCGCGCAGTTGCTCGAGCTGGGGCTGACGCTGTGATCGTCGTGCTAACGATCCGGCCTGGGTGAGCACAACGATGAGTTGCAGCATGCCGTCGGCGGCGGTCATGGTCTCGGCGTGGAACACGACGGTGCGGCCGTTCCTGGTGACGCCGGGCATGAGGACGGCGGGGTCCGCCGAGCGCGGCTGATGCAGGTCGACCTCGACCTCGAGCGGGCTCGGAACCGAAAGCGGCCGATGAGCGGTATGCGGGCCGGATCACCTCGCCGGCGCTCTGCCGCAGGCGGTCGCAGGCTTCGTGCCCGCCATGGACCCATCAAGATCCCTTACCGGGTTGAACGCGATCACGCCGATGCGCTGGACGACGTTGAAGGCGGCGCTGCCGCGCGGGGCCTCGTCGTGGGTCAGGCCGGACAGGGCGAGGATCATCAGCGGGAAGGTCGTGGCGCCGAAGCCGAGGCCTTGCAGGAACTACCCGGTCAGCAGCAGGATCGTGCCGCCGTGCGCGTCGGCGAGGGCGAACGGCGTGATCCCGGCCATGGTCAGCATCACGCCTGCGGCGACGACGACGCGGCCGTCCAGCCGCGCCGCGAGCTGCCGTGCGAGCAGGAAGAACGTCATGATGCCCAGGCCCTGCGAGCGTTTGTGAGAGAGTTCCCAGGCTACGTGGCAGGTGACACCCATTCTGGCCATTGATCATGGCGGGACCTATTTTCCAGACAGCGGCTGCCATGTCTGACGCTGCTCGGCTAGGGTCGAATGATGATCGATTCCGCTCTCGACCATGACGAGTACGACCAGTTGTCGGACTCCGACGGCGTGATCGGAGTCCGCGACAGCCGGACCGAACTCACGATCGTCGCCCCGGATGCCGATCTCGCGGCGGTGATCGCGGGGACCGCAGCCCACGACCCTGAACAAGCCCTGCGGATCGTTACGACGCTGGACGCGGTAATGGAGGTCGCCGAGGTTCTGGAGCCGCGGCCGCTGAGCGACTGCACGCTGATGCCGTACGAGCCCGCCGACCTCGACCTGGTCGTGGTGGGCTGCTGGGGCGGGGTGATCCATGTGAACGATCCGGGCTTGGCTGGCGAGCTCACGGACTTCGCCGAGCTCGAGGTCTTGAACCAGCGGCAACTCCACCCGGAGGCTCGCATCGCGAGCAGCGTGTTCCTCGACATGGTTGCCGACCTCGCAGAGGTGATCATCGCGTTGCCTGAGATGAAACCCGTACGAAAGTTCAACGATTCGGAAGAGGTCCACGTCGAGGGGGATCTGTCTGCGCTGCTGCACGCGCTCGGCTGGGGCGAAGCGTCCGACCTGGACTTCGAGGAACTCAGACGGCACGCGCTCGGGTTCGCCTCCTATGACGCTGGGCCGGAAAGGCTCCTGGTGTCCACCTTTCGCGTCCGCCGCACCGAGGAGATCGTCTGCGGGATGAAGGCCGTCTGGATCCGCCAGTGATGCGTCCTCATCGCGACGGGCAGCGCCCTGAGCTTGGACGTCCTGTTCAGCCCGTGTTACTGCGAAGACCTTCACTCCACGCGAACCGCCGGATCGAAATCGAGCGTCACCAGGTGGTCACGTTCCACCCACGACTCAAACCCCAGGCGATGCCCTATTGTGGCCGCCTAGGGCGTGTATTGGGTTGTGATCAAGGGGTGGGTCGTGTGAGGTCTTTGATCCAAATCATCGCGCCACGAAGGTGGAGGCCGGCGATGTAGCTCTCAGGGGTCTTGTCGTAGCGGGTGGCG
>NZ_JBGNUV010000033.1:0-39680 GCF_041950525.1 Nonomuraea sp. GTA35 | reverse complement strand
GGCATCGCCACCCGCTACGACAAGACCCCTGAGAGCTACATCGCCGGCCTCCACCTTCGTGGCGCGATGATTTGGATCAAAGACCTCACACGACCCACCCCTTGATCACAACCCAATACACGCCCTAAAGCGGGTGCCGCAGGTTCGAATCCTGCCGGGGGCACTCACCTAGATCGGCATTTCAGGCCCCTGACCTGCGGTTTCACAGCCGCAAGTCTTTTGTTTTGTGACCTTGGTAGGCAGCCAACGGTGCCGGCATGCAGCCGTAAGACCATGATCAGGGGACATGTGCGGGATGATCTTGCGAACGTATCCCCAGGTCAGACCCTAATGTTGAGATATCCGGGCGTCCAGTAACCGGCTACAACCGCCAAGACATCGGACAGCTACAGCCGTTGATCACGCCAAACACGTGCGCAACTCCGACTTGACGCGCACGCCCGGCGTCAGCAGTGGCGCCTGCACCCCGTCAGCGTCGCTAAGCGATCTTGACACTCTTCAGGACACTCCGCCTCGTAGGTTCGTACAGTGTGGTAATGGATCCCGTGGCCCTGGAGGGCACGATAGCGGGAGTGGCTGCGGCGGTTGTCCCAGTGTTGCAGCTTCGGCGAACGCCACGCGAACGCAATGCCCGTGTTCCTTCCGTCACCACCACCGCGCCCGTGCCGGTATTGCCGGCTCCGACGGGCAAGCTCGGCGAGTTATGCAGCAGGCAAGAGCTTCTCGCGGAGTCGGAGGAACGCCTGGACACAACACCAGGCGAGTAAAAAGCGAAGCTAAGGCGGCTGCTGTTGCGGCTGGGACGGCCAGTACGGCCCCCCACCTCACGTGCACGGAATGCGGCCGACCGGTGGCGACCTGCGTCGGCCGACTGCGGGTTCTGGCAGGCGGTGTGGCTGGAACCAGACGTCGTACGCCCCGTCGCCGTCGCCAACCCCGTCCAGTGGGGGATGGACTGGGAGCAACTACCGAATACGCCGCCCGTCGATCCGCGTAGTTACTGGAGCCCACAGTGGAAGGCCTCGGCCGCCGTGACACTGGCACATCTGGTTTCGGGCGGTAACTGAGTGGGCGTCCCTGACGGGCCTGATGCAGAGGCGTTTCGCGGGCGCTCGACAGCCTGCTCCCTGCAGGGCCACCGGAACGACACCTCGTCCTGGCCGGGCCCGGCCTGCCCGCCGCCATCACCGACATCGTCCCTGATACCACAGCATCCGCAGACCGGTGAGGTATGGCCGTGCGAGGCCGAAACGGTGATGCTGCTGGCCGCGGACGCCTGGCCTTCCACGATGACCGGTGCCTCGTGCCGGTGGCGAACGGAATGCCCGCCGGCGTTCGCCGCGACAATCCACCCTCGCTGCTGCCGAACTCTCTCTTCCGTCCTGAAAGACGGGTGCTCTTCAGCACGCTGGAGCAGGAAGCAGCGCTTCGGCAGCCATGGCCGCGTCGTATCTACGACCGAGTTTAAAATCGTCCGTACTTGGACCCGTTCTCATAGACGGCTCGCGGGCTTCTGGTACGACGGCGACGGCACCATCACGATCGGCTCCGTCACGTTCCAGCGACGGGCGTAACGGTATAGAGGTGCCTTTTCTCATTCAGCCATCCACGGTCGATAAATCGGCCGCTCATGCGCCCGGCGAGAAAAAGAAAGGTTTCCAGGCAGATCCGTCCGTGGTCCTCGGGTTCGGTGATCGAGGATCCGGAGTGCACGGCCCCCGGCATCGCTGGCCGACCGACTTCCCGGAGGTAGGGCTCGAGCATGGAGCCGGGGTCGGCAATGACCTCTCCGTACCAGCGCTGGGTTGCCCAGGCGGTAGCAACGCCGTCGCCGTAGAGGAGGTCGTGGACCTGGGCATCCATGGTGTGGATCTGGAGAAAACGCAGGCCCGCTTCCGTCAGGCCGTTGATCACCGGGGGTGGACCGCTGATGGTGAGGACATGTGTCCAGCCGTCGGCGTGGGGGCCGGCCCAGATGCGTTCGGTGAAGCTCATCGGCCGGTAGTGTGCCATGGCGCTCCCAAGGTCGCACTCCTGGCGACTGGAGGGATCGGCGCCGAGCAGGGCGGCCACGGCATCGGCTTCTCCCGATTCGACCCAGGTACCGGTGAATCCGCGACCCAATCCCGCGACAAGCAGGAAATCCCACTGGTCATTCACGGGGCCATGCCCCGTCCGGGATGCGGCAGAGCAGTCCTGGCCTGGTGAACCAGGTGTCGTCGATGAATCTGCCGGTCGTGTACGCGAGCGCGGCAAGGTAAAAGTTCATCTCCTGGGCGATGTCGGAGGAGCCGACGAGGCCTGCTCCCTCCTGCCTGGGGCGGTCCCAGTGCGCTGCGGGGAGGTCTTCCCACTCGCCCCCGTTGACGTAGACCGGTTCGCTGATCTCGCCCGCATAGTAGGACAGGTGGTAGGCCCGGCCGCCGGGCTGCGGGAGCGACTCAAGGGCCCGCCACGGGAACAATCCGGACACAGTGAACATCGTGACCCAGCCGGGGCTCTGCTCTGCCACCCACACGAGGAGTTCTTCTGCGTAGTCGCGATACCAGCGCCGCGCCTGGTTCAGGTCACAGGCGAGTGTCTCCTCCTCCGCTCGCAGCGTGGTGGCCACCGCGCGGTAGTCGGGTGCCTCGGCCCACGAGCACTCGAACCTGGCCGCCAGGCCTCGCTCCTCGAAATACGACCATTGATCTAATTTGTTGCGATTTGTCACGATGCTCCGATTTCGGGGATCGGATGGCCGAAGTGGCCGCCGGACGAAGCCGACGGCCACGAATCGACTATATCGCTACGGAATGATCTCGTACCAGAAGCTGTCGCCGGCTAGCACTCGCCGGCTATTATACCACGCCACGAGTTTGCCACCGTGGGACTGGTTCTCGGCCGCGGAGATGGCCTTGATGGAGAAATGTCCATTCGCGGTCGCGGCCCCCTGCGTTGTTGAGGCCCAGGGGAACTCATCACAGTTGACAGTTTTCGATGTGGGTTTGGGGGCCGCACTGTAGACCGCCTCCCAGTAGTACTTGCACCAGCTGTTGGTGTACCACTTGCCTTCTACCTGGAACAGGCCGCTGGGTGGATAGTCCTTCGGATTCAGACTGAACACCTTACGGTTGTTCTTGTCCTGCTCATCGGTCGCCTTGATGAAGGATTTGCCCTCCGTCGTATCGCGGGAAGCCAGCCAGTCTCCTCGCATCACCTTTGCTTTCTCATTTTGGAACGGCCCCTTGAGCGGAGGGTTCAGCGGATCGCCGTAGTTCTCTCCGGCACGCAGCGGCGGGAATGTCCCCTTATTCGTCGCTTGGTTCCGTGCTTCCTTGATATGAGTGATGACCGCAGTGAAGCTGGTGTCCCGGGATTCCTTCATGGAGAAGATTCGTTTCACCAACGGATGGATGCAGCCGCCCTTGTATCCGGTGGGCTCGTTTGGAACGGCCATGGCCCTCGCCGTCTCAACCGTCTGTGACTCGCCCAGGTGTATCCAGTCGCAGCGTACGTGCGGGATGTAAGGCAGTTCCTGCGGGTCATTGTCGGACGGATCGCCGCCGCCGATCCACTTGCCCTTCACCTGGCCCGAACTGTTGTCGTAGGCGATCTGGTTCCAGAGCCTTAGGGGCTTGAGGGCCCATTCCTGGTGAACGTCTCGGAGGATCGGGCGGAACGTGCAGACGTCGATCCGGTCGTTGTCGGTGTCACCCATGACGTAGCGGAAGTAGTCGTCGCCGTCCGCCTTCCATTCGGCGATGGTGTCGTCGCGGTCCACGTCGGTCCCGGCGGTGGGAGCGCACGTGGAGCCCGCCTCACCGCTCGGCGTGACCTCGAGTTCCAGGATCCGCTGGTTCTCCTCGTTGGTGGCCCAGTTTCCGTCATAGGCGGTGATCTCGCCGATGCGGGTCCACACCGAGATCTCCTGGGGCCGGTAACCACCACCTCCCACCACGTGTTCACCGTCAGCCGTGCCGAGATATGTGTTGATCACCCAAGTGGCGCGGAATTCCAGAGCGTCCGACTTGGCCCCGTTCTTGAGCGCTTTCCGCACCCAACCGCCCCTGGAAGCGGCCCAAATCCAGTCCATCACGTAGTACCAACTGCTCCAGCACATGCTGTACGGCCGGACGAGCAGGCTGGCGCTGGCCGGTTTCCCGTCACCGGGCTGCTGGCCGGTGGCGTTGTGGGCTGTGATGCACTCTTCGAGTGAGGCGTGTTCGTAGTCCAGCACGCCGTTCGATGCCTGTACCGAAGCCCGGGTCGAAGGCGCACGTTCCTTGGGCGCCGCCCCTGCCTGGCCGCGGTCGTGCAGCGAGACCACGTCTCCGCGGCGGGCGTGCTGAGGCGCAGGCTGCTTGGCGGTCCCCGCCGCCGCTTGCCCGGTCTCCAGGGTCAGCGTGAGCTCGTCCATGAAGATCGTGGTGCCGACGCCCACGTTGATGATCGCGTACGCGGTTCCGGCGGGAGCGGTGACGATCCCGGACACGTGTTGCCACTGCCCGACGGTCGGCGTACCGGCGAGGTTGTCGGTGGAGAGCAACTCCCAGTCGGCGTCATACCATTCCACGCCGTAGTCGAATCCGACCTCGAACGGGTCGGGTTCCGGGAGGTAGAACCAGCCGGACAGCCGATAGTTCCCGCCCCCGCCGGAGAGCGGGAACTCCTCGATCGCGTAACCCCACGTGTCTACCTCAGGCACGAACTTGGCGGACGCCACGCCCTGATGGGCCCGGGTGGTCGAGCGTGACAGCACGTCCACGTCGTAGAAGGATGTCCATGGCTCGATGGTCGACTCGAAGAATGGATTGGGATTGATCGGCTGCGCCGGAGGCGGCGCGGCCGTGGTGAACGTCCAGGCCGACGGGGGCATGACATTGCCGGCCGCGTCGCTGGCGCCGCTGATCTCCACAGTGTGGATGACGCCGGCGGCGAGCGGCTGCACCGGAGTGAAGGTGAGCGTGGTCGCCGCCGCGTCCATGGTGGTCGTGCCCGCGATTGTGACCCCTGCAACATTCTGGAGCCGGAGCACCGCGGAGTGCACCGGCTCGCTGAAGGTCACGGCGACCGTGGTGTCGACGGCCACATCGGTGGCTCCCGAGGACGGGGTTGCGCTGACCACAGCCGGTGATGTGGTGTCGCCGGGGTCGGTCTCTGCTGTAGTGGTGAACGTCCACGTCACCGGCGACATCACGTTCCCGGCGCCGTCCTTGGCGCCGTTCACTTCCACATGATGGGCCGTGTTCACGGCCAGCCGCTCGGCCGGGGTGAACGTGGCGACCGTCCCGGTCGCCGTGACGGTTCCAGCTACGGCCGTGCCATCCGCGTCTTCGACAACGATCTGAGCATCGGTCACCGGCTCGCTGAACGTCGCGGAGACCGTCGTGCCGACCGGGGCGTCGGTCGCGTCCGCGTTCGGGTTCTTGGCGATGATCACGGGCGGCGTCGTGTCCGTCCCTGCCGTGGTGAAGAACCAGGTGTAGTCGTCGGCCACGTTGTCGTAGAGGTCCTGCGCGTCCGACGCCGTCGCCGAGTACGTGGTTCCTGGGGTCAGCGGCTGCGCAGGGGTGAACGCCACCGTTGTGCCGTTGCCGTCATACGTGGTCGCCCCATTGACCGGCGTACCGTCGGGTGCCCTCAGCACGATCTGGGCGCCGGACACGACCTCGGAATAGGTGGCTGTGACTGTGGCCTCGACGGGCACGCCGACGGTTCCGGGCTCCGGGGTCACCCCGATCACGCTGGGCGGTTGGGTCTCATCGCCTCCCGGGCTGCTTCCTTCTGGAACGACGATCTGGTCCGCGCCCACCTTGCTCGCTTCGACTACGTCGTTCGGGCTGCGAGCGCCCTGAATGAGCGAGGTGAAGGCCTGGGTGACCGGCCCGGTCTCGTTTACATCGGACTGATAGTCCTGAAGGGCGACCGCCTCCTCATAGGTCGGCAGCGTGTCGAACTTGTTGAGCGTGGAGAACGCGATCGAGGCGCGGGGCGCGGGCGTGTAGTCGACGAACAGGACGGGGCCGCGCCCGTCGCTGCCGGTGTACTGGTCCGAGCGGTATTGGCGCCAGTTGGCCCCGGCGGCGCCCTCGGTGGCGGCACGGATCATCAGTCCGTAATCCGACGCGCCGTTCGCCCACTCCTGCACGATGTTCTGGATCGAGTGGTACAGCTCGCCGCTGCCCGAGCAGCCGGCCAGGCTGTTGCTGTAGCCGCCGGGGGCGACCACGGCGTTGGTGCCGGTGCTGAAGGGCTGGTTTGCCCACGTCAAGGTGGAGTAGTGGTAGTCCGAGGTGAGCTGGCGCGCGACGATGCCCACGCCCACGGTGGTGCCGCAGCCGCTGGCGTGGTAGTTCCAAAATCGCAGATCGGCGTCGTGGATCGTGGCGTAGTCCAGGTCGGTGCCGTTGATTACATAGCGCAGGTAGGTGCGCCACAGCTCTCCGTCGGCCGACTTTCCTGCCCGCAGCCAGGTGAACAGGGTGGCGGAGTTGGGGTACTGCACGCTGGAGACGAAGGTGTCGGAGGAGTCTCCCGCTCCGATCCACTCACTGCTCATCGGCACGATCACCGGATAGGTGACCGACGGATCGGCCAGGAAGTCGGCGTCAGGGGTCAGGACCAGTGCGGACCTGCCGGAGGTGTCGGTGGTCACCGCGGTGTCCACTTTGCCGATCTTGCCCTGGTCGGGTGCTTCAGCGGCCTTGGCGTCGACCGCCTGTGTCATCAAGGGGGCGCTCTCGGCGGCGCCTTGCGCCGACTTGAGCTGCGGCTTGCCATCGGCGGCTCTGCCGTACGTCATGCCCTGGGGCAGGGTGATGGGCAGGTTGACCTTGACCGACCCGCGTGGGCGGGTGCGTAGCACCACCTGCTGGGTGAAGCCGTTCGGGCGGGCGGCGAGCACCAGGTCAGCGCCCTTGGCCACGGCGTCCGGGTAGGTGATCGTGTTGCCGTCCACGGTCGGCCGGGGCAGCTTGCGATCCCAGCCGAGGCTGACAGTGCCGTCCTTGTCCTTGGCGGTGACCAGGGTGGTGGCGCCCTCGCCGCCGAAGGTCAGCGGCGTCTTGACCAGCTTGGCTGCAAGCGTGCCGTCACCCTTGGCCACGATCGTGGTGTCGACCGGATGCCAGGACTTCCCGCCGTCCTTGTCGGGCACTTCCAACTGCACCGGCTCGGTGCTCACTTCGGCGTGGAGGGTCTTGCCGTCGGCATTCGCCCACACCTTCATCGTCTCGGTGTAACGGGACGGCAGGGGCACACGCTTGCCGGTCTCGGCGGCCTTTTCCTTGGCGGCGTCCAGCGCTTTGTCCACGTGTGTAGGCGCGGCCTTGCCTGCTGGTGGATTGGTGTGAGTTGGCTGATTCGCAGAAGTGGGGGGTGGCGTTGAGTTTTGGGCGTTCACGGGCGCGGCCATCAGCGAGATGGGGAGCACAAATGCGCCCACGAGGGCAGCGCGGCGGCGCGTCCGGGCGGATAAGCCGGACGCTGATCGGCTTGTGTCCACTCACAACCTTTCGAACAGAGATGGCAAAACCAACTGATGATCACATGAGTCAGAAATAAAAGAAAGATCGTATTCAGTATCGGGAACGGCGTGCTCCGTAACCAAGGCAACCGGCAGCGCACACCAACCGCATTCTCGGTCCGATCAAGACGCATATTTGGCGGACCTGACCGCGAGACGTGGTTGATGAGAATGTCGGTCCCGCCGGCCCCTTGCGATGTCCCGGACCAGCTTCGTGACCTCGGCGGCCTCGCCGGGAGCGAGCCGGCGGATTGACCAACTGCGTGCCGGGACGGCACGCCGCGGAACCCGTCCAGCCAGTTCCGATGCCGCGCCCGGTTCCAGGCCATGAAGGATTAGTCGGTCCATCCGACTGGCGCCAGTGCGCGATCAGCAGTGACAGGACCCGACAAGTCCTGCAGGCAGCCCACATCCGCTCCGTCGCAGCAGGCGGCAAACATCGCCTGGTCAACGGACGGGCCATGAGCAAGGACGATGACGTGGCTGGTCACATGTATGGACTGGCCTCGCGACAGGTGGCTCGGCTATGTGCTCGGGTATCGCCAGGCCTCTGAGGTGAATACCCCGGCTTCGGTGGAGACCACAGACCCGGCGCGGTTCACTACTCGCGCCTAGTCACGGCCGCCCTGCTCGAAAGCGGTGCGCTGACCCCACCGGGAGAGGCCTCCGTCTGCGGCATGGCGCGGCACCTGGACTCGTGGGGTCGGCGAACCCATACCGGACACCGCCGTCGCCCTGCGGGCGGAGACACCGACCGGCTTGGCTTGCGCTGGCGAGAACGCAGCGCTTTGGGCCCGCTCACTATCGGCTATTCGGTCGTTGGGCTGCTGTGACGGGTGAGACGGGCATAGTACTTTGCTCGCATGTCTCACTCAAGTCATGCAGAGTTGACCGCCTGCTTACGTCGGAAAGCCGTCAGAGTGGCCGTCGCGGGAATCGTCGCCGGGTCGCCGATCTGCTTAGGTTCGTCAGTTGCGTACGCATCGGACGGGGCGCCGCGGGCCAACGCGGTCGTCGTCTGGGACAGGAACGCCCAGACCGCCATGTGGGACGTCGCCCAGCAGCAGCCGCCGGAGCAGTCCCGGAGCGCTGCCATGGTGCACGGGGCCATCTACGACGCGGTGAACGCGATCGCGGGCACTCCGTACCAGCCGTATCTGACCGCACCTCGCGTCAAGGGGGCCGCGTCCATGGACGCAGCCGTCGCAAGCGCCGCCTACCGGGTGCTGAGCGCGCTGTTCCCCGAGCAGCAGGAGAGGCTGACGACGCAGTACGACGAGGCGCTGGCCAGGATTCCGGCCGGCGCACTTAAGCAGCGTGGCATCACGGTCGGCAGTCGGGCCGCCTCGGCCATGATCGTGGCGCGGAAGAACGACGGGGCCAGCGGCGACCAGACCTGGATCGTGGGCACCGAGCCTGGTCAATGGCGGCCGACTCCTCCCACCTTCGCCTCGAGCGGCGCCTGGATAGCTCACCTCAGGCCGTTCCTCATCCCCAGCGGGTCCATGTTCCGCACCTCCGGCCCGCCGGCGCTCACCAGCAAGCGCTATGCCGAGGACATCAACGAGGTCCAGGTGATCGGCTCGAAGACCAGCACGGTCAGGACCAAGGACCAGACGCAGTCCGCGATCTGGTGGCAAGACCGAAACGGGGGCGACTGGGAGATCAAGCGCCAGCTCGCGACGACGCAGCGGCTCAGCATACTCCAGACGGCGCGGATGTACGCGATGGTGAATCTGTCCAAGGCCGATGCCACGATCGCCTGCAACAGCGAGAAGGCGGCCTGGCACTTCTGGCGGCCGGTCACCGCGATCCGGGAGGCCGGCACCGACGGCAATCCGGACACGACGCCCGATCCCAACTGGGAGCCCCTGCTCGTCACGCCGCCGCATCCCGACTTCACCTCCGGCCACACCTGTTCCACCGGGGCGAGCATGTCGGCACTGGCGCACTTCTTCGGCCGGGACGACCTGTCCTTCAGCGCGTTCAGCCCCGATGCGGGAGCCACCCGATATTTCCACAGCTTCTCGCAGGCACTCGCCGAGGTCATCGAGGCCCGGGTATGGGGTGGCATTCACACCCGCTCGGCTGATGTGCAGGGGGCCCAGATCGGCAGGCAGGTGAGCACGTACATGGGGGCGCACTACTTCAAGCCCGTGACCTGACCCTTCGGCTGCGGTGAACCCGGGCGAGGGCGCCGCGAAACCGAGCTCGCACCTGCCCGGAAAGAGTCGGTCTCTGACGGGAGGCGCCGAGCTTGCCATGCGTGCGGAAGCGTTGGCTAGCTGGAGTTGGAGCAGTTCGGCCGGTACAGCTCGTCGGGAATGTACCGCTACCACTTTGGGAGTAAGCGGCCGGCCCGCGATACTCCTACACCGAGACGTGAGAGGACCCCAATTTCCGCAGCATGTAGCCCCCGACCTTGGGAAACAGGAACTTCGACCGCTCACCTTTGCCGACCTGCCCTATTCACCCGCCGAGAGAAGCTCGGCCGAGGTCCCGGCTACTGTGATCAGCGTTGAGCACCCGCATCCGAGGAGCACGATCGCCTTGCGAGGCTTTCGCCACGGATCTCGTTCCGCCCAGGCCGAATAGCAAGCAAGTGATAGGCAAGCCGGAGGTCGTTGTGGAGGCCGTTCACACCGAACGGAAGCCACATATCACCTATGGGTAGACATATCGGACTGGATACGGCTCGAGCTCTCCTAAAGCGGGTGCCGCAGGTTCGAATCCTGCCGGGGCACTCACCTAGATCGGCATTCCAGGCCACTGACCTGCGGTTTCGCAGCCGCAGGGCTTTTGTTTTGCGCCCTTGGTAGGCAGCCGACGGTGCTCGCATGCAGCCGTAAGACCATGATCAGCAGCCTGCTTCGACCTGACCCGCTGATTGTCGCCCGAACCGTGGGACGGCCGGCCGGCCACCAAGCCGAACGCCACGTAGACGACGTTCCGCAAACCCTCCGGTATCAGGGTTGGGCGCGTACAGCAGCGATGGCGATCTCACCGCTGACGGCGTAGGCCGCGACCACGGGCGCCACCACGCTGTCGACAATGACAGTGGCCTGGCTGGCCGATCCGGACGTGTAGCTCACACCGTCCACCACCGCCTCCTCCGCGACCAGAACCGGCACTTCGGAGTCGCGCCCGCGCCCAGGCACGTGAATGAGCTGGACTCGTTCCCCTCGTTGCAGGTCGTACGGCGCCTGGCCAGGTTTGAGCGCCAGCCCCAGCCTGACCGCCCTTCCGGCAACCACTTCGCCGTCACCGCCCGCGACCATCGGCCGGGTGAGCAGTGTCCCCGGCAGCACCGTGACCGTGGCCACGGTCGCCGCCACCTGATCACGCTGGGACCAGGACCAGTACGAGGCCCCGTCATCAGCGATCCGCGCCTCCTGTAGCACTTTCCGATCGAAGGGCTGACCGGCGCCGATTCGCCCGGTGACACGGATGACGGACGTACGCTCGTCGGCGCGCATCACCAGCAGAGTCGTGGCCAGGGCACCACCGAGCACCAGCAGTACGGCGAGCGCGGCAAGCCCCGGACTGCGTTGACGGGACCACTGCGGCAGCCCGCGGGAAGCGACTCCAGTCAGCACACCCGCTCCTTCAGTCCTGCACGGAAGTTGGGTTTTGGTCTCACAAGTTGCGTGCCGGGTTGCACCAGCGCCACGAGCCACCCTCAGGGTCGGCGTCGAGGCCGTAGCAGAATTTGGCCCGCTTGATGGAGCCGAAGAACACCGAATCCAGAACACATCCGCGCTTCGGGCCGGCCTGCAGGAGGATCGTCCGGCCTATCGTCGTCTGATACTCCACGGCCACCTTGTCCTTATCATCAAGACCATCACACAGTGTCACGTTTTTGCGGTCGGCGCTGATCTCCACATGCCCGAATCGGCCGTACCCGTCATTCCACGGTCGCCCGGAGGCCCACACGGGCCCAGACAGCATCAGCGAAGCAGTCAGCATTCCCGTCGCTACCAGCACCCAGCGTGACATCGCTTCTCCCTCCAATCACGACGCCACATCATGTCACTACTGGTAATCGAATACAATCAGAACGTAGCGATCAGGCAAAGTGCCTGATCCCTTTACCTCGCTGGCACCGCGGAATGCCACGTGTGACCGCACGGGCCGCAGCAGGCGTCTCCGCTGCGGCCGGCCTGCTGGTCGCTCTTATCCTGCTTGCCGAGCAACATCGCGATCCAGCTCATGTCTGTAGGGCGTCCGTTAACCTGTGGTCGCTCTGAAGCTCCAGTACCGAGACCGAATGAGGTCAACGGGCGAAGTCGAGCAGTCCCCTTAGAGGTCCTAACAAAATGATCTAGGCCGTATCCCGCGACACTGCCGGTCGTTGATCTTCGTGTGAAGAAGGGCGAGCAACTGCCGTGGATCGTGCCGGACAGTCTGTGGGAACGGATCGAGCCGCTGCTGCCGAAGGTGGAACGGCGCCGGCGTCATCCCGGACGTAAGCGGCTGGATGACCGGCTGGCGTTGCAGGGCATCTTGTTCGTGCTCTACACCGCGATCCCCTGGGAGTTCCTGCCGCAGGAGCTGGGCTTCGGCTCGGGGATGACGTGCTGGCGGCGGCTGCGCGACTGGCACGCCGCCGGCGTCTGGGACCGGCTGCACCAGCTCCTGCTCGCCGAGTTGCACGCCGCCGGCCAGCTCGACTGGTCCAAGGCGGTGATCGACAGCTCCCATGTCCGGGCGCTCAAGGGCGGCCCAAAACCGGCCCGAGCCCGGTCGACCGCGCCAAGCCGGGCTCGAAACACCACGTCATCACCGAAGGAGGAGGCATTCCCCTCGCCGTCTCTCTGACCGGCGGCCACCGCAACGACGTCACGCAGCTCATGCCCTTGATCAAGGCCGTTCCGCCGGTACGCGGACGCGTCGGCCGACCGCGTCAGCGGCCGGACTGCCTGTACGCCGACCGGGGTTATGACCATGACAAGTACCGCCGCCTGGTCTGGCGCACCGGCATCAAGCCCATCATCGCCCGGCGCGGCACCCCACACAGCTCTGGCCTGGGCGTTCATCGGTGGGTGGTCGAGAGAACGATCGCGCTCCTGCACGGGTTCCGCCGCCTGCGCATCCGCTGGGAGATCCGCGACGACATCCACGAAGCCTTCATGACACTCGCCGCGGCGATCATCTGCTGGCGACGCCTCGTCCGCTGATCTTTCTGTTAGGACCTCTTAGCAAGGAGTGCCGTGAGCCATCTGAACGACAGCCGCGCGCACGATGGCGTTCTGGCGGGCCTTGCGAGTTGTTCAGCCCGCCGAGTCTGCCCAGAGCGGACCCTCGGGACGAGCGGGAGCCGGTGTTCCAGGTTCCAGCCAGCACTCTGCTCCCCTGGAAGGCCGGTCACGCTCTCCAGCGCAGGCGCATCAAGCCGACCATGACGTGGCGTTACATCGTCTACGGCGGTCTCTTCCAGCTCGAGAACGCGTTCGGGCCCCATCCGGAGAACTTCGGCCGCGCCCCTCAGCACGCTCTACTGTGCATCGACACCGGGCTGGAGATCTACTTCTGCGACCCGCACAGTCCCTGGCAGCGCGGCACGAACGAAAACACCAACGGTCTGCTTCGGCAGTACTTTCCCGAAGGCACCGACCTGAGCAGGCACAGCCGAAACGATCTGGATGCAGTCGCTGCCACACTTAACAGCCGCCCCCGTAAGACACTCGGCTGGCGTACTCCCGCCGAGGCGTACAACGAGCATCTATGCTCGCTGACAAGCAGTGTTGCAACGACTCCTTGAACTCGAGCAGTACACCTCGGCCGAGTTCGCCGCCGTCTGCGCCGAGCTGGGCGTGCGCCAGTCCATGAGAGCCTCGGCTACCTCAGCCCGAATGACTACGAACAGCAGGCCGTCGATAAAGTGCTGCTCGCCGCATAGCGACTGGTGTCCGCTTCGGGGCGAGCCCCCCATCCCGCGGTCGCACGGGTCTTGCGGCCGTGCTCGGCCGGTACGGGTGCGTGCGGGTCGAGGAAGGCGGTCCAGTCCTTGCGGGAGACGTCGATCTGGCACAGCCGGTGGACTTCGGCGGCGAAGCTGTCGGCGATCTGGTGGATGATGCCGACGGCGTCGCGGACGTCCACGACGTGGTCGAGGGAGCGGCGGGAGTGCTTGATCTTGACGCGCTTGGCGTTGCCGATGACCAGGGCGGCGGAGCCGATGGACAGCTCGTGGTCCAGGACGGTCTCGATGTGGTCCACGAGCCAGCGCTTGTATTCGTGGATGCGGAAGCCCTGTTTGAAGACGCCGAGGACGCGGCCGGTGTCGGGGCGGATGATCGCTTTGCGGGCGGGGTCGGACAGGCGGGTGACGCCGTCGCCGGTCAGGTAGGTGGTTTCGATGGTGCCTTCGACGGGCTCCCAGTGGAACAGGCGGCGCTTGACGTCGTCGACGGGGATCGGGCCGGGGTAGTGGTCGGGCTCGCCGCCTTGGTGGCTGGCGCGGTAGTGCCAGGCGGTGCCACGCTTGCCGTGGAGCCGATCAGGGTGTTCTGGTTGAGCCAGGTCAGGCTTTCGGCGGACAGGTTCGGTCCTTCCTTCGGCGTCAGGGCATGATGTCCGGCGCCCCGGGGTGGGGGCGCAGGTGGCGTGAGTTCGGCCGAGACGCCCTGCCGATGTTGCGAGGTGGCCGGGGGCAGTCGGCGTGTGAAATGGAGTGATCAGAATTGGACATTAGTCATCGTGTACCACGTCGGAGCGCATACCAACAGGACCAGCGCGCCAAGGACCGCGCACGACCTGAGTACGCGTGAGGTGGTGATGCTTGCGGGTGCGATGGGCCTCAGCCTCCATCGTCCGGCCGCGATGAACGCCGCGACGCCGCCCAGCAAGAGATTCGCAGGCACCAATGCGTATTCGCTGCGCATGATATGAAAACCGGCCGCGAGGATCATCGTCAGCATCAGGCCGGCGGCGGCGAGCGGCGTCAGCTTCGGCTTGACCCTCGTCATCGCCGGCAAGATCAGGCCGACGCCGCCAAGCACCTCGCAGACCCCGATGAAGACGATCAGGAGCTGCGGCACCGCGGCGTACCAAGCCACGGCCCGGGGCGCTGCCGCATACAGAACTCCGTCGACAAACAGGACCTTGCCGAAACCGCTGCCGGCAAAGAAGAAGCCGAACAACACTTGAAGTGACCAAAGTGCGCCGTTGAGCGTGAACCTCGTTCCGCGCCTCTTGGGCTGCTGCGCGATGTCCTCAACGCCGAGAAGGTTCTCGCTGACCTGCCGGTTCATGTGCTGTCACTACCTTTCACGTCGGATTGGCCGGGTTCTGCTTGTTCCTGCGTCAGCAACAGCCACCGCGATGTCTTCGTCGTCGTGGCCAGGACTGGCGCGGCCCGCCTACCCGGTGATGGTCGGAACTGAGGCTGTACGGGCATCGGGGGTCTACCGTCCTGGTGTTGCGTCACTGGTGAGCCACTTGCCGTCGGTCATGAGGTCGCGGCCGATGAGCTCATTCGCCTCGCGCCAGGCTTGTACCTGGCGTGGGGCCAGGTGGAAGTAGGGGTAGCCGCCGCGCTGTTCGCGGGGGTCGAAGCCGGTCTTGGCAGCGAAGGCGTCGCCGACCTCGTCCGGGATCTCGGTGGCGGGGATCATCTCGCGGAGGTCGGCATTGATGAGGATGACGTCGCGCGTGTGGCCCAAAGCGATCCTGATCGTGCCGGTCGCTTCCAGGAAGCGGGCCGTGGGGTTGGTTCCGGCCGTGGAGATGAGCAGGGTCTGGCCGTTCCAGAGGAACGACAGCGGCATGAGGTAGGGCGAGCCGGCTGGGTCGGCGGTGGCGAACCAGGCGTCGACGTCGCGCTCGAGCCGGTCCAGGGTGTCGCGGATCCGCTGGTCGAGGGAGCGGGCCGGGCGGGTCATGATCATCATCTCCATGGCCGAGGAAGGGGGTGGCCGGACGGCGGGCGCGTTGACGCCGTCCGGCTGGTGACGGGTTCACCGGACGGAGCGGGAGGTGGCCTCCCAGGTGAACCCGTCCGGGTCGGTGAGGGTTCCGGCGTCGGTGCCGATGATGAGCCGGTGTGAGCCGGTGCCCTCGATGGAAACACCGGCGTCCTTCTTGGCGGAGGATGCGATCTTCCAGATCGTGCCGTACGGATCACGCAGGACACCGCCATACCCCCAGAAGCTCTTCGTGGGTGGCTTCAGGATGGTCGCACCGCCCTGAACGGCGGTGTCGAAGAGGCTGTCCACCGTGCTCGGCTGGGAGACCACCAGCGACATGAGGTACCCGCGGCAGCCGGTCCCGCCTGTGAAGCGCGGGTGAGTACGTGACCACCCCGAAAGCGGTGGCGTAGAAGTCGTCGGCGGCTGTGGGGTCGGGGACTTCGAACGTGACAGAGTCCATGGAGGTCATTGCCGTTCTCCTCGGATCAGTCCTGGATGAGGCCGAGGACGTTGCCATCGGGGTCGGTGAAGGTGGCCACCAGGCGGCGGCCGCCGACGTCGTGCGCCGCCTCCTGCACCGTGGCTCCTGCGGCGCTCACCTCGGCGAGCCTGGCCTCGATGTCCGGCACGTGCCAGTAGGCCACCGGGGTGGTCATGTTCTGCGGTCCGCCGTTCGGCACCAGCCCGATGTGCTGACCGTCGGCCTCGAAACCGACGTAGTACGGAGTGTCGTTGTCCGGCCGGCGGCCGAGCAGGGCCGCGTGGACCTCCTTGGCCTTGGCCAGGTCGGACACGGGATGCAGCACTGTCTTGATCATGATTGCTCCTGTAAGCGCGATCTGTTGTGCTCCTAGCTTCATCCCGGCCCGGTTGGTGGGCATCCGTGGAGAGCACGGAACCGACCACGGATCGCCGGCCCGGAGAGAACACGAAACAGATACGACAGAATGGGACTATGGCGACAGAAGGTGACGTCTCTCCGCGGGAGGCCGAGGTGCTGGAGCTCCTCGGCGCCCGCTTCAGCAACGCCGAGATCGCAGCGAAGCTGTTCATCTCGGTGCGCACCGTCGAGAGCCACGTTTCCTCACTGCTGCGCAAGCTGGAGGTGCCGGATCGGCGAGCGCTCGCCCAGCGCGCCGCCGGCTCTCAGCCTCATCAGGAGCCGGTCCCCTTGCCGGCCCCGCTGACCTCGTTCATCGGCCGGGCCAAGGAGCGGGCAGAGCTGTCCGAGATGATCATGGCGCACCGCCAGGTGACCGCGGTCGGTCCGGGCGGCGTGGGCAAGACCCGGCTCGCGCTGGCGGTGGCAGCGGAGGTAGCCGGCCGGTACGCCGACGGGGTGTGGTTCGTCGACCTGATCCCGCTCACCGATCCCGGCATGATCGCGACCGCCGTCGCGGGTGCGCTGGGACTCGGCGAGCAGCCCGGCCGCGACTTGACCGAGTCGGTGATCGCCGCGATGGCCGACCGCCAGGCATTGCTGGTGTTCGACAACTGTGAGCACGTCGTGGACGGGGTGGCGCTGTTTCTCGAGCCGCTGCTCGCGGCCTGCCCTCGCGTGAGGGTGCTGGCGACCAGTCAGGCCCGGCTGATGGTGCCGTTCGAGCGGGTGTATCAGGTCCCGCCGTTGTCGCTGACCGGCGAGTCGGATGCGGTCGCGTTGTTCACGGAACGGGCGGCGGCAGCCGGCTGGCCGCTGGACCCGCCACAGCACGACCAGATCGCCGCGATCTGTGCGCGGCTGGACGGCATGGCGCTGGCGATCGAGCTGGCCGCGGCCCGCTATCCGACGCTGGGGCTGGACGGCATCACCGCCGGTGTGTCCCACCCGCTTCGCATGCTCACCGGCGGCTCCCGCGCCGATGAGCGGCACCGCTCGGTGCGGGCCGTACTGGACTGGAGCCACGCCCTGCTGGAGCCGGCCGACCAGGAGCTCCTGCGCCGGGTGTCGATCTTCGTAGCGCCGTTCACCGTCTCGGCGGCGGCCGAGGTCGCCGGATTCGCGATGCATGTGGTCGCCGACGGACTGGCCCGGCTCGCCGAGCAGAGCCTGCTGGTGGTGACGCCAGCCCCGAAGGGCACCTCCTACCGGGCCTTGGAGACCATTCGCCAGTACGGGACAGAACGCCTCAGCCAGGCCGGTGAGCTGGCCGGTGCCCGGGCCCGGCACCTGCGCTGGTGCCTCACCCAGGCCGCCCTTCTGGCGGTGGCCGGGCCGGACTGGCGGTCCCGGTTCGACGCGGTCGCCGATGACCTCCGCGCAGGGCTGAGGTGGGCGGCAAGCGAGCCGGAGCAGCGCGCGGACGCCTACCGCCTGGCGCGGCACCTGGCTGAGCTGACGTTCACCCGCCATCTGATCGGCGAATCGCAGCAGCGATTCGAGCAGGCGTCCGCGCTCGCCGACGATCCCGCCGCCACCGCATCCATGCTCCGGCAGGCCGCGGAGGTGGCGGGCTGCCGTACGCGCGGCGATGACACGTACCGCCTCTACCGCGCCGCCGCGCAGGCCGCTCGCCACGCCGGGGACACTGCCGGCGCCGCCGTGGACCTGGCCACCGCCGCCACCGCCGCGTACCGGTTCTCCAGCACGTTCGTGCAGCTCCCGTCCGAGGAGGAGGCGGCCGCCCTGGTCTGCGAAGCGCGGAGCCTGGCCGGTGACGACCCCGCCGCCGAGGCGGCGGTGGCGCTGGCGGAGGCCGGGGTGCTCAGCGACGCGTTCGGCGCGGTTCAGGGCCCGGCCGACAACGCCGTACCGCAAACGCTTGCACGCGCCGAACGTGCGGTCGAGCTGGCTCACCGTCTCGGCGACCCCCTCGCCGAGTCCGCGGCGCTCGACGCGCTCACCGCGGCACACGCCTGGGCCGGTGACACGTTCGCCTGCGCAGCCACAGCCGGGCGCCGCATCACGCTGCTCTCCATGACGGACAAGCCGGAGACGCCGGGCGGCATCCACGAGCTGATCGACGGGCTCGGCATGGCCGTACAGACCAGCCTCGGCGTGGGGAACCTGGCCGACGCCCTCCGGTGGGGACGGCAGCTGGCCGGCCATCCGGCGCTGGCCGAGGTGGGCCATCGGGCCACGAGCTGGCTGCTGGTCGCCGACGCGCTGGCGGGCGACGTCGGCGAGCTGCTCGCCGCCGGCACGCGCTTCCTGGATGCGTGGCGGCGTGCCGACAGCCCGGCCAAGGCGGCCCTCGGCCCGGCGGCTGCCGCAGTGGCGATGATCCACAACTTCCGCGGCGACCACGACGCCGAGCGCGAATGGCAGGTGGTTCTGGAGCGGCTCGGTGACTCATCCGAACGCACGTACGGCTACGGGGCGCTCTTCGACGCGATGCGCATGCTCCATCACGGGCACGCGGGGGAAGCCATGGAGCGGATGGCGCCCGAGCCCGGTCAGGTGTGGAAGTGGGTGACCTGGATCTGGCTGCACTGGTACGTGGCGATACGCGCCGAGGCCACCGTTCTGGCCGGAAGTCCCGACGCACGCGACCGCCTCGCCGACGCCCGTACCATGGTGGCCGGCAACCCGGTCGCCGGCGCCATCGTGGAGCGGGCAGAAGCCTTCCTCGACCAGGACCACAAGCGCCTGCTCGCCACCGCGGACGTCTTCGAGGCCACCGGCTGCCGCTACCAGGTGGCGCGGACGATGGTGCTGGCCGGTGGCGAGCATGCCGCCCGTGGCGCCGCCGTACTGGCTGATCTCGGGCTCGCCCCCATCACCGGTACCTGAGTACGCACGTGGAAGACCGCTCTGATCGTCATCCGGACTTCCGTTACCCGATAACCCGCCAGCGTGGCACCGCAGTAAATACCGGATTTACTGCGACAGGTCCTGATCGAGTGCGTCGACGCCTGGGCTGCGGGGGCGCCGCCATCGGCCGCGCCCTCCTCACACCTTCGATCTGATCGTCTCCCGCCTGGCCCTGCATTACGTCGACGACCTCGACTCCGTCCTGGCGGCCTGCCGGCGCTCTCCATCACCAGGCGGACGCCTGCTGATCACGGTCGTTCACCCCGTGATCACCTCCCACGAAGCTCGCCAGAGCACAGGACAAGCACGCACCAACTGGGTCGTTGACCACTATTTCCACCCCGGAGTACGCCAGCGCAACTGGCTGGCAACACCGTCACCTGGCATCACCAGACCATCGAGGACTACGTCACCGCCCTGACACGCGCGCGCTCTCCATCACCCTCGCTACGTGAGTGCGCCCTCGCCACGATCGCTTCGACGGCGACACGGCGGAATTCGCACGTCGCCAGGGCGTCCCGCTGCGGGCTATGCCTCTTGCCATGCGCGGAACAGCCTGATGCTCTCGGCGAGTTGCGAGTGCATCGGGTACGGCAGCGCGTCCGGGGAGAACCAGCCCAGCTCGTCGAACTTGTGAGGCTCCCCGATGGCGGCTTCGGCGGGATCGACCCTGACTGCGAAGATCACCGCGACCCAGTGAGAGGACGGCTCCTCCCGCAGGACGTTGCGCACGCCGATGGTCGCGATCTCCAGCGGACGGGTCGTGTATTCCTCGCCGACCTCCCGGGCGACAGCCGTCTCGAACGACTCCCCGTACTCCAGCGCTCCGGCGCCACAGTCCCAGGTGCCGGGCTCGTCACGTGCACCGGCGCCGCGTCGGGCCAGCAGCACCCGGCCGTCGCCGTCGTGGCAGATGAACACGCACGAGACGCTGGGCGTCCTGCGCACCTGCTCGGCCGGCTGGGGCGGCCCGGCGATGACGTTCGGGGTCGGGTCGTTGCTCAACGGCAGGTTCCTCTCGTTTTCAGAAGTGATGCTGTAGCTCGGAGAACGCCCGTAGCCGCAGCACTCCTCCATCGTCGTCATCGAGCTCGCTGTGCTCGAGCGCCCAGGTGTGGTCGTTCGGAATGAAGACGGCGTTCATGCCCGCCTGCCGGGCGGGCAGGATGTCCGACTTCGGGGAGTTGCCGATCATCCAGGTCGCCGCCGGCGCCAGGCCCAGATCGCGAGTGAGCAGCCGGTAGGTGTCGACGTCCTTCTCGGCGACGATATGGATGCCGCGAAAGTGGTGCGCGAGCCCCGAGAGATCCAGTTTGCGCTGCTGCTCTTCGGTATCGCCCTTGGTGAGCAGCAGCAGCTCGTTCCGGCCGCCGAGAACGGTGAGTGTCTCGACGACACCCGGGATTGGCTCCACGCGTCCTTCCAGGACAGCCGCCGCCAACCCGTCGATATGACGCGACTCCGCTGCGCTCGCCGGCCGCTCGCGGAGCCGCTCCAGGCACTCCTTCAGGCTGCGCAGGAACATCTTGCCGCCGTATCCGTGTGCGGCCACGTTCGCCGCCTGGATGCTGTTGAGGACGGCGCGGATCTCGGCCCCGTCGAGGGTCGGATGCTTCAGCCAGCGCACGAAGTCGTCGACGGCGCGCTCGAAGAGGACATTGTTCTCCCACAGCGTGTCATCGGCATCGAAGATCAGCACCTGTCCCGTGAGGGAGCCGCCGTGCGGCTCAGCCCGGGCGGGCGCCGTCATGTCCACGTCTGCGCGCTGAGCGCGGGCCGCGGGTATCCGGCCAGGGTGTCCTTGTCGCGCAACGCCTGCAATTCACTGCGCGACAACGCCGTGGTGAACACACCCGAGTCGGTCCCTGCCTGGCTCAGCCGCGTGCCGTCCGGGTGCCACGTGCCGCTGCCGCCGCAGGATTCCCACCCCGGTCCCCGGCCGGCGAGGTTCGCGACGACCGAGTACATGCGGTTGTCCATGGCCCGGGCCGCGGCGTGGACATCGATGCGTCGCGCCTGCTCTTGCGTGTACAGGGCGGACACAGCGTAGATCTCGGCACCCTGGCAAGCTGCTTGCTCCGCGTGCGCGGGCACCGCGGCGTCGTAACAGATGGCGAGCGCGACTTGCCAACCGTCGACGTCAAGGAACTGGATCTTGTTGCCGGGCTGGAACAGGTCGCGCTCCACGCCGTGCAGGTTCTGCTTGCCGTAGACCTGGATCTCGCCGTCGGGCCGGATCGCCAGCGAGGCGATCCAGGCCGTGTTGTCCGGCCTGCGGTACGCGGCGCCGACCACCGCGGCCACGCCGCACTCCGCGCTGGCCTGGCGGATGACGTCGAGCCTCGGGTCGTCCTCGGTCACCCAAGCCGACGCGTCGGCGAAAAGCTCCAGGTCGTAGCCCACAAGTGACAGCTCGGGGAACAGGAGCAGTTTCGCACCAGCCTCAGCGGCTCCGGCCATCAAAGCCGCCGCCGAACGGGCATTCGCCCGCACATCCCCTGGCATGGGGGAAATCTGGGCGACCGCCACGATCAGGGTTTCCGAAGGCACCGCGGCATGCTATCGACCGGCATTCCGAACGCGACTTCCGGGGCCGGCTCCTGGCCAATCGCCGATGAGCAGTTGATGATGTCCGTCTCGGCCACCCATCGGCGTCCCCGCCCGTGCTCGTCCATGAGCACCTGCGGGGCGTCGTGCGCTGAACGTTTCGGGCGCAACTCCTCCCGCACGCCCGGCTTCGGGATCAGCACCCGCCGCGTGGGCAGCGGACGACAGCGTCCCTCCCGTGGTTCGTCGGCCAGCTCGCCGAGCAGCCGGGCCCTTTCGTTCGCCTCCGGGTCGGCTGGAGAGGTGTGCGGACGCAAGGTCCGGGTCGAGCGATCAGCAATCCAGTCGCTGACCTGACCACGGAGGCCCGCGCGAACTCCGGGGTTGTTCCTTGGCCGCAATGCACCGGGGCCACCCGCCGAGCGGAGTGCCGTCCCCGACTGAACCGCCCCCGAAGCTCCCGCTGATCGGCCCGTACACCACAATGTCGCCATGGATCTGCTGCTCGACGTCCTCGGCCGGGCCTGCGCGGCGCAGGCCGGCTACGGCCTGGTCTCCTCATCCCGGCTGAACGGGGACAGCGAGGCGTACCAGCAGATCAACCTGGCGACTCGATCGGCCGAATGATCAACAGCGTCTACCACGCGGCCTGACCGTCGTCGGCGGAGCTCCTCGTAGAGCGGCCATCGGTGTGGTCCCCTGATCAAACCGGCCCGGCTGGGCATTCCAGAACCCCCTCGAACGCACCGGAGTGAGAATGATCGTCGAATTGAGTCACCGCATCACCCAGGGCATGGTCACCTACCCCGGCCTCCCTGTCCCCGAGCTGGGGGTACATCTGTCGCGGGAGGCCTCGCGACAGATCTACGCGCCGGGTACCGAGTTCTACATGGGCACGATCGAGATGACCGGCAATACCGGCACCTACCTCGACACCCCCTTCCACCGCTATCCGGAGGGCCCCGACCTGTCGCAGGTGCCGATCGGCAAGCTGGCCGACCTGCCGGGGCTGGTGGTCCGGGCGGGCGCGGGGCGTGAGGTGACGATCAGTGAGGACCTGGACGTGCGGGGCCGCGCCGTGCTGATCCACACCGGCTGGGACCGCCACTTCGGCACCGACGCCTACGCGCACGGGCACCCGTACCTCGCTTCGGAGTCGGCGCGGTGGCTGGCCGAGCAGGGCGCGGCGCTGGTCGGGATCGACTCGCTGAACATCGATGACACCCCGCCCGGCGGTCCGCGGCCCGTCCACACGACTCTGCTGGGCGCGGGCATCCCGGTGGTGGAGCACCTGACGGCCCTGAGCGAGCTGCCCGTGGACGGCTTCCGCTTCCACGCTGCGCCTCCGATGGTGGCGGGCCTGGGCACCTTCCCGGTACGGGCCTACGCGATCATCGCCTGACGGCGGGCGGGGCGCACGGCCGATCGGCGCCCCGGACTTCTGCGAATACGCCGATGCAGCCGCCTGATCGCCGTCGACATCCACCAGCAGGTCAGTGGTCAGGTGCTGGGCTTGCTACCCCTCGGCCTCACTCTGTCGCATAAAGCCAACGACCTTGTCGATGCCGCGGAGTTTCCCCCCCCCCCCCCCCCCCGCGGCGAGTGCACCGCCACATCGTCGGTGAAGACGGTGCCTGCATCCTGCCATCGCTTCTCGTCGAGCAGGCGCGCGAAGCGGGCGAACAGGTCGGCGATCTCGATACGGTCGGCGATCAAAGTATCCGCGCCGACGGGCCAGCCGCCTGCTGTCAGGCATGACCGCACACTCGGACCGGCTGATCAACGAAGGACTGGCCCAGGTCGACGCCCGCAAATGGCACTACGCGGTGCTGGCTTCGTTGCAGGAGCACGGCCCGGGCAGCCAGGCGACGCTGAGCCGACGCACCGGCATCTACCGCAGCGACATGGTCGGCGTCCTCAACGAACTGGCCGAGCGCGGTCTCGTCGGGCGGGCGCCGGATCCCGACGACCGCCGCCGCAACGTCATCACGATCACCGCCCAAGGCCGCCGGCATCTGCGCCGCCTCGACAAGGTCCTGGACGACCTCCACGACGAGCTGCTCGCCCCGCTGACCCCTGCCGAGCGCGACCAGTTCGTGGATCTGCTCACCCGCTTGCTGGACCACCACACTCCGCAGACCCCGCACCCCCCAATCTCACGCTAGGTGAGTAGTCGAGCCTCCGGGTGCTGCTACTGCTGGGTACCGCCCAGCGCGCTGGCGCGAGTGGCGCTCGCGAACGCTGCCAGGGCCCTCCGGACGTACGGCATCGAGGTTGAGCGGGTGGCCATCCCGGCCGCTGACGGCGTGCTGGCCGCCTGGATCCCGGTTTGCCGGCCAACATCGCGATCCTGCCCACGTCTCTCAGGGCGTCCCGTCAACCTGTGGTCGCCCCACCGGAAGACCGGATTCAGCGCCGAAAGGTGCTCAGCGGAGCGATCGACGAGTACCACCGAGCAGCCTGGCCGTGATCCACCTCGCATCGATCAACAACCTCACCAAGCGCATAACAGACGAGACCACCCCAACCTGGCGAGTAGGTGCTCGTCGTGCTGAGCGAGTCCGCTGAGGGACGAAGCCGCCGAGGGACGAAGCCGCCGAGGGACGAAGCCGGATCTCCGACCTGGCGGCGTTGTCGCAGTGGGAACGCAACCGGGTGGCCCACCATGTCACCCGGATGGAGAAGCGCCGGATACGCCCAGCTGCCGCCGCACGCTCCCCGGCCAGCCACGCTTCCGGCCCATGCGCATGAGGAGTTCGTGGCGGCACGGCCCGTACGATCAGCTGGCTCGCGGGTCGTGCGGTCGTGCGGTTGAGCGCGTTGAGCGGGGCGAAAAAGATCGCAAGGCTGCGAACCTTCCTCCCCCGGGCGCTATCCAACCCACATGTACGGCGAACCTGAAATAGACAGGAAAGGCATTCATTGCATGCAATCGAAGCTGGCCACCCTGTTCTTCGCCACCTTCACCGCCGGCAGCTGCGTCCTCGCCGGCGCCTCGCCCGCCTCGGCCACGACGCACTACGGCAAAGTAAATGGATCAGCTCCGAGAGCGGCTGGCAGAACGCGGGCGTTTACGTCGAGCCGGATGACATGGTGCGGATCCACTACGTCAGCGGCCGGTGGACGGTCGACTACCGCGAGTTCCCCTACGTGTCCTCGGCCGGCTACGCCTGGCGCGTCGACCGCAGGATCCACCAGGGGTGCAAGATCCTCAGCAGGCACCCGCACGGTTCGATGATCGCGAGGATCAACAACGACCACTACAGGGTCGGCAGCAGGGCCTTGGTCGAGGCGCGCCAGGCGGGCTTCCTCCAGCTGCGCGTCAACGACGCCGACGGTTGCCTGCGCGACAACGACGGCGCCGTCCGCGTGAAGATCTCGTCACCGACTGCTGAGCCGTGATCCCAGAAGATCATGACGTGGTCGGCGCCTCCCTCCCTCATCACCCGCAGCAGCCGCTTTACGTCCCCACCCACAACGGATGACCCCCATATGAGCAAGAGAGATGTCCGTTCAACTACCCCCGGCGCCGGCCCGCGTTCCCGGCCAGGGGCCGCGCCGCCGCCGGCGGCCTCCGGGCGCCCGAGCCCTTGGCCGCATGTGCGCGTCCCAGCGACCACGAGAGCGTTGCTGGGAGAGGACCCGCACACGGTCGGCGGCTACTGGCTGGCCGGCCGCCTGGGGCAGGGAGGCCAGGGTGTCGTGTACGAGGCGTACGACGGTGAGGGCACTCGGGTGGCGCTCAAGCTCCTGCACGCCGACAGCGGCCGCACGCAACTGGACCGATTCGCCCGGGAGGTCGAGGCCGCGCGAAGGGTGGCCTCCTTCTGCACGGCTCGGGTGTTGGACGCCGATCTGGCGGGCTCGCGGCCGTACATCGTCAGCGAGTACGTCAGCGGGCCCAGCCTGCGCACAGCCGTACGGGATGGGCGGCCGTTCGCGGGGGACGACCTGCACCGGTTGGCCACGGCGATCGCCACCGCGCTGGCCGCGGTTCACGAGGCAGGGGTGATCCACCGTGATCTGAAGCCCGACAACGTCCTGCTCGGTCCGGACGGCCCGCGGGTGATCGACTTCGGTATCGCGCGTACCGAGGAGATGCCAGTGACGTCCACCGGACTGATCGCCGGCACGCCCGCCTACATGCCACCCGAGTCGTTCAGCGGGCGGCGGGCGGGCGCGCCGGGCGACGTGTTCGCGTGGGGCGCCGTGATGCTCTTCGCCGCGCAAGGAAGGGACGCCTTCGCCGGGGACAACGCCGCTGCGGTGATCCACCAGGTTCTGTCGGCCATACCCGACGTGGACGGGTTGCCGCCGGCGCTGCGCCCGCTGGTGGCGGCGGCGCTGGCCAAGGAGCCGCAGGCGCGGCCGACCGCCCGGGAGTTGCTGCTCGCCCTGGTCAGCGGGAACGGCGAGGCCACCGGGCTGTTGCGGGCGGGCAGTGAGCGGGCGCGGCAGATCGCCTCGGCCGATGGCCTGGACCCGGGGCTGGGGACGATCGCCGAGGACGCCTACACCGCGCTCCCGGAGGAGCAGCGGCGACTGGTGCCCGGAGTGTTCCTGCGCCTGCTCACCCTGGACGAGTACGACATGGAGACGACCCGCCCGGTGCCCGTGGCCGAGCTGGAGTACGGCGGGCAGGACCTGCGGGCCATCCTCCGGGCGTTCTCCTACGTGCTCTCCGAGCGTGACGGCCAGATGGTCCTGACCCGTCCCGCCGTCCTGCGCGCGTGGCCTCGCCTGCGCGGCTGGGTGAGCGCGGAGAGACCGGGCCTGGCAGTCGTCGGGCAGCTCAGCCAGGCCGCCCGCCACTGGGACGACAACGGTCGCGGCGACGGCGACCTGCTGCGCGGCAGCCGGCTGCAGGCGGTCGAGAGCTGGGCCGTCTCCGAGCGCCGCCACATGACGCTCACCAGGCTGGAGCGGGACTTCCTCGACTCCAGCCGCCGGGCGCTGGCCCGATCCAGGAAGATGCGGCGCGGCGCGCTGGTCACGCTGGTCACGTTGCTCGTCGTCGCTCTCGCCGGCGCGGTCTCGGCCGTGTCCGCCGCGGGCGAGGCCAACAGGGAGCGGGAGCGGGCGGAGGCGCAGAAGCGGCAGGCGTTGTCCCGGCAACTGGCGACGCAGAGCGTCCGGCTCGTCGGCACCGAGCCGACGGTCGGACACCTGCTCGCGGTCACCGCCTGGCGGCTCGCGCCGACCAAGGAGGCCCGCCACAGCCTCCGCAACGCGCTCGCCGGGCCCGCCGTCTTCACCAGGCCAGGCCCGGCGATCGCGCTGGCCTTCAGCCCCGACGGCAAGGTCCTCGCGACCAACGGGGACGAGGGCGTCGTGACACTCCGCGACCCTGTCACCCACCGTCCAGCCGGCTCCCTGACCGGCCAGAAGCAGATGGTCACCGAGGTGGCGTTCAGCAGCGACGGCCGGCTCGTCGCGGCGGCGGCCGAGGACGTGCGGATCTGGGACGCCGCCACGCACGAGCAGGTCGGCGAGCCGCTCCGGGGCGGCGGCACCGTGGCGTTCAGTCCGGACGGCAGGCTCCTGGCCACCGGCGGCGACAGGGTACGGCTGTGGGACGTGGCCACGCGCACACAGGTCGGTGACGCGCTCCCCGGGGCCAACGCCGTCGCCTTCAGCCCGGACGGGAGGCTGCTGGCGACCCACTCCTCCCGCGAGACCGAGGCCCGGGTCTGGGACGTGGCCTCGCGCAGGCAGGTCGCCTCGCTCCAAGCGCACCTCTCCCCCGCCGGCATCAGCCACCTCGCCTTCAGCCCCGACGGGAAGCGGCTGGTCACCAGCAGCCACGCGTTGCGCCTGTGGGACGTCGCCACGTGGCGCCCCATCGGCAAGCCGCTCATGAACAGGCAGATCGGCGGCATCCGCGTGGCGTTCAGCCCCGACGGCTCGGTCCTGGCGACCACGAGCGACGGCGGCCGGGCCCGGCTGTGGGACCTGGCCACGCGCGAGGAGCTCGGTCCCAGGCTCGCCGGTCACACGATCGGCCTGTACAGCGTGGCCTTCAGCCCCGACGGGAAACTACTGGCCGCCGGCGGCTTCGACGGGCTGCGGCTGTGGAGCCCGTTCACACACCGGCAGCTGGGAGCTCCCTTGCCCACGGCGGGCACCACCGCGCGCGCCGCGACGTTCAGCAGCGATCGGCGCGGCATCCTGACCTCCGACGCGCGGCAGGTCAGGCTCTGGAACCTCGGCCCGCGAACGCCGATCTTCACCATCAGGCCGGGGCAGCCCATCAACACCGCGGTGGGCAGCCCGGACGGCGGCACGCTGGCGATCGGCCTGGAGTCCGAGCTGACCTGGTGGGACGTCGCCAGCCGACGCCAGGTGAGCTCGGTGCGAACCCCTCGCCACGTCATCGGGCCGGCGGCCTACAGCCCGGACGGGCGGACCCTGGCCATCGCGCTCACACCGGACCCGCAGACCGCTGCGAAGCCCGAGATATGGCTCTTCGACGCACGCACCCATCGCCGGATCCACCGCATCGTCCGCCCCGAGAACATCGCGCAGCTGGTCATCAGCCCCGACAGCAGATACCTGACCGCGGTGGACATCGCGGAGAACGCCCAGCTGTGGGAGCTGTCCACCCAGGCCGAGGCCGGCCCGCCCATCAGCAGGGCGAAGAGCGTCGCCTTCTCCCCCGACGTCAGGACCCTGGCCGTGGCCGGCAACACGGGAACGCGGCTGATCGACCTGGCCTCCCGCAAGCAGCTCGGCCGGGACCTGGGCGGGCACTCCGGCGTGATCACCGCGGTGGCCTTCAGCGCCGACGGCGCCACCCTCGCCACCGCGAGCGACGACAAGAGCGTCCGGCTGTGGGACGTGGCCACGCAGGAGCAGGTCGGCGCCGCTCTTCCTGGCCGTAGCAGGGTCTCGCAGGTGGAGTTCGGCGACGGCGTGCTGGCCACGGTGAACGATGACGACACCTTCCGGGTGTGGGGCGTGGCCGAACCCGCGGACCTGGTGGCCGCCGCCTGCGCCCGCGCCGGCCGTGCGCTCAGCGCCGAGGAGTGGGAGCAGTACCTGCCCGGCGAGCCCTTCCAGACGGTGTGCGTACCGTCCTGAGCCACCGGGCCTCGCCGGACCGGCCGGGAGGGGGCTCGACCCACGACTTGCCTGCTCCCGGAGGCGGCTGCGCGCCCTGCGCGCCAGGGTCGGGTTCGTCTTTCAGGAGTTCGGCCTCGTCGGACGGCTATCGGCGCTGGAGAACGTGCTGATGGGGTCGCTGGCCACCCTGCGGCTACCGAGGTACGGAGTGATGAGCTACCCACGCGCGCTGCGGGTCCACGCCGTGGAGCACCCCGACCGGGTCGGGCTGGCGGACCGGCGGTTCCAGCGCTGCGACACGCTCTCCGGCGGGCAGCAGCAGCGGGTCGCGGTGGCCAGGACTCTGCTGCAGAGCCCCGAGCGCCCCGGAGAGCCGTAGGATTCCGGGATGAGTGACGATGAGTGGAATCACATCATCCGTTCGGTGAAGCAGGGCGAGCCCGGCCCTTGGACGTGCCCTGAGTGCGACGAGTACACCGTCGAGTTGGGTCAGCGGTTCGGGCAGGGCCACGTGGTGGAGCACACACTGATGTGCCTCGCCTGCGAGGCAGAGGTCGTTGCACCTGCCTGAACTCGACCGCACGATACGACGTCTCTGCCACGGGCATCGAGAGGCGCGGTGCTGCGGCTCCAGAGCTGCGGCGGCCCGGCGTGGCGCCGGGGTGACACAGGGACTTCACCGGGGGTGAGGAACCAGCGGCCGGCCGTTGGCGCTGAGAAGGATCTTGATTGCAGTGAGCTGAGGGTTCTCTGACGGCAAACCTTCCCCAGCTTGTTGTCCGGTCCCGGCGTCGGCGTGCGGCGCGGATCTCGGCGTCGGCGAGTTTGTCGTCGAGCAGCGCGTACAGCTGGGTGGTATCGGCGGAGGCGTGGCCGAGGCGGAGGCGGACAGCCTCGATGGAGACGCCGGCGTTGATGAGACATCACACAGGGTTTTCGTGCGTGAAATCCGGTCGCAGGCCGCCACCGTGCAGCGGTAGGCGACCGTGGAGCGGTTGTCGACGTCGCCAGCGAACAGCCACGTGGCCGCATCCCATTCCCCAACCCGCCGCTGGGTGAGCGTGTTCGCCGACAACCACGCGGTCCAGACCTCGGCCTGCGCCGGTGCCAGTGCTCCCTGGATCGGCCCGTGCCCGTCCGGCTCGTCGTCCGGTCCGGGGAAGGCGCGCACGTTGCCAGGGCCGCTCACGAACGGGACTGCCTTCTCCTGGCCACCATCTGCACGGCCTCGCGCTTGTCGGAGTCGGTGACATGGGAGTACGGGTCCTGCGAGGTCACCGAGACGTGACGGGTAATCTCCTGCACGACCCGGCGATCCACCCCGGCCCGCCGGAGCCTGATGATCGTCGAGTGGCGAAGCATGTGCGGCCGGGGCCCGGAATCCGGCCTGCTCGGCCAGGCGGCAGAACAACTCATTGGCCGTCCCGTACGACATGGCCTTCCCCAGCGGCACGTGGAACAGGTTCACGAACACCATGTCCCCGGCGTCCTCGACGATCTCAGCCCGCTCAAACTGATAGTGCGCATGGAGCTCGATCGTGACCTCGTTCACCGGGATCGCCCGGGGCTGCCGGGCCTTGGCGAACGCCCGTTGGCGTTGACTCGCCGCCGGACATGAACATGCGGCCCCTCGTGTCGGCAGCCCAGTACCCGAGAATCGGGCACGTTATTGCGAATATGAGATAACGATCATGGTTGTATTGGGCTCGATCGATCTTCGGCGCTCGTGATGGAATCACGACGTCGCCTGGTGCAGGCGGGTACTTTTGTCCGGGGGAGGCTGCATGATCTGGGTTGAGTCGGCGGGAGGACCGTTGGCTGTGATCAGCGAGGCCGCGCTGAAGGACTGGTCCGGGTTCGAAGGCGACTATGAACGAGCATGTGACGTGGAATTTGTCGGGGTGATCCCTGTCGGGCAGTCGAACGCCGCCTTGATCTTGGGTGATGAGCCCGCAGGCACCACCTACGTCCCGGTCTTCCAAGCCTTCGTCCAGTGGTTGTGGGGCGAGCCTGGCGCCGACGTCCTGGTCAGCTTGGAAAGGGGCCTGCCGGACGCGACCTGGGAGGCTGGCCCGATCTTCGACGTCGCGGGGCAACTGGTCATCTTCGATGCGGCGCAACCGGGAAGCCAGGTCGTGATCGACAACGCCGACCGCTCCAGCTTGGAGCCGACCATCTATCAGCGAACGGAGAACGCCCTCCGGGTGGAACTCTCCCCAAACTCCTATCGAGTCGAGTCCGCCGATATTAGCTCCGATGCGGCTTCCTGCTTCCGGGTGCATCGTCTTGTGGCCGTTCCACTCGGAGATCGGTGAGTTGGCTGGGTGAGCAGCAGTCGCCCACGGGTCATGTGATGTCTCGTGACGAGCCTCCGGGCCGACGATCGCCTAAGGCGGTGAGCGGGATGAAGGCCGTGTGCGCGCCGAGTTGGCGAGGAGTGGGCCCAGCTGGGGTGGGGATGGCAGCGAGGCGTTCGGCGAGCGCGGTGACAGCGTCCCGATCGCCCTCGAGGGCTTCGCGTTCGTCGTCGGTGAGGTCGAGCTGTTCGAGCATCCCCTCGATGCCGTCCTTGACGGCCAGAAGCTGCCCTGCGTGGGACTGTTTGGGCAGGTAGAAGGGGCAGCGAGCGCAGGCGAGCCGGTGCGGGCATTTGGCGAAGAAGCCGTAGGTGCAGTAGCCCTCACCCAGGTCGTAGTACTTCCAGGGCTGGCCGGTCGCCGCTGCGCCGGTGAGGATGCTGTCGCGGTCGATGAGGACTTCGATGGTGCGGACGTTGCGGACGAAGTAGTCGGCCTTGCGATAGGCCGCGGTCAGGGTGCGTTGCAGAATCTTGGCGTAGTAGCGGGTGCTGGCGGCGTGTTTGTGTCCAAGCCATTGCTGAAGGTCGGCGAGGGTGAGGGGTTCGCGGGCGTTGAGGAGCTGAGTGGCGATCGTGGTGCGGGCTCGATGGCTGGTGAGCGCGCCGCGGGAGTCGCTTTCGGGGATCCTGGCCTTAGCGCAGAGCGCAGGAATGATCTTGTTGTTGAGGTAGGCGCTGCCCACGAGCTGGCCGCGGTGGGTGAACAGGTGCTGGCGCAGGCGCCCGGTTTTGCGATCGGCGATGTCGGGCTGGGCGGGTCGGACGAGTTTCCAGGCCTCGATGAGCTGGCCGACGATCGGGTCGACGGGTTTGCTGAACGGGCCGGAGGTCTTGTTCTGCGGGACGCGCAGCAGGCAGATCTGGTGGGTCTCGCCGGTGTCTTCGTCGTGGGTCTCGTCCCATATGACGCAGTCGAGTTCGAGGCGGCGGATCTCGTCGATGCGCAGGCCGGCGAACAGCCAGACCCCGACCAGGCAGCGGACCATCTCGATCGGGTAGTACTGGTTGTGATATCCAGCCGCTTTCGCAGCGGGGGTGCCGTGGACCTTGAGGTCTTCTGGGTTGAGGGTCAGTCCGGCGGCCATAAGCTTCGCCCAGGTGGCGTCGTCGATGACCCTGGGGTTCGGACCCATCTGGGCGCGCAGGGAGATGGGAAGGCTGATCACGCGCCGAGGGTCGAATCGAGGTTTGATCCATTCCCATTCGATGAGGTCGCAGAAGAAGCTGCGCAGGCTGTCGAGCCGGTTGGCCATCCCGGAGGGTGAGATCGGTTCGCCGTAGCGGACCTGGTTGCGGTTGTGACCAGCCCATTGGCCGACGGTCGCTTTCATCGTGTCGGCGACGTATTCGGCGGCCATGTCCCGGGTCCAGAGCTCGGGGGAGATTGCTTCGGGATGCTTCTCGGCGGCCCACCGGCCCGCGACCAGGATGACAGAGAACATCGTCCGGATCGTCCCGGCCTCCAGGGTGCAGAGTTTGCGCCAGCGCAGCGCCCAGTCCAGCCAGGCGGCGGGAACCGTTGCGAGCGTCTCCGGTTTGGGTCCGCGATTGTGGTGGTTGGTGGTGAGCGGCGCGGAGATGATGCGCTTGTCGGCCAGGACACGCGAGATCTTGAAGATGCCGTTGCGCCGACCCGAGACTCGGCCATCTCGGTAGTCGGCAACAGCTGCGACCAGCAGTTCCTCGGTGATCTGGTCGAGGTTCGGGCTGCCGGACCTCAGCAGCATGTCGATCACCGCGTTGGTCAGCTGAAACGACATGTGGGCGTTGTCAGACTTCCACTCCCGGAGGACCGACTCGACCTCCGCGAGCGCGGGTTGGAACGCGCCGGGACCGAACACCATGTCGGCGATCTTCCGGACGTGGGTGATGCGGGCCTCGTAGTGGAGCGTGCGGTAATCGCCAAACAGATAGCCGAGGGCGACGATCTGCATCCGCCCTGCCTTCGCGGCCGCCGTGTCGCGGGTGGCCAGGTCAACCCAGGTGGCTTGGTCCCAAGCCCAGTAGGCGAGCTGGCGCCGGTGGACCTCGGTGAAGATGACGCTCCGGGCGTGACGCAATCCCTTCTCACTCCAGCCCTCGGAGACCTGGTCGATCGGTCGAAGGAGCCGATGCAGCGGAGCACGCCAGCCAGGAGGCAGATGCGGGGTGGCGAACGACGCCATGCGCTCAAGCGTCTGTCGTTCGGCTTCGGTGAGCTCGGGCCGGCCGAGGGCTTGGGGCTGGACGATCCGGGCCAGGGCAGACAGGCTCACGGCGCCTCCCCGAGCGTTGCCAGGAGCCGTTCGCGGCTGGCCTGGATCGAAGCGCTGGACTTGCGGAGCTTCTCGGCCAGCTCACGGCCGCTCAGATGGATATAGCGCAAGGTGGTCGACAGGTCCCGGTGTCCGGCATACTGGGCGATCTGGTCGATCGTCCACTCGGCCCGGGCCAGGTCGGTGAGCCGCAGATGACGGAAGGTGTGGGGCGAGAGCCTGGAGACATCGGCGCGGTCGGCGATCCTGGTCACGATCTTCGACCAGGATGAGGGCCCCAGCGAGCTGCCGTGGTTGCGTCGGGAGACGCTGATCAGCAGCCGTCCCCCTGAACGACCAACCAGCTCACGGCGCTCGGCCAGATAGGCCATGAACAGGCGCGAGGTGGCGGCACCGAAGCTGACCTCGCGGGCACGCTTGGACTTCGTGGTCTCGGCGCGCAGATGGATCAGCGAGTAGGCGGGCTCGAAGTCACCGACCTCGAGCTGGACGAGCTCCTCGCGGCGCAACGCCGCGTCGTAGGCCAGCGAGACCATCAGCCGGTTGCGCAGAGGCTCAGCCTGCGCCGCCCGAAGGATCCTCTCCCAGTCCCACTCGTTCGGGATCCATGGAGCCTTCTCCACCCGTCGCACCAAGCCTTGCCGGGGGCGGCGGCCACGACGTCCGGATTCGCCCCGCCGGACCGGGTTGCGCTCACGCAGTTCGTCTTCGACCAGGAACTGGTAGAACGACCGGGCCGCCACCACGTACTGCTGGATCGTGGCGTTCGCTAGGCCGACCCCCGAGTCGAAATGCGCGAGATTCGACGCCCGCGGGTTGGGCCGCTCGTGCAGAGCACCGATCCAGGCAGCCACGACATCCGCCCGAACCGTCAGCGGGTCTGCACCCACCAACGCACAGAACCGGAGGTGATCCTCGACCGCTCGCCCGTATGCCACGACCGTGTTGGAGGCGCGCCCGATGTTCGCAGTGAACTGCAGCCACCGCCGCGCATGCTCGTGCCCTGCCACCAGGGGGAACTTGTCCCAGATGATCAACGTCATGACCAATAAACGTAGATCGCCCAGATTCCAAATAAGGCACTGGACGCACGCCGACTTGGGCCACTTCACTCCGAGCTGGTCGAGGACGTACCGCTCGCAGTCGGCGCGGTACCAGCCCCACTCGATCAAGGGGTAGGACGGGATCCGCGTGCCGGGGCCGAGCGGCATGTCGCGCAGCATCCGCCGGGCCTCGCCAGCCTCGAACCCGACGACGTGGACGAACTCCTCGTCGCCGACGATCTGGGCGATGACCTGGTCAAGGACCCAGCCTTTGAACTTCAGGCTGCACTTCCTGATGCCGCCGGACTGGGGCACGGTGGCGACCGATAGCAGTTCCTCGCTGAGCCGGTAGGCGCCCGGCGCCGACGACAGGCACAGGATCGGGTGGATGGTGTCGTCGAGTATCACGATGCCGTCCGCCTGGCGGCGGCCGGCACGGGCGACCTGGATGGTGCGGACGCCGTGGTGGGCGAGCAGCGGGTAGATGTGCTGTTCGACGAGGTAGGCGGTTTCCACCCATTCGTCCCCAGTCTGCGCCGTCACAACCACGAGGTCTCGCAGGTCGAACCAGCACGATCCGGGCTCGGTGAGCCGCCGCAGCAGGATCGCCGTCGAGTCCAGGCCGAGCCCGCACGAAAAGATGATCTTCACGGGGTCTCCGGAGAGTCCCCCGCCCTTCGCCGCGAGAAGTGGGGTGTATTGACTTCATTGCTTTCAGAGAGAAAGGGTGAGGTTTCTCGGAAAACAGGAGGTCGTCGTGCGCCCGAGTACGAAAGTCATCTTGACGCTTATGGGAGCTTTCGTCCTCTTTTTGACGGTCAGTCGGGACGCGGACGGACTCTGGGCCCTCTCGCTCGGCATCTTCCTGACCTGTCTACTCATCGCGTTCGTGTTTCGTGACCTTCCGGACGGAGGTGCCGGCCAAGGCGGGAGTGCCGACCGTGACGGAGGCGCTGGGTATGACAGGGGCGGGAGAAGCGGAGATGGGGGATTTGGTGACGGCGGAGACGGGGGCGAGTAGCAGGCCCGGCCAGGGAAGGCCAGGCCAGGGGTGCTTGAAGTGGGCGGTTACCGCTCGGCGGGGATGACCACGACGACCGTGCTTGCATCGGTCGCTGGGGCGAACGAGCCCTCGGGCAATTCCTCGAACCAGCCGTCGCGCTCGGTCGGATCGACGTCCAGGAAGTCACGGACAGAGATGGCATTCGCGCCGGGGACGCGGCTGGTCAGGACAGTCGCCAGGTTGTAATCGATCTCGACGCAGTGCACGACAGCGCTCCGCTCGACGGCCCGCCAGCGCGATGTTCCCGGTGCCCGCTGAGGGTTCCAGGACCGTCATGCCGGGCCAGATGTCGGCCAGGTCCATGAGCTTGTCCACCACGGCGGGTGGGGACACGAACGCTTCCCGGCCCCGGCCGACGCGCACGCTGTCGGCCACGTTCGCTGCGGCCCTGAGCTTCTCCGTGTCGAGCTTCGGCACGTCCACCTTCGGCGCCGCCGGCCGGGCGCGCGCGGGTTCCCTGGGCGCGATGACCGCGGGCTCGTCGCCGTGCGGGCACTCGACCTTCAGGACGTCGGTGTACTTGACCTTCGGCTGCCGGTGGTCCCGGAAGTCGAGCTTGACCGTGGTGGGGTTGGTCTTGAGGGCGAGCCCGTTGTACCCCCAGGCCCACACGCGGTCGCCGACGTGGATGTTGTGCTTGCCCCATTCGACGAACTCGCCTTGCCCGGTGGCGGCGGCGAGCTGCTGCCGGTCGTAGGCGAGCTGGTTCTCGATGTGCTCCTTCTGCGCGAGGAGCCGTTCGCGGTACTCGCCGGTCGCGGGCGGCTGCTCGTCGATGTAGTAAGGCGTGCCGTCGTGCCGGAGGTGCCTGCGCGTGTAACCGTCGAGGTTGCGCTGCACCCGCCGCAGGTCCGCCTCCAGCCGCTTGATCCGGCGGGCGATGACGCGCGGCCGAGCTGCCCGCCCGCGAACCGCTCCGAGATCTGATTGGCCCGGTCGGCGGCCGCAGCCGCGTTGCCGGCGTGGCGCTGTGCCTTGGCCGCGAGCGCGTCGCGCCGGTCGTCCAGCCGATCAGCTTGGTCGGCGAGGACCTGGGCGCGGTCGCGCGGGGTGTCGTCGATCTCGACCGTGACCTCGAACCCGGCCGCCCGCAGGGCGTCAGCCGCGCCGTTGATCTTCCAGCGCCTGGCCACCTGGTCCCGGGACTGGCGGATCCTGATCATGCCGATGGACCGGAAGTAGTGGAAGCCGTGCTTGCGCAGGATCTCCCAGGCGCCGTCGCCCTTGACGGTGCCGTCCACGAGGATGCCTTCCTCGAGGGTGTGGCTGATCGTGATCACTGGTTGGCCTCGCCCTCGGCCTCGTCAGCGTCGAGGAGCTGGGCCTGCAGCAGCTCGACGACGATCACGCGGGGCGGCTTGGACCCGGGCCTGGGCGCGAACACGGCGCAGTCCGGCGGGCACTGCGTGGTGCGGTCGTCCTCGCTGGCCGGGGAGGTGCCGCAGTGCGGGCACCGCTCGCGCGGCACGGTCTGGGAGACGTCGAACGTGCCGCGCCTCACGTAGTAGCGGGGCCCGTGCGCCGCCAGGAGCAACGCGTTCTGCAGCGAGTAGCCGGGTTCGTCGCTGGCGGGGTCGAGCTTCCAGGCGACCTGCGCCTTGACCGAGGACCTGCAGGCCGCCCTCGACGACGGCCACGGAAGCATCCGGCCCGAACTCCTGCCGCTGTTCGAGGCCATGCGCCAGATGGACGACCCACGAGCAGGAGTGAGCTGGTTAGCCGCGGCGGTGGATCAGTTTGGTCTCGTACAGCCTGATGGTGCTCTCGCCAGGGCGTTGACGCTCCCCGCGCGAGCCCACGGAGCTGACCGCGCTGGCGTCGGCGAGCCGGTCAGTGCAGCGGATGGACAGATTTTGCCCGGGATCCCGGTGAACAACGCCTCGTCATCGAGACGCGACGACCGTGCGGTGCCTGGTTGTCGTTCACGCATCGGGTGGGGGATTTTCCAGCTGGTTCCATATGTCCTGGACATTGACGCGTGGCGGGAGCAGCCGGCGGAGCGAGGCCGCCAGTGCCGGGTCGTGGACGCCGAGGACGGTCTCATGCCCGTCGCACCAGACCACCTCCAGCGACGTCTGAGCTTCCCCCCGTTCTCCGGACACTTGACCTGAGGTCACCCCTGATCATCAGGAAGGATGTCCTCCATGCCCTCGCCACACCCTGCCGAGTTCCGGCGTCGCGCGGTCGAGCTCGCGCGCCAAGGTGACAAACCGCTCCCCCAGCTCGCCAAGGACCTGGGTGTCAGCCGCTCATGCCTGCAGAACTGGCTGCGACAAGCCGACGCCGATGACAACGCCGGCACCGGTGACCGATTGACCAGCACAGAGAAGAAGGAACTCGCCGAGCTGCGCCGCCGCAATAAACAGCTGGAGACGGAGAACGACATCCTCAAGCGGGCGGCGGCGTACTTTGCCCGGGAGAACGTCCTCCCAAAGTAACCTACTCGCTGGTCCGCGAACTCGCCGGGGACCGTATCCCGGTCGCGGTGGCCTGCCGAGTAGTTCAGGTGTCAACCTCAGGATATTATGATTGGCTCGGCCGGCCCGAGCCGCCGCGTGGACTCCGCAATAAGGAACTCACCAAAGTGATCCGGCAGATCCACGCCGACTCGCGCGGCAGTTACGGCTCGCCGCGGGTGCACGCCGAACTCACGCTCGGCCTGGGTGAGCAGGTCAACCGCAAGCACGTCGAGCGGCTCATGCGCGCGGCCGGTTTGCAGGGCGTCTACCGGCGCAAAGGCCGCCGCAACCTGGTCAACCAGGCCACCGAGGAGGACCTGGTGCAGCGCCGCTTCGACGTCGAGGCGCCCGATCGACTCTGGCTGACCGCCATCACCGAACATCCCACCGGCGAGGGAAAGCTATATTGCGCCGCCGTCATGGACGCCTATTCACGACGCGTCATCGGCTGGTCCATCGACGCACGACAGGATACGGGCCTCGTGGTGAATGCATTAACGATGGCGGTGGCCCGGCGGAGGCCGGGAACCCGCTCGACCATTCTGCATTCCGATCACGGCACGCAATATACATCTTGGGCTTTTGGCAATCGGCTGCGAGATGCAGGCTTGCTCGGATCTATGGGAACGGTAGGCGATTGCTACGACAACGCGATGATGGAATCGTTCTGGGGAACGATGCAGCTCGAACTCCTCGATGCCAAAAGCTGGGAAACACGAGAAGAACTAGCCAACGCCATCTTTGAATGGATCGAATGCTGGTACAATCCATACCGACGACATTCCAGCATCGGAATGCACAGCCCCGTCACGTTCGAGGCCCTCTATAGGCCGTCAGACACCACTGAGTGACCTCACCTCAGGTGTCCGTGCTACGGGGGGAAGCTCACTCCACCTTCTGGACGGCGGTTTTGCTCACCAAGCGCATCTCGTGCCGGGTGAAGTCCACAACTGTAACCATGTAACGGTCGCTCAGCAGGCCCAGCACGATGCCGAGAGCGACCGTCGACACGAAGATGATCAGGCCTTGTGGGTACAGCGGCAACGAGAAGAAATGCAGCGCCGTGATGAGCATGGTGCCGAACGACAGACATCCACACGGCAAAATCACGCAGCCTGGAGGATCGATGCTCTTCCACCGTACGTTCGTGTCGCCAGTCACGCTGCCCTACCTTTCTGGATGCGAGCACACCCGATTTGGTGTAGAAGATCGGGATGTGCGGATGAGGCAGGGATTGCTCTCACGCCGGCTGCACTCGATGGCACAAGTGGCTCGGCCTGTGCGGTGCCAAAACTCGTCCATGGCGTCTGACCTGGCCTTCTATCCTCGGCACTCGTGTTTCTACGCCTGCTGTTCTGCTCATGATCCGGTTGTTCGGCTGGTTGACGCTACTCGCGCGGGGCACCTCAGACGGTTGGTGATGGACGACCTGCGCAACAACGCGGTACTTCGGAGCTCTCAGAGGGCGGTCTGCGGGTCGATGCCCCTGATGTCATAGTGTGATCGAGTGAATCTGTAGCGTTATGTCTGCCTGGTGGGCGTGGACGTGTTGAGATGGCCGGGTGAGTGAACGCAAGCCGTACGCGACGGACTTAGAGGTCCTAACAGAAAGATCAGCGGACGAGGCGTCGCCAGCAGATGATCGCCGCGGCGAGTGTCATGAAGGCTTCGTGGATGTCGTCGCGGATCTCCCAGCGGATGCGCAGGCGGCGGAACCCGTG
>NZ_JBGNUV010000032.1:0-43774 GCF_041950525.1 Nonomuraea sp. GTA35 | reverse complement strand
TCACGCTCGGCGCGAAGGGCCCGATCTACGCGCTGATCTTCATCGGCATCCTGATCGTCGAGCAGCAACTGGAGAACCACGTGCTCCAGCCGCTGATCGTCGGCCGGGTGCTGCACTTCCACCCGCTGGCGATCATCCTCGTGCTGGCAGTGGGCGGGATCCTGGCGGGGATCGCGGGCGCGGTCGTGGCCGTGCCGATCACCGCCGTCCTCTACCGGGCCGTGCCAGAGCTGTTCAAGGACGATCCGATTCCCCGCCCTGCAGGACCGGCCCCGCAGCCACCGGCACAGGCCGTACCTCCTGGGAAGGAACCCGGGCAGAAGGGCTGACGGGCTCGGAGGCGAGCGCAGGCGCTGGAACTCGACGAGATCAAGACCGTACGACCCGCGACGTCAACGGGGCGTGCGCGCGCCCACGAGACAGATTCCCACCGTCGCGACTTCGACCTGGCCGTCGACAGTGCAAGGCGATCGAAGTGCGGGTGCAGTGCAGTAATGGGACTTGGCGGCAACCTCCACCGACTGAACCGTCCACCCCTCGGCGTTGGACAGCACAGATCATGGATGAGACGGGCGCCTGCTATCCCTGCTGCGAATTTAGCCGAGGCACGCGACCACTCGACAACCGCACGTGCTGAGCGGCAGAGACTCGCATGCCCCGGCCGGTTTGCCCTACCCCTCCGTGGTGCTCATGATCACGCTCAGCAAGCAGGACGGGGCCGTCACCTGCTTCGAAGTGGTCCCAAGTCTCACATTGATCATGCTCGTGTGATCGCGTAGGGGGCCCCAAACAGACCGGCAATCGGTCCCACCGCACGCTGTCGAAACCAGTGACCAAGCCTGAACGATAACTTCCAGTGACGCGCCGCTGCACTGAGTGCGGTACGGGCTGGCTGCTGGAGGAGGAGTCAGCCTCGTGCGACAGGGCGACGCCGGGGCCGGCGCGCGCGTTGTTCCCCGGCGTCTCTGCACTCGCGCTGGACATTCGCGGTTGCCACGTGGAGAACGTGCCGGGCGGCGCTGATCGGAAGGTTCAGGCAGGGTCGACCTGCTCGGACGATGCGGGTACCGGTGGCGGCACGGGCTGGACGACGGCGGCCGACACTGGAGGCGGCGCTGGAGCCGGTGGCGCTGGAGTCATCGTCTGGATGGCCTCCTAGACGGAGGGCGTACCTGGACCGCGGTGTGCAGCACGGTGATGTCAGGATGTGTTCCAGCCGGGCCGGGATGCCGGACAGCGCCAGGGCGGCCTGTTGTTCGCGGCTCTGGTTGAGCAGTAGGACCAGCACGCCGACGCCCCTGGAGTGGTAGAAGGTCACCTGGCTCAACTCGACCACCAGCCCTGCCGACGCTGCCGCCTGCCAGGTGTCCTTGATTCGCTGGTGCAGCAGGCGGGCGAACTGGTAGTCGAGCTCACCGGACGCCCGCCACGACGGAGCCCTCGTGCGCGGCGCTTGAGACGGCGAAGGGCTCGATGGAACCGCCTTCCGCGCCGCTGGCGTCGGTCACGGACCCTTCCATCCTTGCAGGGGGGCCGGGGCGAGACCGTGGGCGGGCGGTGGCAAGAGCCCGGGTGTGTACGGGCGCGGCGTTGCCTGAGGTCTGTGCTATGCGGCGGGTCCCGGTGACCCCGGCTGTGCCGGGGCCGGAACGCAGCAGGATCAGTCGCGCCGGCGGAGTTCTTCGTTGATGCGCAGCGCTTCGGCGAGCTGGTCTTCCAAGATGATGATGCGGCAGGCCGCCTCCAGCGGGTTGCCGGCGTCGACGAGTTCGCGGGCGCGGGCTGCCAGGCGGAGCTGGTAGCGGGAGAAGCGGCGGTGGCCGCCCTCCGAGCGCAGCGGCTCGATCAGTTTGGCGGCGCCGAGACTGCGCAGGAACGCCGGGCTGACGCCGAGGATCTCGGCGGCCCGGCCCATGCTGTAGGCCGGATAGTCCTCGTCATCGAGCCGCTGCTCGGGACTGCCAGCGGCGGCTGCTTTGCCGTCAGCCCTGTCAGCCGCTGCGTCGGCCGGCTTGTCGGAGATGCGGCGGTGTCGTTCTCGCCTGGGATGCGACACCTGGTGTGTTTGATCCATTCAACCTTCTCTGAATGCGAACAGGGGCCCCGGCGCATGGATGCGCCGGGGCCCGCATGAGGTTTAACACCATCGACCGGCCCTCTGGCCGGTTCACTTCTTCCGCAAATGCCCGCCTGCTGTGGCGGGGTGCGGGGATCGCGTAAGCGTGACCGTAGACCACCGTCCTGTTCGTGGAGCTGCGGCACCCGTGCGGCGATGACATCCAGCCGGCTACGGGCGATCCTGATGGCGTTCAACACTCCTCTCCGGTTTCTTCCCTCGTCGACAGCGTGCATCGACGTTGTGCAACGGCAGCGCGTCCACCGCCCCGGCCTTCTTGCAACTGCGCTGGCCGCGGCAGTCCGACCTTCTGCCTTCCTGCCTATTCCTTCGCTCTTCGTCCTGCTGTCCACGTCCGTCCGGGCAGTTCGTCGTGGTGCTCGTGCTGCGCTGCCCTCGTGGATCCGCCTCTTGCGATGTCAGAGACATTATCGCCACCCAGCGCGAATGTCTACAGTGGCGACAACAGATTTTCTGCTCGTAGCGGGAAAAGAGCAGTCCTCGCCCCGACATGATCGACGCCAGAACGGGCAGGGCCCAGGCAGCGAGGTGAGGGCGATGGGCGAGCACAGCCAAGTCCGGATCCACGAGCAGGTCTCTGAGCAGGAGCCACGGGAGGGGCAGGGGCGGCATCAGCAACGGAGGGAAGAGCTGGCGATCGTAGTCGTGTGGCAGTCGGCGGTATGTCCGGTGATCGCTCTGCGGGGCGAGCTGGGCGCGGCGACGGCCGCCGACCTGGTGCGTGAGGTGGACCGTGTCCTGGCCGACCAGCCCGCCGCGGTGGTGGTGGATCTGTCACGGCTGGCGTTCTGCGACTTCGAGGGCGTGGGCGCGCTGATCGGCGCACACCGCAGGGCGCGGCGGCTCGGCGGCGAGCTGGTGCTGGCCGGGGCGCAAGGCCGATGCGCACGGCTGCTGCGCCGCACCGGCCTCGACCATGTCTTCCCCCAGCTTCCCAGCCAGACTCAGAGCGCCGGCACGGGCAAAGACATGGTCCGGGAGAGGCCAGCCAGCCAGGCGAGCGGCGGGGGCAGATGCCCATCGCCGGTGACCGGCACGTAAACCCGGGCCAGGCCAAGAATCATGACAGGCGTGGCAAAGTCCCGCCCCTCCCCGGGGCGGGCTACGGGTCAAGGGTGAGGTGTCAATCTAGACTCCGACCAGTGAACCCATCGAAAACACCCCTGGCCGGCCGGCGCTGGGAGCCGCGCGGATGATCACGGTCATCGTGTTCGGCATCGCGATCGTCACGGCTCTGGAAGTCGCCCTTACCCTGGTGCTGTTCGGCATGGCCGCTACCGAGCTGGGCTCCTTCCTGCGGCATCACCCGCGCTATCACCTGCATGGCGTCGTCGGCGGCCTGCGCCAGCTGGCCGTGAGCGCACGAGAGATCTGCCTGGCCGCCAAGAGCGCCACCTGGAGTGCGGTCACGGATCGCTGGGCGGCGCGTTAGCCGGAGCCGTTCGGGCTGGCGGGTTCGTCCGGCCGGGCCGGCCCCGGCCGGGAGCGCATGTGCAGCCGCAGCCACGAGCGCCCGCCGGGATGGTCGAGCAGGACCTGGTCGCACAACCGCCTGACCAGCCACAGACCCCACCCGCGACGCCCGAGCGGGCCGGGCCTCCCGCGCAGGTGCTCAGCGGTCAGCGTTCCGGCGGCCTCGACCACCTCGCCCCCATACGCCGTCGGCGGCGCGGCGGGCCAGCACGCCGGCCGCGCCGTCACCGTGCTCGATCACGTTGGCGGCCGCCTCGTTGACCGTCACGACGAGGTCGTCCAGCCGGGTCCCGGACAGCCCGGCGACGGCGGCGTGGTCGCGTACCCGCGTACGCAGCACGCCCAGGTCGCGGGTGATCTCGCAGCGCAACGGAGGTAAGAGGTTGTCGGTGCCCATAGTCACAGGTCCTCGATGTAGCCGCCGCGATGTCGTCCGGCGGGTTGGTGTACAGGCGCAGGTAGCGGTCGTTGGCGTGGCCCAGGCGCCGCTCGAGCTCCGCGCGGTTGTGGCCGGAGGCCTGCGACAGGAGCCCGGGCCGCCACGCCTCACGGTGAACCGCATGTACGGTTCTGTGCCTACGGCGCCGATTCGCTTACGGTGCTCGTGGGCGACGACAAGCCAGAATCCGGGTACGGCGCGGGTAGGCGGCCGTTGTGGGCGGTGCGAGATCGGGACGCTGAAGTCGTCCAGACGCTACTGCGCAAGGCAGGATGGCGGGAGTTCGGCGAAGGTTCCCGGTGACCAGAATGCCGATCTACCTCATGATCAACGGGACTGCTCAACCTGACCAGAATCCCACCCTTGTGAGGCAGCCAGGTCAGAGGCACGTCATGCCTCGATTGAACGAGACCGGCCAACTGCCCCGCACCCGCCACTGAGCTGCCCCGGGTTGGTTGGAGGCTCCCAAGACTGGAAGGCTGGGAGTCGTGCCCGCACCGAGGAAGTACCCCCAAGAGCTGCGTGATCGCGCCGTCAAGATGGTGTTCGACCTGCGTGAGGAGACCGGAGGCAAGGCCGGGGCGATTGCCCGGGTGGCCGACCGGCTCGGCGTGCATCGCGAGGCGCTGCGCTCATGGGTACGGCAGGCGGAAGTAGATGAGGGAAAGCGTCCGGGCACCACGTCGAGCGACGCGCAGCGGATCGCCGAATTGGAGCGGGAGAATCGTGAGCTGCGCCGGGCCAACGAGATTCTGAAGGCGGCGTCCGCGTTTTTCGCCCGGGAACTCGACCCGAGACTGCCGCGCTGATCGAGTTCGTTGACCTGTATCGGGATCGGTTCGGTGTGGAACCGATCTGCGCGGTCCTGGAATTTGCCCCGTCCAGCTATCACGAAGCCAAGCGACGCGAACGTGAACCGTCGGCTCGGGCGTGCCGTGATGAGGAGTTGAAAGTCGAGGTCATGCGTGTGTGGGAAAATCCGGGCAGAAAGGTGTACGGGGCGCGCAAGGTCTGGCGTGAACTGAATCGTCAGGGAATCGTGGTGGCGCGGTGCACGGTCGAGCGGTTGATGCGTGAATTAGGTATCGAGGGTGCGTGCGCGCGCCGTAAGCGGCCCCGTACGACGTTGCCGGCCGGTGTGGAGCTGCCCGCTGACCTGCTGGAGCGGGACTTCGATGCGTTGGCGCCGAACCGTCGCTGGGTCGCCGACCTGACGTACGTGCCGACCGCGTCGGGATGGGTGTATACGGCATTCGTGATGGATTTGTATTCGCGGATGATTGTCGGCTGGGAGGTTGCCGATCATCTGCGGGCCGATCTGGCTTTGTCGGCGCTGGAAATGGCGATATGGTCGCGGCGTGAGAGCCTGGACGGCGATCTGGTGCATCATTCTGATCGGGGTGTGCAATATACGTCGATCTGCTATGGTGAGCGTCTGGCGGATATCGGCGCGGTGCGCTCGGTCGGCAGTAAAGGTGATTCTTACGACAACGCTGCCGCCGAGTCGCTGAACAGTCTGTACAAGAAAGAGCTCATCGACTTTCGCGGCGGCTGGCGCGGCGTCACCGACGTGATGCTGGAAACTATGGAATGGGTTTCCTGGTACAACGAGACGAGGCTCCACTCATTCTGTGGTAATATTCCGCCGAAGGAGTACGAGGACGCCTTCTATAAGACGCAGGGATCTACTACGTCATTCGCAAGTTCGCAGGAATCGTAGCCTCCAAGATTCCCGGGGCGGTCCACACACCCGGGCTTCACGCCCCTTGGCGTAGACGGGGCCCAGAGGTCCGCGCGGGCATCAGGATCCGGGCGGATGCTCCTCGGGTGGGTCCGGCGGGCCTTGGCCGGAGCCCGGTGGCGGCAGGTCGGTGGTGCGTGTCACCACTGATCGGGCCAGGTCGGTGAGGTTCTGATGGCTGCTGCGGGCGTGGCTGCGCAGCACGGTGAACGCCTCATCCATGGGCAGGGTGTGTCGTTCGCTGAGCATGCCCTTAGCCTGTTCGATGACCACCCGGCTGTTCAGGGCGTGCTGCAGTTGCTCTGACAGCACCTGGCTCTCGCGGATGGCCCGTTCTTGCAGTAGGCCTATGGTGGCGATGTCGGCCAGGGCCTGGGCCAGCGCGGCGGTGTCCGCGTCCAGCCCGCCAGGCTGTATCCGGAACAGGTTCATCGCGCCGATGATCTGCTCGCGCAGCCGCATCGGCAGCGCGCTGACCGCGCCGAAGCCCGCCAGGCGGGCCTGCTCGGCGAACCGCGGCCAGGCGCCGGCCTGGGGGCCGGCCAGGTCGGCGCAGTGCACCGGCTGGCCGGAGCGGAAGCAGACCAGGCACGGGCCTTGGTCGTTTTGCAGCTGGAACAGCTCCAGCAGCCGGGTCTGCTCGCTGGAGGCGCCCATCAGCTGCAGCCGGCCGCGCTGGTCGGTGACCAGCAGGCCGACGGCGTCCACGCCGAGCAGGTCCATACATCGCTCGGCCAGCCCGTGCATGAAGTCGATGAGGTCGAACCCGGTCACCAGTGTGTCAGCCAGCGCGATGAACGCCTCCGCCACCCGCCGTTCCGGGCTGCGGGGCGGGGAAGTCTCCATTTTCGGCAGACTACGCTCGCCCACCCCGGCCGGGACAGAGGAGAACTGGCTGACCCGGGAGATCAGGTCTCATGGCCGGACAAGCGCAGCGTGTGCTCCACCACCCGCCGGGCCACCTGCGACAGTGGTTCGTCGGCGGCCAGCGCGTACGCGCGCAGCCGCAGCAACGCCTCCTCCACCGAACAGTCGGCCTGTATCGCCACGATCCCGCTGGCCTGGTGGATCTGCGGCCCCAGCGCAAGCGCCCCGACCGGTATCGCCTCGCCGCCGCCATCGACCATGACCATGTTCAGCAGCAGCAACACGGCCGCGTCGGCGAAATGCCGTGCTTGTGCCTCCTCTGCCTCGCTCAACACCCGCCGATGATCATGGCACAGTGCCAGCACTCCGACACTGACCGGTCCGGCCAGCAGCGGGAAGGCGAACACCGCCCGCACTCGGGCCGCCTGCGGCAGCGCGGTGAACAACGGCCAGCGCGCCTGCGACGCACGTCCGCGCAGATCCCCGACCAGCACCGGCTCGCGGCCGTTGACCGTGTCCACGCACGGCCCGTCTCCGCTGGTCAGCTCCGCCTCCAGCAGATCACGACCCAACGCGCCGACCAAGTGAAACGGCATCAGCCGCATCCCGGAAACGCCACAGATCACCGACAACCCGGCCCCGCTCAGCCGCAGCGCGTCCACGCACGCCGTGCACGCGTCCTGAGCCCCGACCGGCCCGCGCCGGACCGCCGCGGCCGCGGCGATCAGCTCCCAGACGCGCAGCGTTTCATCGTCCATCCGCCATGACCGCCCGCCCCGCATCCGAAGGACACGTAGCCTTCACCGTACGCTCACGACTGGCGAAGGAGGCGGACGACCGAGCTCCGCTCCGCCGGCGAAACCGAGGGTGTGCCGTCGCTGGGGGACGGGACGTTTGCCGGTGGCCTGGTTGGCTCGATCAGGCTGACGGTCTTTGATCATTATCAGTGCCAGTGGCTGTTCCTGGACCGGAACCCCGCACTACCCGCCATCGAGCGTTCGGCAGTTATCGGTTTTGCAGATGGATTGGACCGCCCCGGGAATCTTGGAGGCTACGATTCCTGCGAACTTGCGAATGACGTAGTAGATCCCTGCGTCTTATAGAAGGCGTCCTCGTACTCCTTCGGCGGAATATTACCACAGAATGAGTGGAGCCTCGTCTCGTTGTACCAGGAAACCCATTCCATAGTTTCCAGCATCACGTCGGTGACGCCGCGCCAGCCGCCGCGAAAGTCGATGAGCTCTTTCTTGTACAGACTGTTCAGCGACTCGGCGGCAGCGTTGTCGTAAGAATCACCTTTACTGCCGACCGAGCGCACCGCGCCGATATCCGCCAGACGCTCACCATAGCAGATCGACGTATATTGCACACCCCGATCAGAATGATGCACCAGATCGCCGTCCAGGCTCTCACGCCGCGACCATATCGCCATTTCCAGCGCCGACAAAGCCAGATCGGCCCGCAGATGATCGGCAACCTCCCAGCCGACAATCATCCGCGAATACAAATCCATCACGAATGCCGTATACACCCATCCCGACGCGGTCGGCACGTACGTCAGGTCGGCCACCCAGCGACGGTTCGGCGCCAACGCATCGAAGTCCCGCTCCAGCAGGTCAGCGGGCAGCTCCACACCGGCCGGCAACGTCGTACGGGGCCGCTTACGGCGCGCGCACGCACCCTCGATACCTAATTCACGCATCAACCGCTCGACCGTGCACCGCGCCACCACGATTCCCTGACGATTCAGTTCACGCCAGACCTTGCGCGCCCCGTACACCTTTCTGCCCGGATTTTCCCACACACGCATGACCTCGACTTTCAACTCCTCATCACGGCACGCCCGAGCCGACGGTTCACGTTCGCGTCGCTTGGCTTCGTGATAGCTGGACGGGGCAAATTCCAGGACCGCGCAGATCGGTTCCACACCGAACCGATCCCGATACAGGTCAACGAACTCGATCAGCGCGGCAGTCTCGGGTCGAGTTCCCGGGCGAAAAACGCGGACGCCGCCTTCAGAATCTCGTTGGCCCGGCGCAGCTCACGATTCTCCCGCTCCAATTCGGCGATCCGCTGCGCGTCGCTCGACGTGGTGCCCGGACGCTTTCCCTCATCTACTTCCGCCTGCCGTACCCATGAGCGCAGCGCCTCGCGATGCACGCCGAGCCGGTCGGCCACCCGGGCAATCGCCCCGGCCTTGCCTCCGGTCTCCTCACGCAGGTCGAACACCATCTTGACGGCGCGATCACGCAGCTCTTGGGGGTACTTCCTCGGTGCGGGCACGACTCCCAGCCTTCCAGTCTTGGGAGCCTCCAACCAACCCGGGGCAGCTCAGGATCGTTCGCTTATCGCCCGTTTCCCCCGCGGGCGTTGGGTCAAAAGGCAGGCCCGGTTCCATCATCGCCGGCTGACGATTCAGCGTGGCCGAGGCTCTGCCCGCGCCGAACGGCGATTGTTGGGACGCCTGCCAGAGTGAGTGAAATCGCCTGCCTGTCGTCATCACCTCTGGACAGGCACTGATCCCGCCTCAAGGACGCGCCCCGATTCGATGAGACCGTCTGGCCGACGGGCCGGCCAAGAAGAAGGGGCATCGACATGGCGATCAACATGCGAACCCAGGCGGTGAAACGAGGGACAGCAAGATCACTAACAGGTGCGGAGGGAGAGCGGCTGCCTTGATGAGGCGCTCGTCGCCGAAGCTCTCGACGCCTAACGTAACGCCACCGCCCCGGCTGCTGCTGGCTGCGGCGATTCAAGAGAGAAGACGTGAAGGAAGACATGGAAACTGGGCGCGACCAAGGCGGCAGCAGCCCTGCCCGGCAGAAGGTCTGCATCGTCGGGGCCTCGGGGAAGCTCGGGCAGTACATGGTGCAGCATGCGCTGGATCGGGGTTATGAGGTCGTCGGTGTGTGCCGGCAGGCGAGCGTGTCCAAGCTCGACGCGTTCCAGGGCCGCATCACCCTCTTTCCGGGGGCGACCGACGATCGCGGCGTCATCAAAGAGGCAGTCGACGGCTGCGATGGTGTGCTGACGGTGCTGGTCCCGCGAGGGGTCCACGGGTACGCGTCGGGGACGGCCCAGGCGGTGCTCGACCACGCACGGCCTGGAGCGCGCCTGGTGTTCTCCTGCGGCTGGCACATCACGCTCGACGGCCGGGATGTGTACTCGTGGAAGACCAAGGCGCTGGTCAGAGTCGCCGGCCCGGTTGCGCGGCTGGTTCGCTTTGCCGATCTCGATGACCAGGTGGAAGCCTGCCGGCGGGTGTTCGCCAGCGACACGCGGTGGACTGTCGTCCGCGGCAGTGATCTGGAGGAAGGCGACAGTCAGGGCCTGCCCGTCTGGAGCCGGCACGTCGGCGATCCCATTCTCACGAGCAACCGCACCCGCCGCATCGACTTCGCCTTGTTCATGGTCGAGGCCATCGGCAACGACGAGCTCGTTCATCGGGCACCGGCGATAGTCGGCTGCCAGACGCCCTCAGCGCTCGCCTACGCCTCCGCAACCCCGGCACCGTGATCCCTCACCCTCACACCGCGCGCAGCAGCCAGGCCGGCAGCGGGGATGAGCAGCGCGCCGCGTGCTGACCGAGGCCTCACGTGACCAGCACGGTGACGGCCTGGGGCGCCAGGGCGCTGAAATTCTCGCCCGTCGCGTCGTCTCAGACGGCTCATCCGCCCAACCGGTCCGGGCGGTTATCGGCCCAGGTGATGGGCCTGACGGCGAATGATGGTTTCCGCCCCATCAAGTCGGCCGCAGGATGAGGTGGCGTCATGAAGCGAGAAGTGGTGGGAAGCAGGGCCTGCTGACTGTGCCCCGGCCGGCGAGTTTCTCGCTGGGTACGACGAGGCGTGGCGTGTGCTCCATCATCGGTCGTAGCGACGCGGAGACAGTCGCCGGCCGGTGGTTCCGTGCTACGGAGGTCGACATGACTACCCCGCCACCCGTGCCCAACCCCGCGAGCGAGAGCTGCTTCGTCGCCGACGACGACTTTGGCAGGCTCGGCGTTTCACACGAGGTCACGACGTCCGACCCTGTCGTCAGCGTTGCGATCAAGACCACACGATGCATCGGCTCGGTCAATGCCGACGATTTCCTCCGGCACCCGGACTGGCATAGCGAGCAGGGCACGTTGGCGAGGACGCTGCTGCTGACCATCCGTGCCCAGATCGGCGCCCTGGATGCCGGCGGCTCACCGGGGGAGGGCGGGGTCGACGTCGGTGAGCGAAACCGCCTGGCCACCGTCACCACCCCCGGATGGTAGTGATCCCGCCCCACGGACGCGCCCGATCCCCGAAAGCCGTCTGACGGACGGACCGGCCACGAAAGGGACAGCGACATGGCGACCAAGATGCACATCCCGGCGCCGGAACAAGGCCCGATGGACTCGACGAGGAAGACCGCGCTCGTCGCGGGACTGCTCTACCTGATCACCATCGTCACCTCGATCCCCGCGCTCGCCCTCTACTACCCCGTGCTCAACGACCTGGGCTACATCGCCGGGCCCGGCCCGGACGCCGGCGTGCTGTGGGGCGCCTTCCTGGAGATCATCTGCGTCTTCGCCTGCATCGGCACCGCGGTCGTGCTGTATCCGGTGGTCAAACGGCACAACGAGGCCGCCGCGCTCGGCTTCGTCGCCGCGCGCGTCCTGGAGGCCGCCATCATCGTCGCCGGCATCATCAGCCTCCTGGCCGTCGTGACCCTGCGGCAGGCCGCGGCCGCCGGAGCCGATGCGGACTCGCTCGTTTCCACTGGCAGCGCGCTCGTCGCGATCCACAACTGGACGTTCCTGCTCGGGCCCGGCTTCATACCGGCCGTGAACGCCTTGTTGCTGGGCTACCTGCTGTACCGGTCGCGGCTCGTGCCACGGGTCATTCCCGCGCTGGGCCTCATCGGAGCGCCCCTGCTCTTCCTTTCCGCGACAGCCGTGCTGTTCGGCCTCTACCCGCAGGTCTCCGTGCTGTCGGCCATGTCGGCCGTTCCGATATTCCTGTGGGAAGGATCGCTCGGCCTCTGGTTGGTCGTCAAAGGTTTCAAGCCCTCCCCGCTCACCGCCGCAATGGTCACGCCAGGCGCGCGCTGACCCGCAACCATCGCAGGGACGACCCCGGCGGGCGCTGGGACGGCCGTCCGGATAGCCGAGACCCTCGACCGCCTCGTCCGAGGTTGCGATCGGAAGATCCTTACTAGCAGGGAGAGCCGTGAAGACCGTCTTTCACCCCACATCCGCGCCGGGCGTGAGCCACGCCGGCTGGTCGATGCGCACGGCCAGTCTCATCGCGGGCATCGCCCTGCTGCTGATGACCGTCCTGGCCGTCTTCGCCAACTTCGCCGCCTTCGAGGCCCTCATCACGCCAGGGGACGCGGCCAGGACGGCCCGGGACATCGCCGGCTCCGAAACGCTGTTCCGCTGGGGCGTCGGCGCCTTCGTCCTGGTGGCCGTCCTCGACGTCGTCGTGGCCGGCGCGCTGCTCACCCTCTTCGAGCCCGTACATCGAAGCCTTGCGGCGATGGCCGCCTGGTTCAGAATCGCCTACGCCGCCGTCCTGCTGGTGGCCGCCGCCCAGCTCGTGACCGCGCTCGATCCGCTCAACGACCCCGGACAGGTCCTGCGCGCGGCGGGAGCGTTCACCATCATCTGGCACGTCGGCCTCGTCTTCTTCTCCGTGCACCTGCTGCTGATCGGCTATCTGGCGTACCGGTCCGGTTTCATGCCGCGCGTGATCGGCATCCTGCTGGTGATCGCCGGGCTCGGATACCTCGCCGACGGGCTCGGCCTGATGCTGGTCCCGGGCTATTCACTCGACATCGCCATGTTCATCTTCGCCGGTGAAGTGGTGCTGATCTTCTGGCTGCTCATCAGCGGCCGCCGGCTGACCATCCGGCCAGGGGCGGCGACGCGTACCGAACCGGACAGAGAAAGGACGGCCCAGCCATGACACCCCGGACAATCGCGGTCACGGTAGGAGCCCTGTTCATCTTCCAGATGATCTCGGCCATGATCGGCACCACCCTCACCCAGGCGTTCATCGACGGCAACCCCGACACGACGGCGCTGACGGCAGGCGTCGCGCTCATGATCTGTTCAGGCCTGGCCGTGGTGGCCATCGGCCTGCTCATGTACCGCATCCTGAAGACCTTCAACCAGAAGCTGGCCCTGTGGTACCCCATCATGCGGGTCATCGAGTTCGTGGTCTCCGCCACCTGCGGCCTCTACCTGCTGACGCAGTTGCAAGCCGTACCGAACACGATGTTGTGGGTGTACATCCCCACGGCCATCGGGGGCCTGATGTTCACCTACCTGCTCTTCGTTTCCCGCATCGTCCCGCAGCCCATTGCGATGCTCGGCCTCATCGGCTACGCCCTGCTGCTGCTGGGAGTGCCGCTGGACCTCCTCAGCGTCCTGGACATGGACGCGGGAGCCGGCATGCTCTTGCTCGCGCCGGGCGGGTTGTTCGAAGTCCTGGTCCTGCCCATCTGGCTGTTCGCCAAGGGCTTCACCTTGCCTCAGCCGTCTCAACCGGCGCAGGCCCGCACGGCGTAGCCAGACGGCAGGCCTGCCGGTCCCAGGAGATGCTGGAAGGCGTCCCGTCGTCCCCGTCGCCGACGAGGAATTCACCCAGTACAGGAGCCCACAACGGTGATGGCGCTCAACGAAATGGGCTCTGGCGATCTTTGAGAGTGCCTGCGTGGTTGATCAGCACGGCACGCCGCTAGCTGATGCTTGGCCCCCAGATCGAACATCGCGGTCCAGCCGGTCGCCACGCCTCCGAAGACCAGCCCGAAACGATCGCTGCGGCAATGTCCACCTGGCGGGACCAACAGACCCTCCGATGAGCCGCCCCGCCACTGAAGCACTGGGCACGACCAACCTCGCAGCCCCTGAACACACGCCGAATACCCCCTCCAGCCGGCGTCTCGCCGTAGCAGCAAAAGAAGGTTCAGGCCCAGAAGGAGCCATCATGCTCATCCTGTCCGTCGAAGCCGACAGCGCCATCACCCGTCCTCCCGCTCGATCCTGGTGACCAGCAGTAGCGAAACCGAGGTGCCAGCTAAGGTCGATAGTGATCTTGGCCCTGCTCCGGGTTTCGACGGCGGTCCCCCGAAACTCCTCGCCTGTACCCGCGACATGCCGGCAAGTCCCCTGAAACGGCTGCTCAAAGGCAACGCGCTATGAACCTATGCAACGACGAGGAAACCCTCGACGAAACCGGCCGCCCACCGCCGCTCCCGCCTGCACTCGTACCGGACGCGGCAACGACGGCAAGAGCAGGCCGCCACCACCGTCTGACAAGCTCGTCTTCGGCCCGGCGGGGCGGGCGCACCGCCGGCGCCGCCCGAGCCGCTGCTCGACTCTGAGCCTGCCGACTGACCCAGCCCGATGACCCGGCTCAGGTCGCACGTCGCCGGCCAAGGCGGCCTTATGGCCGCACCACCGCGACGGAGTTGCGTGCGCCGTACAAGACCCCGAGGGTGACGGATCCGAGCATCACGGTGCCGATCGCTCCCCTGCCCTGAGAGCCCACGACGACCAGATCCGCCTGGGCGGAAGCGCTGATGAGAGCATCGACGGGGTGGTCGCGACGGACGTCCTCGATCACCGGAACCTGCGGATATCGGTGTCTCCATCCCTGGAGGATGGCGGCCGCGGTCCGGCACTGGGTGGCGTGGATCTCGTCCAGGTCGTAGGCGCTTTCGGGGATATGAGCGTGCGCGGGCGGTTGCCACGCATAGAGCGCGCGCAGCGTGCTCGCGCGGAGCATCGCCTGCTCGAACGCGTAGGCGAGGGCGGGTTCGCCGGCGTGATAGTCCTCCAGCCCGACCACGACCTCGCCGTGGGCGGTGTCGGGGCCGGATCGGACGACGACCACCGGGCCGTGCGCGTACCCGGCCACGTGGGTGGCCACCGAGCCCAGCAAGGCCCCGGGGAAGCCGCCGAGGCCGCTGCCGCCGATCACGATCTCGGCGGATCCGGCGGCCTGGCTGCGTAATGCCGCCGCGGCGGCGCCCTGAAGCAGGTCGCAGTCGATATCGATGCCGGGCTGTCGCTTGCACGCGACCGTCTCGGCGTCGCTCAGCACGCTCCGCGCGCTGAGCATGATGACATCACCCTGGCCCGGGGTGGCGAAGCTCGCGATCTCGTACGGTGAGCGGTCCACGGCGTGGAGGATGCGGAGCCGTGCCCCCGCGCGAGCGGCATCGTCGGCCGCCCACTCGACGGCCGCGGTCGCGGCGTCCGAACCGTCTGCGCCCACGACAATGACGCGATTCATGGCTACTCCAGGTTGGTTCCTGCAATGTGCTGATCATTCGAAGCCGGAACGCGCCGGACCGGACCGGCATGTTCTGTGCCGTTGCCGGTCGCCGCGGTCAGCGCTTGAACATCCTCTTGATTTTCCCGTTGCGCTGCCCCAGTTTATTGTCAGACTGGAGGGCCACGCCTTTCGACTCCAGATGCTGGTTTCCGGTAGCGCGGCCGAAGTAGAGCATGATCCAACCCTGAACGGCCCGCGTCCTGTACTTAATCTTCCTTGTCAGGCTCATGGCGCTTCCCTTGCTACTCTCGGACACAACGCGGCCTGGCCCGAGACTGCTCTTCCTGACGAGGGCCTGATTATCACCGCAATCGATAAACGGTGCCGATTTCCCTGATGGCGACTTGACGTCTCTCCTTTTTGCGGGAAACGAGGTAGAATAGAAAGTGCGAGGACATTTCGAGCGTCGGCAAACAGGTTGGCGTCGCCCGCGGCGATAGACTATTGCGGCCCAGGTGAGGGGCCCGACCAGGCCAGGCAACCATGATGACGACATTCCTCTCCCCGATCAGCCCTGTTCTCGCGGCCCAGCCCGCTCCTCGGCTCAGCCTGAACGCCGCCCTCGACCGGCGAGGCACCGTTGACGGGCGTGGTGGCCGCGCACCCCCGCCGCCGCCGCCGAACTGCCCGCCCTCATCTCGGCCGTCGACCGGCGACTCGACAGGGCCGTCCTGCGCGTGGGCCTGTACCTGGACGCGTGGGATCACATCCCGCGCCGCATCCGGCCCGCGGTCGACAGATCAGAGTGGGCTGGTTCCGCAGCGCCGTCCCGCATCTGATCACCCTCAGCATCGCGGGAGCCGTGCCCATCACCCTGCTGGTCATTCCGCCCGGCACCGCGGACGCCCCCGCCATGGCGGCACTCGCGCTCGCCGCCGCAGGCACGACCGGCGTCCGTCCCGCCGACATCCTCCGCCCCGCCACCCCGGAAGGGGGCATACCCGGCCGGGACGACTCAGCCTCCTGGGAGAACGAGGGCGGCCGCATCACCGCTCCTGTTCCCGCACGGCCCGCCACCATCTGACCCACGCCGAGCCGCCGTTCCCGGCGGCCACGAACCTCCGACGAAGACAGGCACGGCCCGATCTCTCAGCGCGGACCCAGGGGACGCGCTCATCCGCTCGAAGACCGAGCAGGCCTGCTCGCCTGGCCGGGTCCTGGCCGGCAGCCATCCCCGCGCCCGTGACAAGCCCCTGCCCAGGAGGCGCCCGCACCCTCTGGTGCGCCAGAGCAGAGACCGTGCGACCTCCCCCTACCTGCGACTCTCAGACAAGAGAGGAACCCGACCATGAGCTCGACAACCCCGTTCGCCACGCGAGCCCCCACCCCCGCGATCCGGCCCTACCCGATCCAGGTACACGCCCAGCAGGACCACCCTCTGTCACGCTGGCTGTGGCTGATGAAATGGCTGCTGATCGTACCCCACGTGCTGATCCTGATCCCGCTGTGGATCGCCTTCTGCCTGCTCAGCCTCGTCGCGCTGGCCGCGATCCTGATCACCGGCCGGTACCCGCGGCCGATCTTCGACTTCAACGTCGGCGTCATGCGGTGGAGCTGGCGTGTGAGCTACTACGCCTACAACGCGCTCGGCACCGACCGCTACCCGCCGTTCGCGCTGCGGGAGATTCCCGACTACCCGGCCGGACTGACCGCCGACTACCCGGCGCGGCTGCACCGCGGCCTCGCCCTGGTGAAATGGCTCCTGGCCATCCCGCACCTCCTGATCGTCGCGATCCTGTTCAGCGGCAGCGCCTGGATCGGCTGGCAGGCCGGCGGCGACGCATGGGACTGGGGCGGCGGCGGTCTGGTCGCCCTGCTCGTCCTGATCGCCGGGATCGCGCTCACCGTCACCGGCCGCTACCCCCGGCCCCTGTTCGACCTCATCCTCGGCCTGAACCGCTGGGGGCTACGGGTCGCCGGCTACACCGCCCTGATGACCGACCGATACCCGCCCTTCCGCCTCGATCCCGGCGGAGACGACCCTGGCGGCGGAGCCTCCGTCACGAGCAGAGAGCCTGCCGCTCGCCCCGGCCATGACAGCGGCTGATCACTTGTAGATCAAGCAGGAGATGATGGCGGAGTGCCCGCTCGCACGCGCCGGCGCACGCCCGACCTCACGCGGTGCGTACGCCGGCCTCATCGCAGACCGCCGTCCGGCGCGTCTTGCGGAGCCGGTCGGATCGGTGAGTTCTGCGGGTCGGCGGGGTGTCTGCCGGAGGGCCCGTGCGAGCCGCGGTCACTGCTCAAGGATCGCCTCGCCGCAGAACCAGCGGGCCGGCCCCGAGCCGGCCTCGCCCAGCGCGGCGAGAGCGCCTTCGCGGGTGAGCTGCCCGACAGCCGGTATTGCCGCAGGTCACATGCCACGCATGTGTATCAGGTTGCCGGCGGGGCACGGGTTTCGGTGACGGATGGACCCGCTGGCGAAGGGTGGCGATCGACGTGTTATCGGGTTTCCGGTTGGAATGGCCGATCACGGACGATCTTGCCGCGCTCCGTGCGGGCGTGCGGGCCTTCGGCACCGGTGCCGGCTTGGCCGACAAGAGGCTTACCGATTTGGTGATCGCGGCGAGCGAGGCCGCCGCCAAGGTGCTGGAGCACGGCGGCGGCGGCACTGTGATCGGCTGGAGCGACACGGGCGGGGTGAGCCTGGAGATCGTGGATGTGGCCGGCGCGTTGACCACGGCGTACTGGACCGTCGATGCTGACCCGGACCTGCTCGCTGGGCAGGGAGTGGGCTTCTGGCTGGTGCGGCAGCTGTGTGACGAGATCAGTCTCGACGACGGTGACGGCCCCATGCGGTTGCACCTGCGCTTTCACCATCGAGCCCGGCACGACGACGCTCGTCATCTCGCCACTGCGTAACGAGGAAGCGCCCCTTCCTGAAGTCTCCCGGGCCTCTCTTGCATGTGTGCGCTTTGGAGGCGGAGCTCAAACTTCCGGTAGCGGCATCTCCCCAGCTGGGAGGCCCAAAGATGCTGGATGAGCGGGAGATATCGGCGCTTGCGGCGCTGTTGCTGGAACTGGCCGGCCAGGTTGAGCACCGAGGCCCAGCGGATGGCCGAGGCGCTACGGGAACGCCTCGACGACGTAGGCCGGGGCGGTGTAGCGCCCGGTGAAGGCGTCCAGGCCCGCCAGGACCAGGCGGCTGAGCGAGACCAGGCAGCCGCCGAGCAGCGCGACCACGCCGCTCGGCAGCGCGATGAGGCGGCCGAGCAGCGCGACAGCGCCGCTGCCGACCGGGGCCGCCAGGCGCAGCGAGCCCGGTCGGCAGCCGACGACGCAGACCGGGCCTTCCATGATGTGCTGTGGGAAGCCGAACAGCGTGATCAAGCTATCTACCAGCGAGACGACGCCAGCCGCCCGGGCGGCCGAGACCTCGCCGCGGTGGAGCAGGAATGGCGAGATGCCCGCGAGCACGGCCACAAAGATCGAACGGTGTTGCGCGAGGAATGGCAGGCGGTCCGCCGGGAGCGGGCCACGGCCCAAGCCGACGAACAAGCCGGTCGGCAGGATCTGCTGCGGGCGTGAGGGGACCGTCAGGCGGCCGCGGCGGATCGGGCCGCAGCCGCGCATGACCGGGAAGCCACCCTGGCCGGTCGGGAGTAGGCCGAGATCGAGCGCCAGCAGGTGGGGGCCGCCCGCGCCGGAGACGGTCGGCGCGGGCGGCGACAGGAGCGCCTGGCAGCACCAGTTCCTCGCGGGTGTGCACGACACCCGAGAGCGCGCGCGGGCCACTGTCCGCCAGGCCAGACAGGTGCGCGAGAAGGCGGCGGCGGCCCGCTGCCGGGCCCAGCAACTGACTCGGCGCCCATCAGCTGATCCGCTGCCGGCAGCTGAAGATGAAAAAACTGTTGAGTGATCGGCCGGTGGGCAACGGTGCCGCCTCGTAAATGCTGTCCTGGATGCTCCTATTGATGTCAAGCACTGGGTTCCTGATCGGTTCTGGTGATGACCCGGTAGAGCTCGCGGGCGATGTAGCGCTTGAGGCAGCGGATGATTTCTTTCTTGGACAAGCCGTCTTGGGTGCGTCGTTCCATGTAGGCGCGGGTGCGGGGGCCCAGCGCAGGCGGACCAGAGCAATGCGGTAGAGGGCGGCGTTGGCTTGGCGGTCGCCGCCGCGGTTGAGACGGTGCCGGTGGGTCTTGCCGGAGGATGCGGGAATCGGGGCGACGCCGCAGAGCATGGCGAAGGCGGCTTCTGAGCCGAGCCGGTCGTGGTTTTCGCCGACGGTGACCAGGAGCTGGCCGGCGGTGTCGGGGCCGAGGCCGTGGACGGCGAGCAGGCCGGGGTTGATGGCGGCCACGAAGGGTTCCAGCAGTTCGTCGAGGTCGTTGATCTCGGTGGTGAGCTGCTGGTGGCGGCGGGCCAGGGACCGCAGTGCGAGCATCGTCGCGGTGGCTGGGTCGTGAGCGTGCGTGGGGTCAGGGCGCAGCGCGGCGCAGGTGGCGATGAGCTTCTTGGCAGGCAGGCCGCGTAGCTGGGTGCGCAGGGCGTCGGGGGCGGTGACGATCAGGGCCTTGATCTGGCGTTGGGCGCCGGTCCGCTCGCCGGCCAGTGCGGCCTTGGCCGCTTGGATCGCATCGATCGGATCGGACTTGCCCTGGAAGCGTCGGGTCTTGCGGTCGGGCCGGTCGACCTCGGTCAGGCGCATGCCCTGCCGGCGCGGGTAACGGGCCAGCCCGGCACCGTAGGCGCCGGTTCCTTCGATGCCCACGACCGTCACGGTGCCGAATGACCGCATCCAGGTCAGCAGCGTGGTGTAGCCGGCGGTGTCGGCGGCGAACTGCTCGGTGCCCAGTACGCGGCCGACGTGGTCGATCACGGCTGCGGTGTGAGTGTCTTGGTGGTATCGACACCGACGGCGACTTCGTCGATCGCGAGGATGTCGGGTGTAATGGAGGGCATCGTCGTCCTGTCGTTCTCAACCGGTGGGCAGGGCGGACAAGACAGAGAAGGGGCCTCTGGCCAGGCTCCTATGAGGTCACAACGCCACGTCCGATGGGTGCAGGCGAGCGCCTCCCGCTCAGACCGACAGATCCCGTTGAAGACCCGAGGTCAGTCAGAGGGCGGGTCAGGACTGGCGGGAGGTGCTCCATACATCATCTCTGTCAGATGGTCAGCCTGCCTACGGCTCGGCCTGCTGCGGCGTGCGGCCCGACGTCCTTATGGGCCACTACCTCACCGCGACGCAGACCCTGTCGGTATCAAGCGCCCTCGCGCGCGGGCGCGAGAGCCAGGCCCTCGAGAGTGCCGGCAACGATGAGCTCCCAGATGAACTTGGCGAGGACGGCGAAGACGTGGAAGATCAGGCGTACGGGGTGGTGGTGTCGAGCTTCTCATGGACGCCGCCCAAGCCCGCGACCGTACCGGCGGCCGCCCCACCGTGGTCAATGCCGAACTCCTCAAGGCCTCCCGGCGCATCGACGCGAGGCGCTGTTTTTGCCTGGCCGGTCCTGGTAGCCGAGACCGAAGAACCCCCAAGCACCGGCGGCGCTGGTGGTCGAGCGAGCAGCCGGCCTGCCTAGGGTGTCGTCGGACCCCACGTCGGACTCCAACCACTCGGTACACGCATAGGTGAGCAGCGCTGGTGAGTCACCAGGCGTATGCCTGCGGCGCTTCTCCCGGACCGGGCCAGATCCGGTTGAGGTGCCCCTGCACCTCCTCATCCAGGCACAGCGACAGTCCACCCAGGGCCGGCCGTACCTGTTCAACAGAGGTTGCACCGACGATCGCGGAGGACAGCACGGGGTTGTGCCGCAACCAGGCCAGCGCCACCTCGAGGGACGACGCTCCCAGCTGCGCGCACAGGCCCTCGTACGCTTCGAGCTGCTCGCGGTGGGCTTCGCGTCGCTCCCGCGCCGCCGGGTCCAACGGAGTGCTGTCAGCGCAGGCGCCGGCGAGGAGGCCAGCATGCAACGGCTGTAGGCGATCAGGCCGATGCCCAGGTGTCGCAGTGCGGGGATCAGCTCCTGCTCCACAGCCCGCACTGCGAGGTTGTACAGGCTTTACTCGGAGGTCAAACCCAGGAAGTACCGCCCGGAGGCGGAGCACTGGGCTAGACGATTGATGCCAAGGCGTAGCTGCGGAGATAGGGCGAGGGTGTCCAAGCTCGATGTGTGACGAAAGAGTTAAACACCCTCGCAACCGCACTGTACGTGCGGATCGACGATGTGTTGAAGGTCCAGCCGCAACTCGCGCCGTGGCGGCCGAAGGTCGGCATCGCGCCGAAACTCAGTGACGCTGAGCTGGTGACCCTGGCAGTGCTGTCGGCGCTGCTGGGCTTCACCTCCGAGCGCCGCTGGCTGCGGTATGCCCGCGCCGAACTGGGCGCGATGTTCCCGCACCTGCCGGGCCGGCCGGGCTACAACCGGCGGCTGCGCAGCGCCTGCAGCTTGGTCCGGCACATGATCCGGATCCTGGCCGCCGATACCTCGTTGTGGAGTGACGACGTCTGGGTGGTCGATTCCACGCCGATCGAATGCGGCCGCTCGCGGGAGACGGCCCGGCGCTCGGCGCTGGCCGGGTGGGCGGAGTACGGCAACTGCGCCTGCCACTCCCGCTACTTCTGGGGGCTGCGGCTGCACCTGCTGTGCACGCTGGGCGGGCTGCCGGTGCTGTTCGCCCTCAGCGGTGCCAAGGCCGATGAGCGCGAGGTCCTGCTCGGCATGCTGCAGGCCGCACCCGACGTGCTGGCCGCCCGCCCGGATCAGACGATCATCGCTGACCGGCAGTATTACGGCCGCCTCTTCGAAGCCGAGCTCGCCGAGCGTGAGCTGCAGCTGCTGCGCCCGGCCCGCCAGGGCGAGCCCGAGCGGCCCGGCGCGGCGCTGTTCAAGCCCCTGCGCCAGACCATCGAGTCGATCAACAAGACCCTCAAGAGCCAGCTGGACCTGGAACGCCACGGCGGTCGCACCGCGGCCGGCGTGATCATCCGGGTGCTGACCCGCATCCTCGCGCTGACCAGCGTGATCTGGCACAACGACAAAACCGGCCAACCGATCAAGCGATCCCTGATCGCCTACGACCACTAACCGTAACCAGACCCCTTGGCATCAATCATCTAGGGCCCGCCCACCAGGTCTTCTTGCCTTACCTCCAAAAGATCATCTTGATGGCCTGGCTTGATAGGTGGCCACAGCCGCTGCTAGGAATGCTCCGCCACATGAAGGTAGCGCGAGCAGGATCGCTCAAAGCAGCGGACTCAACTACGGAAACTCGGAAACGGCGGCATCGGTGCAGCGAGCGGCTTGATCATCCTTTGACCTGCCGGTAGGCAAAACCCGGACCGGGATGCCCGTCGGGTCTTCCGGCTTGGTGCTCCATTGATCTTCTTGTTGAACTGGCTTGGCAGATCGGCCCAACCGGGGCCGGGAACGCCTGGGCATGTGCCGGACCCGTGCCGAAGAGTAACCAGCGAGCAACCAACGGCGTGTCTCCGCCTCGCCGGAGGGCCCCGAAAACCGAGAAACCCCAGGTCGGATGGGGTATGGAGTGGTAGGGCGCCCGGGGCTCGAACCCGGAACCTACGGATTAAAAGTCCGCAGCCTTGTTTCCGCATACTAGAACGTGCTGTGTTCTGTCGTGCGGGGTTCAGAAGTGCCAGCGCAAATGCGTCCAATTCGGACGTTTATTCGCAAAGTGCTAGCGGCAATTTGTCCTTTAATATCATGGATTCGAAGCTGGGTGCCGCTGGTGGTTGCTCGGGCTACTCGGTACGGAGTCCGATGTCGGATTTGACCAAAGGCTGACCGATCGCGCTGTCCTAACTCGGCCTTTCTGGCCGGTATTTCAATAAGTGACAGGGATGAATTCGCCCGCCGGAATGGGGGATCCGAGATGACCGTACAGTCCAGCCACTTCGCCGTATCTCGATGCTGTGTCGTCCACGCCAGCTGAGGCCGCCGCCATGCGATCAGCGCGGGGTTCCTGTGTGGGGCCGGCGTTCTCCGGCCGGGGCAGGCAGCAGCACGCTCCGGGCTCTGCCGGGGCGTGGGCCGGGGACATGTGACCAGCGGATATCGCTTGACATGGGCGGTGGAGGTGGGCGTCGATACCGACCCGCCCCGGACCGGCCGGTGGCCCCGGAACGTCCCCGCTGCGGCCCTATGACGGGCCTGTGCGGGCCTACCGGGGCCGCGCTCCGGCCCGGGGCACGGCAATCCCCACTCCGGGCCGCCGGATGGCGACCCCCGCGGTGATGGGCCCGGTACGCCGAGTGCCGCCGGTGGCGTACAGCACCGGCCGCACCGCACCGACGGCGCTCGGTGGGGTCGGGGATGGGGAGCGCCGGCAGGAAGTGCGACGTCGATCGGTCGGCGACGCGAGATCAGCGAGCAAAGGGAAAGGCGCGACAGCGACGATGAACGGAACCACCTTCAAGACGTGTTCCTGCCGGGATGAGGCGACGGGGAAGAGGCTAGGCAAGGCCTGCCCGAAGCTCCGCCGCCCGGGCGGCGGGGAGTGGTGGAGCAGCACCCACGGCCGCTGGGCCTACCAGTTGGAGCTGCCCGCGCACGCGGACGGACGGCGGCGTAACCCGCTGCGAAGGCGCGGCTTTGCCACGCTGGAGGAGGTCGAGGCCGAGCTGGAGCACGCTCGGGCGCTGCTGGCGCTGGATGAGGATCCGCACATCCAGCGGAAGATCACCGAGCTGATGCTGTCCATGCTCAAGGACACCAAAGCGCTACCACCGGTGGAAGAGGTGCGGCGCAAGGTCCGCACCCGACAGGACCTCAACCCCACCGTGACCGTGGCGGAGTGGATGCAGGAGTTTCTGCGGCGTAAGCGGAAGATCGACGCCACCACGCGCCGCTCGTATGAGGCGCACATCCGCCTGTACTTCGTCCCCTACCTGGGGGACATCCGGCTGGATCGGCTGCGGGTGTCGGATGTGGCGGGGATGTTCGATGCGATCGAGGAGTTCAACGACGTCATCACCACCGCTCGCGCCAGCGGCGATGCGGAGCAGCGGGCCAGGGTGCGGTACCGGCGGCCGGTCGGCCCGGCCACCATGCACCGCATCCGCGCCACGCTCCGGCACGCGCTGAACATCGCGATCAAGCAGGACCGGCTGATCGACTTCAACCCGGCCGCGGTGGTCGAACTCCCGGACGCCGACCGCCCCAAGGCGCTGGTGTGGACCGACGAGCGGGTCGCCGACTGGAACCGTGACCTGCAGCACCGGGTCGACGCCGAGCAGCGGCGGCGCGGGGACCGGCTCAGCCGCGCCAGCATGATCAACGTGTACGCATCCGTGCCGCGACCGTCGCCCGTGATGGTGTGGACGCCCTCCCACACCTACGCCTTTCTCGCCCAGGCGGCCACCCACCGGCTGTCCGCGCTGTACCGGCTGATCGCTCTGCGCGGGCTGCGCCGTGGGGAAGCGGTCGGATTGCGCTGGAAGGACGTCGACCTGAACGCCGGAACCGCTGGAGTGCACTGGCAGATCACCCAGCTCGGCTGGGAGCCGGTGCAGGGGAGGCCGAAGACCGAGGCCAGCGACCGCACCATCGCCTTGGATGAGGACACCGTCACCGCGCTGCGCGCGCATCGCAAGCGGCAAGCCGCCGAGCGGCTGGCCGCGGGCGAGGCCTGGACGGACAGCGGGTTCGTCTTCACCGACGAGATCGGCCGGCCGCTGCATCCGCAGCAGGTCAGTGACCAGTTCTACCAGCTGGCCTTCCAAGTAGGGCTACCGCCGGTGCGGCTTCATGATCTCCGCCACGGTGCGGCCTCGCTGATGCTGGCTGCCGGGGTCGATTTGAAGGTGGTGCAGGAGACCCTTGGACATGTCTCCTCCACCTTTACCCGCGACACCTACACCAGCGTCTACCCGGAGGTGGCCCGGGCCGCCGCGGAATCCACCGCGGCCCTCGTCAATACCGCTGCTGCAGGCGCCCAGACCGCCCGGCTGATCAGCCTGCCGACCCACACCGGCACGACCACTACCTGAGCCACCCGATCCAGGCAGGCCCGCCGATTCTCCGGCGGGCCTGCCTGTTTGCTCTCAACGGCTATCGGACGGTGCAGCCGATCGATCCCCGGTCTGCGCGATGAACGGGGCCGAGAGGGTCCCTGCGAGAAGCAGCGGATCTTCTATCTGCTGGTCAGGAACGCCTGGCCGGGGGAGACGAGCCGACTTGGACAAGGCTTGACTGCTCATCAGGCCGTCGCTGACCGGGGATGCCGTGCAGGCCTTCTGGCTTGATCTTCTGATGGTCGTCATTGGGGTCTGAACTGACGATGGCGGTCTAAATGATCTACCGTCGTACACGGTCCGTACACAAGAGCAACCACCGAGCAACCAGCCATGATCAACAACGAGATCCGAGGCCGGCGAGATCCGAGAAACCCCAGGTCGGATGCGGTATTGGTGAGTAGGGCGGGTGGGACTTGAACCCACGACCCACGGATTATGAGTCAGGGCATCATCGCTACAGCAGCGTGCCTCTGACCAGGGCAATCCTCGATCGTCTGTAAGCAGAGTACTCGTTCCGGGGAAGTATTGGGGGACGATCAAGGCTGAGAGGCGCTCAGGCCGTTCTCTGCTGCCGACCTAGGCCCTATGTCCTCCGGGCCCCGCGGACGGCCGCCAGCGCGACGCACGGTGGCGGTCGTCAGGCGGCAAGTCCCGGAGGAAAAGCCTCTGGGGGCGTTCGAGGTGCGGTTACAGGCGGACCTGGGTGTCCGAAGGCAAGCCACGGCGCTTGCCCTGGCCAGAAGCCTCTCACTTCGATAACGCCGTCAGCCGAAAACAAGCGTTAGCGTTAGAATGTCGCCTGCGCACTCTCACGGAAGGATCGATCTTAAGATGTCTGAGCAGGAGTCCGATCTCGCGAATGTCGACACCGGGGAACTGGAAGAGGAAGAGAGTTCAGCGCAGATCGACGAATACTCAATCGTGTCGTCGCCGAATGACTTCAATACGCGCACGATCAATAGCTTCATCGAAGAAGGGGCTATCAAGATTCCGCCGTTTCAGCGGAACTATGTATGGGATCGCCGACGTGCCTCAAAACTCGTCGAGTCGCTGATCTTGGGCCTGCCTGTTCCTCAAGTGTTCCTCTATGAGGAGGGTAATAACGATTTTCTTGTCATCGATGGCCAGCAAAGACTCATGACCATCTTCTTTTTCGCGAAGGAGAGATTTCCTCGAAAGGAGAAGCGAAGTATCCTTCGGCAATTCTTCAACGCTGAAGGGGGAATCTCACCCGAAATCCTTGACAACGATGAATATTTTGAGGCGTTCAAACTCAGCCTCCCAACTCTCCCCGGGCAGCAAAAGAATAAATTCTCTGGCTTGACCTATAGCACTTTGGGTCAATACAAGAGACAGTTTGATCTTCGCACCATCAGGAACATCATCGTCAAACAAGTGAGTCCCAGCGATGATGATTCGTCGATGTTCGAGATGTTCAATCGACTGAACAGCGGAGGCGTCAACCTGAATCCGCAAGAGATCCGGGCGAGTCTTTACCATTCGGATTTCTTTGATGCGCTCTTCGAGTTGAACCAGGAACCCAAATGGCGAGAACTTCTTGGATCGGCGGACCCGGACTCGCGAATGAAAGATATCGAGGTCATCCTGCGCAGCCTAGCTCTCCGTGAGGGTACAGAGAAGTATGCAGGTTCGATGACGGCATTCGTCAATCGGTTCTGCAAATCCTCAAAGTCCTACGATGAAACAAAGGTTTCTCAGATTACCTCTGAATGGCAATGGTTCATGGGTTTGAACAGGCTGTGCACTCGAAGCACGTACCAAGCAGGATCGTCTAGATTCAGCCCGCTTCTCTTCGAAGCGATTTATGTCGCCTCTCTTGCTCTTCGAGACGCTGGCCGGTCACTCAACGAGATCAACCCGCAGTGGGTCGAACGTATTGGCAAAAGCAGAGACTTCACCCAATGGGCGCAGGAAGGATCAACTAAGACGCTCAACGTAAGGAAGAGGCTCGAAGAGACTCACAAGCAGCTCTCCGAGCTGGCCGGGTAGTGGCTCCATGAAGCCAGTGGAGCGGATGTACTCTGATCACCAGACCGTCTTAGACTACCTAGCCGGCCAACAGCAGGTGTCCTATCACGCAACCCTGCAAACGACACTTCCCAAGGTCCTACTCCTGGCGGCAGCGAGTGAGTTCGAGCACAGGGTTAGCGATACTTTGCGAGACCATGTCCGGGAACATGCATCAGATCTGAAGATTTTACATATAATTGATCAAAAGGCGCTTGGCAGACAGTATCATTCGCTTTTTACCTGGAATGCTAGAAATGCTAATACCTTCTGGGCGCTTTTTGGTAACGATTTCAAGGAAGGTATGAAAGCGTACTGTCGAGAAGATTCGTTGCTGGATGCTCAAATCCGCGCCTTCTTGGAAATTGGCGACCTCAGGAATCAGATGGTGCACAACAATTATGTAGACTTCATTCTAGAGAAGACGCTCGACGAGGTCTATAATCTATATGTCGAAGGCGACCGTTTCGTTAGTAGGCTGCCTGAGCTGCTCAAATTCGACTTCGGACCTTCTTCCTGAGCTGCGCACGCTTGAGCTATCCGATGGGCAGAAGTTAGGGCAAGGTTCAGTCCAGCGTCGATCGGTCGTCGCGAATGATCCGATAGTTCAGGGCGTACGCCACTCCGGTCCCCCGTCTCGGGGCATAAGTATCATTAGTCATCATCGAAGATGCGCGGACGCTGAGGAAGCGGATTGATCGTGCGGCGCTCGAAGGCAATCCAATTTGCGACGTTGTTTGAAGCGACCATCATTGCGTCGCTTGCATGCTCTCTGACTCGGAAGTTCTGCGACACCGTATACTCGCTGCCATGTGATGCTTGATTGAAAGCGGTAGTGGCAACATCGCGTACTTCATCTAACTGTCTAGCCAGATTAGGGTTAGGTTTGGCGATAGCCATTATTAGTAGCGATGTTTCCAGTAGCCAGTCGCTCAGCACAGTGCCAAGCTCGTCGTAGTCTGGCGGCGGTTGGAACGGTGTGCACATGAGTTTGGCAACACGATGTGTGAGTCGAATGAAGGTGTATGCACTTTCCCGTGCGGCAGAAGATTCAGTTAGAGACCGTTCATGTCTGATTGTCACTCGCACGACGTACCAGGCGGTCAACGCAGCAACGATGCCGCCTACAACAGAGCTGATCGCTCCCTGTAAAAGGTTGGCCCACCAGTCAACAGGTTGTCCCACGGCAATCCCTTTGCTCTGTACCTTTGACCTCGCTACGCGTCGGAGCTAATGAGCTGTACGCCATCATGCTGTCGTATAACCGCTCTGCCATCACTGTGCAGTGCATCCTGTACTCGAACAGCAAAGGCTGGGACTGCGAGATTGCTGATTTCATCTGGCGTGACCCACCTAAAGGCCCGCGATTCGTCAGTCGTTACGGGAACGCCCTTAGCGAGACGACAGCGAAAAACGAGCGCGACAATACCTCGTTCCATATGCTTGTAGACGCCGGTGAGCACTTCCGGATCGATCTCAAGACCCGTCTCCTCCAGGACTTCACGCTTAAGCCCGCTAACGATGTCTTCGTCCAGTTCAAGGACACCGCCCGGGGCCTCCCAGTGGCCGTTGTCTCTGCGCTGGATGAGCAGCGCTCTCTCCTGATCATCAACGATGACGCCGGCGACGCTGACAGAGTGGCGTGAGTCATGATCCATGGCAATCCCTTCGAGACCCGAACCTAGCTACACTTCCAAGCTAGTACACGTATGTACGAGTGGAGGAGTTGGCGCGCAGTGGACCTATCCTTGCCTAGTCTTGATCCAGTATCAGACCGGCCCGTCTTCAAACAGATCGCGGACCATCTGAGAGAGGCGATCGAGCGTGGAACCTTGATGCCTGGAGCTAAGGTGCCATCCGAAGCCAAGCTGATGGAGCACTACGGCGTTGCACGTATGACCATCAGAAGTGCCCTTCAGCTCCTACAGGCCGAGGGGCTGACCGTAGCGGAGCACGGGCGTGGGGTGTTCGTTCGTGCCCGCCCCCCGGTGCGCCGTCTAGCGTCAGACCGCTTCGCTCGACGCCATCGTGAGAAGGGGAAAGCGGCCTTCATCGTAGAGACGGAAGGGGCGGGGGGAAAGCCGTCCGTCGATTCCATCCAGATCAGCGAGATGAAGGTGTCGGCCGATGTGGCGCAACGGTTGGGCTTGTCCAAGGAGGACATGGTCCTTGTTCGCTCACGTCGGTATCTGATCAACGGCCATCCCGTTGAGACTGCAGTCTCCTATCTGCCTGCGGTCATTGCCAGTGGGACGCAGATCGCCGAGCCCGACACGGGGCCAGGGGGTATCTATGCGCGCCTGGAGGAGATGGGCTACCGGCTGGACCATTTTGACGAAGAGATCAAGTCACGGATGCCTCTGCGTGAAGAGGTCAAGGCTCTCAGGCTCGCTCCCGGTACACCCGTCTTTCATCTGATCCGAACCGCGTTCGCCGAGGACGGGCGGGCCGTCGAAGTCTGCGACACGGTGATGTCGAGCGACGCCTACGTGCTCGCGTATCAACTTCCTGCCAGATAGCCCCTTGACTCCTCTAGACGAGTCTGAGATACATGAATCAGATCTCCTCTAGACGAGTAGTCGCCTAGGTGAGGTCGCTGCTCAGCCGGAAGATCTGGGAAGGCGGCACACGCCGCGCGCCGACGGGCTGGAGCACACGCCACTTGGACAACTGGATGGGCCACCGCCTCCCCACGAAAAAGGCGGCCTGGCAGGGGAGTAGCCCTTGCCGCTGTTCATGTCCACCCGCAACCAGGGGACAACCATGAGCGCCTTCGCTCGCATTCTCGGCAACGCCGACCACCTGACCCAGACCGACCTGGAGGACTTCGCGTCCTTCATGGAGCCGGACCAGGCCAGCGACTTCCTAAACGAGGTCAACACCGTCCGCAACGGCAAGTAGGCCGTTCGATCCCACCCGTGGCCCGGAAGACTTCCCGTCCTCCGGGCCATGCCCCTCTACAGCCCCGATGGTCGCAGGCAGGGTTCGACTCCCTGCCGGGGCGCTTCGGCATCGCTGATGCCGAGATCACCCGCAACCACCAACCCGAGGGATCTCGCCATGACCGCGTGCGTCACCTACACCCACCCCGACGTATTCACCCGAGGCATCAAGGAAGGTTGGGCGGACCCGCAGGTCGACCCGACGCAGATCGATTGGACCAGCCGTCAGGCCGTCGCCGCGATCCCGTTCAAGGTGATCGACGGCCGGCCGGTCAACCCGGGCGAGACGACCGGCGTCCGGTACGGACGCAACGAGCTGGGCCACTGGGGAGAGCAGCTGGCCGCCGACGCCATCGTCACCGCCAACACCGAGGCCGGCCGTTGGCTGGTCATGGTCGAACGCTCGGACGGGCACGGCTGGGCCGTCCCCGGCGGCTACGTGGAGCCCGGAGAGGACCCGGAAGCGGCGGCGGTGCGCGAGCTGGAAGAGGAGACCTGCCTGGACCTGGCGAGCATGGTCCGCATGCCGCTTCCGGCCCGGTACGTGCCCGACCCGCGTGCCAGTGATGAGGCGTGGATGGTTACGGTGCCCGTCCGGTTCCACCTCGGCACGCTGCCCCGCGCCGAGCTGCCCGCCGTGGTCGGCGCCGACGACGCCAAGCGCGCCGTGTGGGTGCGCGCCGACAGTTACGCCCACCTGGCCGCCTACCTCAGCGATCACTATTTCTACGCCGGCCGTGTCTTCCGCGCCCACCAGGCCATGCTGCGCGACTTGCTCGGCTGAGGGGTGGCGCTGGTCATGAAGCGACGTAAAGCCGTCCAGTTCTACAGCCCAGACGGCAGCGAGACCTACGTCGGCGACTGCCCGAGGTGGATCGCCATCACCCGCCGTATGCGGCCTGACCTGCGCGAGCGCACGGTCATTGTCTACGGCCCCGGCCCCTGGCGCTGCTGGGACTGCTAACGCCTCACCTGGCCCGATCCACCATCCGCCCCGATGGTCGCAGGCAGGGTTCGACTCCCTGCCGGGGCGCCTCTTCGTCGCTCGTACCTCTTTCCTCACACACCACCCAAAGGGAGTGCTGATGCTGTCCATTCGCCTGACCGGAACGCCGGCCGAGGTAGCCGATGCCGTGCTGACCCTGCGCGAGATGTTCGCCGTGACCGCGATCAAGGGGCTATGCCCTTCGGCTCCAACGCAGCCCAGTGTCCGCGTCTATGTCGAGGTGGCCCCCGGCTGACGCCACCCGGCTTACCAGGTCTTTCGCCCCGATGGTCGCAGGCAGGGTCCGACTCCCCGCCGGGGCGCTCCGGCTGCTCTGCCGGGTCCACCAAGCCAAGGGAGTTTCCCCCATGCAGCCCGCCAAGAGTCTGACTCGGTTCCTGCCCACGCTGTTCGTGATCGGCACGGTCATCTACCTCTTCACCGACCCGCAGGGCGCCGCCGTGGCGTTCAAGTGGGCTTTCGAGGCGATCGTGACCGGCGCCCAGCAGTTCGCCGAGTTCATCAAGGCCATCAGGCAGTGACCACCCCACCCCGCCGGGGGCGGCTCTCATCCGCCAAGACCTGAGCCGCCCCCTTTCTCGACTCCCGAAGGAGTAGCACCATCATGGTCCACCGCGAACGTCCCATCCACCCGGCGCGCATGCTGCCCGAACAGCAGGCGGCGGCCTGGCGCATCGACCACGAGCCGCCGCCCGCCGAATGCGCCTACGACCCCGACCTGCACACCGGCCCGGACGGCGGCATCATCGAGTCGGCCGACCAGCGCGCCGCCCGTGAGGACGTGGCGCGCGAGGTGTGCGCCACCTGCCCGGTGCGTGCCTGGTGCGCGCTCTACACCATGCAGGTCCGCCCGACCTACGGCATCTGGGCCGGCCGCTCGGCGCGCGAGTGGGCGCTGCTGGGCGCCGAGCTGGACGCCATGCTCACGCCCGATCTGTCGGGGGTGGCGTGATGACCACCGCGACCACCCGGCGGACCCTGACCGCCCCGCTTGCCGGCCCCGTCGTGTTCGACCTGGACATGCCGCACGGCCAGATCGACCTGCGCGTGTGCGACGTCGAACGCGCCGACATCGAGCTGAGCGCCCCCGCCGCCGGCGGCAGCCCCGCCGGTCAGGCCATCGCCGAGGCCACCCTGACCACCGAGGTGCGGGTGATGACGGTACGCGTGCCCACCCCGGACGGCACCACCATCGTCAGCCACAGCCGGGGCGGGCGAGTTGTCGTCTCCGGCAACGTCCATAGCGGCATCGTCGTCACCGGCGGCAGCATGACCATCGTCAATGGTCAGGTCATCTCCGACGGCCAGGTCATCTCGGGGATGACCGCCTCCCCGGGCGTGCGCGCCGAGGTGCGCCTGCCGCAGGGTTCGGCCCTGCGGGTGCACACCCGGACAGGCCAGGTCACCACCTCCGGCGAACTGGAGTGGACGCAGTTCACCTCCTCCTCCGGCGAGCTGCGCCTGGACGCCTGCCGCAAGCTGGCCGCCTCCACGTCCTCTGGCGATGTGTCCGCCGAGTACGCCGACCAGGCCGAGGTGCGCACCGTGTCCGGTGACATCGACCTCGGCAGAACCGAGACGGTCACCGCCGACTCGACATCTGGCGACATCACCATCGGCGACTTCGGAGGCGCGGCCCGGCTGTTCACCGTCTCGGGTGACATCACGGTGCGCGCCACCGAACCCGGCCACGTCACCGCGAAATCCACCTCGGGTGACATCCGGGTGAGCGCGCCCGCTGCGCTGGCCGCCGCCGGCGGTGAGCACGGCCTGACCGTCGATGCCCGCTCCGTGTCCGGCGACGTGCGCATCCCGCGCCCACCCGCCGGTCCCGCCCGCCCGCGTCGCCCCCGGCACCGATAGGACCAGGAGCCCCCATCCATGAACACCGCTCTTCTTCTGTTGTGGCCGTGGCTGGCCTTCCTGGCCGCCATCGCCCTTGGCTCGCTGTTGTGGAGGCGCTGATGTCCCGCATCCGCGCCGCCTTCTGGGACCCGGCCGGTGATCGGTACGGCATGCCCACCTACCCGTGGCGGATGGCCCCGCCGCACCTGCTCACGCTGCGGCAGCTCACCGCCGAGGGGCTGCGGCCCGGCGGTCAGGGCGTCCAGGCGCAAGTGCTGTGGCGCTCCCGCCGTCACGGCGCCCCCGGTGTTCGCGCCGCCTACCTGTACGACGTGCGGTTCGCCCTCCCCAAGCGCCCCGCCACTGTGCGGCAGCGCGCCGCCCTCGGCAAGGCCAACGCCGCCCGCCGCACCTGCCCCGAGTGCGATCGGGACGTCGGCTACGTGCTGCCGCGCCACCTCGGTACCTGCCTCGACTGCGCCGAGGAGATGGCCGCATGAACGCCCACGACATCCGCGCCGAGCTGCGCAACCTGCGCGACCACATCAACCGCGAACTGGACGACGAACACAGCGACCGTCAGTACGTGCTCGAAGGGGTCGCCGCCGGCCTGGACGACCTGCTCACCCGCCTGGACTCGCCATGAGCACCGCGACGATCTGCCCGCCCGCCGAGGCCGCCGCGCCCCAGCGATTCGCGGTGGTGGTGTCCGTGCCGCCCGTGCTGGTGGACGACCCGGCCGGCCTGTTCGCCGAGCTGGCACGCCTGGACCTGCCGCTCGGCGAGTACGTGGTGTGCGGCAGCGCCGCCCTGTACGTGCGCGGCCTGCGCTCGCGCGTGGGTGACCTGGACGTGTTGGCGCGCGGCCCGGCCTGGGCCAGGGTGCTTTCCCTCGGCGTGCCGCCGAGTGTGGCCCTGTCCGGTCACGGCCTGGTCGTCAACCACCCCACCCACGCCATCGAATTCGTGGACCGCTGGACGCCCGGCTGGCCGACCGACTACCTGATCGCCTCAGCCGACCTGATCGACGGCATCCCGTTCATGCGCCTCGGCGACGTCCTGGCCTGGAAACAGCGCGCCCGCCGCCCCAAGGACCTGCCCGACATCGCCGCCGTCCACGAGCTACGCCGCCTGTGGAACGGCGACGACCCCGCCCCCACCTGCACACCTGCCCGCACCGCCAAGACCGATTGGAGGAAAGCCGCATGACCACCGCGACCCCGACCCCCGAGCCCGGCCCGGAGGACATCTCCCGAGCCCTGGCCGAGATGGAGCGCCACCTGCTGACTGAACAGAGCCCGACCCACCCGCCGCCCGACGACCCCGACGACGCCGAGAGCATGGGCGACGCCGAGGCCGTGGGCGAGACCAAGCGGGTGCGGCAGTTGCGTGCCGAGGTCGCCGAGGCCCGGCAGTTGGCCGCGCTCCAGACCGACGACACGCCCCTGCTGCTGGACACCCCGCGGGTGCGCCGGCGCCGCAAGAAGGCCAACGAGGCCGCCCGCCTGCACCTGCTGGGGCAGGACCCGGCCATGCGCGCCTGGCAGGCCGCCCGGATGCGGCGCCTGCTGATCGGCGCGGCCATGGTGGCGCTCACGCTGGCGCTGGCCTGGTCCACCGCCGGCGTCCAGCGGTTCGCCGCCGAGGGCGCCGAGCCCTGGTCGCCCGGCTGGATCTTCGCCTGGCTGGTGGAGCCGTTCATGTCGATTGCGCTGCTGGTCGTCGTCGGCGCTCGCGCCTACCTCGGCACCCGCGGTCAGCCGCTCAACGATCGCAAGCTGATCCGGATCGAGTGGCTGTTCCTCGGACTGACCCTCGGCATGAACGCCTGGCCGTACCTGCCGTGGGGACTGTCGGAGGGGGAGACGTTCTCCTTCTCCCGCCTGGTGCTGCATGTGCTGGGGCCGATCGTGGCCGTGGCCATCGTCACCGCCCTGCCGATCATCCTGGAGGCATTCTCCCGGCTGGACCACGCCCACGCCGGCGCCACCCTTACCGGCCTTACGTACAGCGCGAACACCGATGATCGGGTAAGGCTCATCAGCCCCGAGGTGGCCGCGCTGATCGAACGCACGCAAGCACTCATCGCGGCCGGCGACCTGCCCGCCACCCCGAGCGCCTACAAGATTCAGCGCGCCCTGCGCTGCGGCATGGACGACGCCCGTGCCGTCCGTGACGCGCTCGCACCCGAGGCCGCATGACCCACACCGCTCGACACCCGCCCGACAAGACAAAGGGAATCCCGCCCCATGACCAGACGACAGATCACTCTGCCCCAGCACGTCGCCGCCCTGCTGTCCTGGCTGAACACCGCCAACCCGCCCACCGAGCACGAGATCGCCATGCGCATCATGAAGATCGGCGAAGAGTTCGGCGAGGTGGTCGCGGCCTACATCGGCGTGACCGGCCAGAACCCGCGCAAGGGCGTCAGCGCCACCCGCGCCGAGCTGACCGGCGAACTGTGCGACGTCATCATCGCCGCCATGGCCGCGCTGGCCACCGTCGCCGGCGACGTCAAGCAGGCCGAACACCTGCTGAACGAGCACCTGTCCGCCCGCCACCCGCGGCTGTCGGCGCTGGTCCGCGCCGGCGCCGCCTGACAACAGGAGGGCACACCCATGCTGACCTTCGCGTGCATCGCCACCCTGGCCTGTCTGGCCATACCGGTGGCCATCTACCTGCGGATGCTCATCACCGGCCCGGCCGAACGCGCCCGCATCCATGCCCGCATGGCCGCCCTTCGGCGCGGCCCCGACTCCCCGACCATCACGCAGGGCGCGGCCCCCAGTCGCCAAACCGAGACCGCGCCCTGCCACCCCGCCGCCGACAACGCACACGAGGTGTCTTCATCATGACCGACCGCCCGACCGACTTCGACACCCTCACCGAGCCGCCGCCGCACCCCGACACCGACCCGGACAGCCCCACCGGCCCGGACGGGCAGGGCGCCGAGGTGGTGGACCTGGACGCGGCCCGCGCCGACCGCGTGCAGTACGGCACCCTGCCCCCGGCCCCCGACGCGCCGCCGGTGTTCGACACCTCCTATGAGGTCGCCCTGGACGAGCCGGACGACGATGCCGACGCTGATGCCGACGCTGATGCCGAGGCGTCGCCGGTGCCGGTGGACCCGCCCGAGCCCGCCCGGCTGGAGTCGGAGCACGGGGAGAAGCGCAGCCCGATCATCCCGACCGGGCTGCGGTGGGGAAACCTGCCCGCCACCGTGCGCCGGACGGCGGGCAGGGTGGCGTACGTGGCCGGTTTCCACGCCGTGCGCGCCCCCTGGTACGCCCTTCAGGCGGTGTGGTGGGCGATCGTCGGCGTGCCCAAGCTGGCTGGCCGGCAACTGCGCTGGTGGTGGGTCAATGAGCAGTACATCCTCCTTCAGCAGGCCGCCACCGACAACGACCCGGCGATGTGGCTCAAGCTGCACAAGGAGGGCAAGGCCACCCGCCGCTGGCGCGGCATCGCCCTGTTCTTCCAGCTCATCGCCCTCGGCATCGCCGTGCTGGTCGCGGTGGGCGCCGACCTGGCGCCCGTGTGGTGGGCGGTCATCGCCGCCGCGCTGATCCCGCCGCTGGCCGCCTACGGGCGTCCGGCGGGACGGCGGATCATCCCGACCGCCATGGTGTCGCGCCGCTACCGGCTGCTGAACAGCGACGTCGTACTGCGCGCGTACTACGCCGCCGGTCTGGGCCACCCGGACAAGCCCAACCAGCAGGTCAAGTTCGGTTCCCGGCTGTCACGCGATGCTGCCGGGATCGGCAGTGAGGTGCTGGTGGACCTGCCCTACGGCAAGACGTTCGAGGACGCGGTCAAGGCGCGCGGCGCCATCGCCTCCGGCCTGGACGTCACCGTCCAGCAGGTCTACCTGACCCGCGATGCGACCTCCAACCGGCGGCACATGCTGTTCGTGGCCGACCGTGACCCGCTCGCGGTTCCCGCCGGCCGCACGCCGCTGCTGGACGGCAAGCCGCGCAACATCTGGCAGCCCGCCCCGTTCGGGCTGGACGAGCGCGGCCGGCGGGTCGATCTGCTGCTGTTGTGGATCTCGATTCTGGTCGGTGCGCAGCCCCGTAAGGGCAAGACGTTCGCCGCCCGGCTGCTGGCCCTGTACGCGGCGATGGACCCGTACGTAAGGCTTACCGTGGTCGATGGCAAGGACAGCCCGGACTGGCGCAAGTTCGCGCTCATCGCGCACCGCATCATCTTCGGCACGATGCCCAACCGCGACGGCGACCCGATCGAGATGCTGCTGGACGCGCTGCGCGAGATCAAGGCGCACATTCAGCAGGTCAACCAGTTCCTTTCCACGCTGCCCGTCACCGAGTGCCCGGACGGCAAGCTGACCGAGGAACTGTCGCGCAAGTACCCCAACCTGCGGGTGTGGGTGCTGGTCATGGAGGAGTTCCAGGTCTACTACGAGCTGGACGACCAGGAGACGAACAAGGAGATCGCCGCCCTGCTGTCCTTCATCATGGCGGTTGGCCCGTCCGCCGGCGTCATCATCCTGTCGAGCTCGCAGAAGCCCGGCGGGGTCGGCGCCGGTGATGTGCAGCGGTTGTTCAACCGCTACCGCGACAACCACGCCGTGCGCTTCGCGCTCAAGTGTGGCAACCGCAACGTCTCTGACGCCATCCTCGGCGGCGACGCCTACTCCGAGGGGTTCGACGCCTCCTCTCTGCCGGTCGGCAAGCAGTACCGGGGCGTCGGCTACCTGTACGGCGCCTCCGACGACACCCCGACCGTGCGCACCTACCTGGCCGACGCCGCCGACGCCGAGAAGATCCTGACCGCCGCCCGCGCGCTGCGCGAGCGCGCCGGCACGCTGACCGGCTACGCCGCCGGTCAGACCATGGCCCGTGAGGTGCGCGACGTGCTGGCCGACGCGCTGAGCGCCTTCCAGGGCGGCAGCGAGACCGGCCTGCCGTGGACGGTGCTGGCCGCCCGGCTGGCCGAGCGCATCCCTGAGCACTACGCCGACCTGACCGCCGACGCCATCTCCGCTCAGCTCCGCGCGCTCGGCGTGCCGAGCGTGGACGTCAAGCGGGACGGCAAGGCGCTCAAGGGCGCCAAGAAGGCGGCCATCACCGCCGCCATCGACCGCCGGCAGAACAGCGCCGGATAGGTCGGCGCCGCGCCTCGGCGAACCCGCCCGAGGGTTCGCCGGGGTCGCGGGACTCCCGCGACCGGTCGCGGCTGCGCGACCCGCCCCGCGACCGCTCAAACACTGCCTGACCAGCCCGAATATCCGCAGGTCGCGGGTAGCGGGCTCGGCTTCCCACGCCCGAAAACCGGCTCTGGAGACCTTCCATGACCTCTCTGGCCGCGACCGCGACCACCCACCCCGCGACCCTCGTTCCGCTCCTGTTCGCCGCGCTGGCCGTGCTGTGGCTCCTCGGCTACGCCGCCGCCTGCGCCGCCGACCCGTTCGCCCGCTGCCTCCGCTGCAAGGGGCACGGCAAGAAGCTCAAGCCCAACGGACGCGTCAAACGCTGGTGCCGCCACTGCGACGGCACCGGCCTGCGTCTGCGTCTGGGCCGGCGCCTGTACAACTATCTGCGCCGGCTGCACCGCGACGGTGCCCGCTGAGCCGTTGCGCGCCTCATTCCTCCGGCAGTACCCCGAGCCCGGCCACCCGCCCGTCTCGCACGTCGGCCAGCGCTTGCAGGTATCCAGCCTCGACCGCGCGGTGAACGAGGTTCGAGATCGGCTCGGGCATGTCCATCCAGCCACCCCATCCCGAGCACAGATTCGCCGTCGCCTCATACGCCTGCCGCTCATCGGCCATGTCCGCCCGCGGCCCTGCGCGCAGCACGTTGACCGACTCTTCCCAGCCCGTCAGGTCGTCGTTGGTGTAGCTCTCCTCAGCCATACGCCTGACGGTACGGCCAACCACCGACCTCGGAAAGGAGATTCCGCACGTGGACGCCGTCTGCGAGAGCTGCGGCAGCACCACCACCGACCTCATCGGCCACCACGCCCGGCACGACCTGGACGCCATCGTGCAGACCTACCAGTGCCGCGCGTGCGATCACGTCTGGAACGTCTGGCACTAGCCGCTACACCCCGCCTATTCACGCACGTTAACGCAGGAAGGAAGTCCGCCATGTCCGGCGAGACCACCATCACCATCATCGGCAACCTGACCGCCGACCCCGAACTGCGCTTCACCCAGTCCGGCACCGCCGTGGCCGGCTTCACCGTCGCTTCCAGCGCCCGCACCTACAACAAGAGCGTGGAGCAGTGGGAAGACGGTGAGGTGCTGTTCATGCGCTGCTCAGCGTGGCGCGACCTCGGCGAACACGTCGCCGAGTCGCTCATCCGCGGCACCCGCGTCATCGCCTCCGGTCGGCTGCGGCAGCGCACGTTCGAGACCAGCGACGGTGACAAGCGCACCGTCATGGAGATGGCCGTGGATGAGATCGGCCCCTCGCTGCGGTTCGCCACCGCCCGGCCGGTCAAGGCCGCCCGCGGCAACGGCAACGGCCAGACCAGCCGCAACGGCAACGACGCGGCGGCGGCTGGCGGTTTCGATGACCCGTGGGCATCCTCCCAGCCCGCCACCGCCGGCGCCCCATTCAGTGACGAGCCGCCGTTCTGATCACCAGCGCATGACGCCTCGGGGCGGTCGGCCCTTACCGCCGTTGCCCGCTCCGAGGCGTGGCCCTTCCCTGGAAAGGACTTCGAGTCCATGCCGCGAACCGTCATGACCGCCGAGCCCGGCGCCCAGGCGTCGCTGTTCGTCGTCGCGCCGGACAGCGCCGACGCCACGGTGTCAGGCGTGCGCGTCGCTGCCGTCGACCCGGCCGCCAACGATGCCGCGCTGGCCGGTGACGGGTACGGCTGGCTGGCCGCCGCGCTGCCCGCGCCGAGCCCGCCAACCTGCCCGGCCTGCCACCGCCCGACCGTGCTGCCCGCGAGTGCGCCGGTGCTGTGGACCTGCCCGCACTGCCATCCCGTGGAGGCCCGATGACCGCCCCACCCACCGGCCTGCCCGTCTGCTACGTGCGCGAGCACGCCGGCCATACCATGACCGTCCACCCGCCCGCCGCGTTCGAGCCGGCCGCGTTCGCCCGGTTCTGCGCCGCCGAGGCGATGCTGGGGCTGGACGTGGAGACCAGCGCCATCGACGACAAAGGTCCCCGTCAGTTCGCGCCTGCCTTCACCGTGCGGCTGGTCCAATTCGGCTCCCCGCGCGAGGCGTGGGTGCTGGACCCGTCCGACCCCGGCCAGCACGCCGCGGTCCGGGCGACGCTGGCCGATCCCGCGCGCCGGTTCGTCACCCACACCCCCTACGATCCGCTGGCCATCTGGGCGGCCTTCGGCATCGCGCTCGGGCAGCGCGTCATCGACACACACCTGCTCTCTAAGCTGATCGACCCGGACGAACGCGCTGGCCACGGGCTCAAGGAGCTGACCGGCCGCCACCTGGACGACGGCCTGCAACACGCCGAGGCCGCCCTGCATGCCCGGATGCGCGCCCTGGCCCCGACCGGGCACCGCGCCGGCCACGCCTGGCAAACGTGGGGGTGGAACCACCTGCCCACCTCCGATGAGGCGTACGTGGTCTATGCCGGGCTGGACGCCGTCTACGTGCGCCGACTGCTGCCGGTGCTACTACGGCACTGCCTCGACTTCACCCACCTGGTGCGGATGGAACAATGGCTGGCCGCCCACGCCACCGGCATCACCATCCGCGGCCTGCTGCTGGACCGCTCCTACACCACCACCCTCCTCCAGCAGGTCCAGCGCGAGCACCACGCCGCCGAGGCGGGCATTCAGCAGACCCTCGGATTTCCAGCCGGCTCGCCCCGCTTCGCCGCCTGGCTGGACGGCCACCTCACCGAGGCAGGCATCACCGACCTGCCGCGCACCCCCACCGGCCGGCTGAAGGTCACCGCCGACACCCTCACCACCCTCACCGAGCTGAGCGCCGGCGCGCTGCCGGAGCAGGTGCGCGACGTGTTGGCCGCCCGACAGACGGTGGCCCGAACCTCCAACCTGATCGCCAACCTGACGGCGTTCGTGCGCGCCGCCGACCCCGCCGGCCGCGTCCATCCGCAGATCAACACCCTGCGCGCCAAGACAGCCCGCATGTCCATCACCGGCCCGGCATTGCAGACGCTCAAGAAGCACGACCCGCGGCTACGCCACTGCTTTCGCGCCGACCCCGGGAACGTGCTCATCTCGTGCGACTTCTCCCAAGTGGAGATCCGGGTGGTCGCCGCCCTGTCCGACGACCCGACCCTGAAGAAGGTGATCGCCTCCGGCACCGACATCCATGACGCCACCGCCGCCCTGATGTACGGCGACGGCTACACCAAAGAGCAACGCACCATCTCCAAGCGGTGCACCTTCGGCACCCTGTACGGCGGTGGCGCCACCGCGCTGGCCGACCAGACCGGCGTCACACCCGAGGTGGCCCGGCAGGTCATCGACCGGTGGCAGTCCACCTACCCGCGCGTGATCGCCTACACCAAGCAACTCGCCTCACAGAGTGTGGTGACCACGCCGAGCGGCCGGCGCATCCCCGCCGACCCCGCCCGCGGCTACGCCAACGGCAACTACATGGTTCAATCCACCGCCCGGGATCTGCTGCTGGCCGCCGTCTACCGCTTCGCCATCGCCCATCCCGAGGCCCGGCTGTGGCTGTTCGTTCATGACGAGGTCATCATTCAGGCGCCCGAGTGCGACGTCGAACGTCTGTGCGCCGCCCTTCAGCAGGCGATGACGACCAGCTTCCGAGGCGTGCCCATCGTGGCCGACGCCGAGGTACTCGGCACGCACTGGGGCCACCTGCCCGACCAGGAGACCGCCGAGGCGCACCTGGAGGCGGCATGACGCGCCTGCTCACCGCCGCCTCCATGTGCTCCGGGTACGGCGGCCTGGACCTGGCCGTCCATACGGTGCTCGGCACCCGCCTGCTGTGGGTCGCGGACAACGACCCCGACGCCGCCCGGGTGCTCGGACATCGCTTCCCCGGCGTGCCCAACCTCGGCGACCTGACCGCCCTGGACTGGTCGACCGTCCCGGCGCCTGACGTGCTGGCCGCCGGGTTCCCCTGCCAGGACCTGTCCTACGCCGGCCGCGGCGCGGGCATCAAGGAAGGAACACGTAGTGGCCTGTGGCACACCATCGCCGACGCCGTCGATACGCTACGACCCCGCCTCCTCGTGCTGGAAAACGTGCGAGCCATCGTTACTCGGCGACCTGGTCTTGACGTCGTCCTCGCTGACCTTGCCCGTCTCGGGTTCGATGCGCGATGGACGTGTCTGCGAGCATCCGACGTCGGCGCCCCGCACCCGCGCGACCGCTGGTTCTGTCTCGCCTGGCCTGCCGACGCCAACGGCCCGCGACTGGAAGGGCCAGGGGTACGCCGGTCAGCTCCCGAACGCGGTGGCCCTGCTCAAGACTCCGACCGCACAGCTAGCGGTCAATGGGGGTTCCCAGCACCCGGACAAGCGCAGGGCTGGCGGGCATGGGCCGACGCTGGCCGACGAAATCGAGCACCTGCTGCCGACGCCGACGACGCGCAATGGAGCGGGCAACAAGGTGAACAACCGCGGAGACCTGCTCCTGCCGGGGGTGGCGGAAGCGATATCGACTGGGGCCCATACGCCCCGGCCATCGCCCGCTGGGAGCAAGCGTCGGGGCGCCCCGTGCCCCGGCCAACTGAGCCTGGACGACGTGCCGACCGAGAACGTCTGAGCCCGCGCTTCGTCGAATGGCTGATGGGCCTGCCCGCCGGCTGGGTCACTGACGTGCCCGGCATCCCCGACAACGAACAACTGCGCCTCCTCGGCAACGGAGTCGTGCCACAACAGGGCGCCGCCGCCGCGGCAGACCTCCTCCCCGACCACCTCATGCCCTACACCCTCGACTCACGCGACGAGATCGCCGCATGACGGTGGCACCATCCCCCAACTGGTGGCCCTACCGGCCATCCGACAAGGCCACCAGTTGGGGGAAAGCCCGTCCCGATCAAGCCTGCGACCTACCCAAACGAGAGGACTCGTCATGACCGACCTGCTCACCGCCGCCACCCGCGCCGCCCGGCGCGGCTGGCACGTCTTCCCGCTCACCCCGCACGGTAAATACCCCGCCCGCGGCTTCACCGACTGGGAGCACAACGCCACCACCGACCCCGACCTGCTGGCCACCTGGTGGCGGCACGTCCCCTACAACGTCGGCATCGCGTGCGGCCCCTCCAGCCTGCTGGTCATCGACCTGGACCTGCCCAAACCCGGCCAGCATCCGCCCGCCGCATGGACACGACGTGGCATCGCATCCGGTGAGCAGGTCTTCCGCCATCTGTGCGCCGAACACGGCCAGCCCTACCCCGGCGACACCCGCACCGTGACCACCCGCCGCGGCGGCACCCACCTGTACTTCACCGCCCCGCCCGGCCCGCGCCTCGGCAACACCTCCGGAGCGCGCGGCAAAGGACTGGGCTGGCTCATCGACACCCGCGGCGCCGGCGGATACGTCGTCGCACCGGACAGCTACGTGGCCGCCCGAGACGGCACCGGCCCCTACACCCTCACCCGCGACCAGCCACCTGCGCCCTTGCCCGACTGGCTGACTACCGCGCTCACCCCGCCCCCACCGCAACCCGCCACGGGAACGATCGCCGAGCTGCTGGCCGGCCTGCCCGCCCGCCGACTGACCGCCTACGGCCACGCCGCCCTGACCGGCGAAGTCGAACGAGTGGCCACCGCCCCGGACGGGGGCCGCAACCGCGTCCTGAACCTGGCCGCCTGGAAGCTCGGCAAGCTCATCGCCCGCGGCGCGCTACCCCGCGATCTGGTCGAACACGCCCTGCAAACCGCCGCCGAGACCGCCAACAGCCGTAGCCCCGACCCGCGCCCACCTCATGCCCTAGGAGACTTCTGATGATGTTGCTGGTCAGGCTTCCGATCATGTAGGTCGAGGGTCAGGCTGGGCAGCATGATGGGGCATCGTCCCGAGCGGCCGGTGGGGCCGGATGTATGGAGCACCTGCCGGG
>NZ_JBGNUV010000031.1:0-46884 GCF_041950525.1 Nonomuraea sp. GTA35 | reverse complement strand
GTAGGGCTCGATGAACTCCCACTCCACATCCGTCAATTGCACTCGCGTCACGCAAAACGATCTACCGGATCGGACCCCGAAACGAGGGCGGATCCCGCAGATTGATCACAACCAAATACACGCCCTAAACGCAAGACCAAGGTGGAGCGGGGCAATTTCGCGAAGAAGGCGGAGCACCGGATCAACCACTATTTCGCCGAGTACGTTCCTCCCGGCATGGACCGCGACCAGCGGGAAGCCGAAACGGAAGGCATACGCCGGAGCCTGCGCGACGAGCTCACGGAGGTCTACGGCGAGCCCCGAGTCGGGGTCGAGAAGATCGCATGGCTTATCCGGCACCGGGCAGGCAAGGCCGCCACGCGCCGCAGGAAAGGCACGCTGTGGAGCTACCGCCGGGAGCTTGCCACTCCCTTCGGGACGAAAGCGCGGGCGACACTCGGACTGCTCACTCTCGCAGGTGCAGGCGGCTGGGCCGCTGTCGGCATCGTGCCGATCGAGCCTCTGCCTGCGATCGGCACGATTCTCCTCCTACTGATCGCCGGGTGGTTCTGCGCCCGCACCTGGCTGCCGCAACATCGCCATCTCCTTCCTACTGCAAGCCCTGTTGGACAGGGTGATCGCGGTCGCTCGCGGCGAACCCATCGGCAAGAACGGCCGGCCGCGGCCGCCGGTGCTGGTGGTCATCGAAGAGGTGCACACGTTAGCCTCGCGAGCCAGCGCGCGGCCGGATGCGAGCAGTGATGGACCAGTTCCAGGTCAACGCACCTGGTCGCCGCGTCGCCGCGGCTGCCGGAAAGGATCGAGACAGTGAAAAAGTACATACTCTTCGATCATGATGGTGTTTTGGTGGACACCGAATTCTGGTACTACAAAGCCGGGGAACGCGCCCTCGCGGACATCGGCTTGACCCTGGACATGGACCAGTACCTTCGGGAGATGAGCCAGGGATTGGGCACCTGGGCCCAAGCCAGGGCGGCCGGCATCGACGAACAGACCATCAGCAGGCAGCGTCAGGTCCGTAATGATTACTATCAAGAATGCCTGAGAACAGAATCCATCGAGATTGAAGGCGTCGTTGAAGCTCTGGCCGAACTGTCAAAACACGTCCGGATGGCCATCGTGACAACCGCCAAACGTGCGGATTTCGAACTTATCCACGAGAAGCGCCAGATCAAGCAATTCATGGATTTCGTCGTTGTTCGTGAGGATTACGAGCTCGCCAAGCCGCATCCGGATCCGTACCTGATCGGCCTGAGGCGGTTCGGAGCTACCAAAGGAGAAACACTGGTCGTTGAGGATTCATCCAGAGGGCTGAAGTCGGCCGTGGCGGCCGGTATTGACTGTGCTGTTGTCCACAATGACTTCACCAAATCAAATGACTTCGCGCAGGCTGCCTATCGAATCGAAACTCTGGCTGAATTGAAGGACATCATCCTCAAGTAAGCTGAAGGAGCATTCACGCAGCGTGTCAAAACCCCTTCGACATCATCGGCCAACCCCCGACCTTGATCGCTCTCGGCTGATCTTCCGGTTGGGTTGGCCGCGAGTCAGGCGTACGGCGGTGTGCGGCAGTCGGTGGCGCAGGGTTCTAGGTTCGGCCTGGGGCGGCGGGTCGGTCAGGCACAGGAGCAGATCGCTGCCGCGCCCGCCTTGTCGCTGTGGCTGGGCACGTGGGTGGCATCCAGCAGGGTGGCGATCGACCATGCGCCTGCCGAAAACTACATCCATGCAGCTCAAGCAGCATGCGAGTACTCGTGGAGGACTCCCGCCGAGTTCGGTCTCGCCGACATATGTTCAGGTCGGCAATCCGTCCCGGGTTCGGGATGGTGCGCAGCGGAACCTGTGCGGTGCCAGAACGCGGATACTGCTGCTGAGCCGGCCGTTTGCCGGACGGTCCGGCTGTTCTGCGGTACTCGCCAATCAGCCCAGTGACGGTCCTCCGGCGGTGGATCCGGGTGGCTACGTCGATCACTTCGCTGGGGTCGTGCAGCGGAGGACGGAGGGTGTGTTCCCGCGAATCGTTCGCGAACGCGTTCGCTCGTGGGGACCGGACGGGCGTCTTGACGACCCGCACGCTAGCGGCGGCGAACGTCTCATCGAACATGCGGGGGAACTTGCCGTCACGGTCCCGGATGAGAAACCTGAAGGCGCCGGCGCGTTCACCCAGGTCCATCAGCAGGTTCCGGGCTTGCTGGGTCGTCCATGCGCCCGTCGGGTTGGAGGTGACGCCCAGCAGGTGTACACGGCGTGTCTCGATCTCCATGACGAAGAAGACGTACAGTCGTTTGAGGAACACGGTGTCGACGTGCAGGAAGTCGCAAGCCAAGATGCCGGAGGCTTGCGAAGTAAGGAGCTGTCGCCAGTTCGGTGACGCCTGACGTGGCGCTGGACCGAGGCCAGCCGCGGCGAGGATCCGGCGGATGGTGCCCTCCCCGATTCGATGGCCGAGGCCGAGCAGTTCGCCCTGGATCCGCCGGTGCCCCATCGGGGATTTTCTCTGGCCAGCCGAATCACCAGATCATGCAGCTCGTCCGGTATCGGTGGACGTCCGGCTGTGTTGGGGTAGGTCCAGCGTTGGCCGACCAGGCGGCGGTGCCAGGCCAGCAAGGTGCCCGGTGTCACGATCCGATGGAGGCGAAGCCGTGTGGGCAGCAGTCGCACCAGCGCGGCCAGCAGCGCCCGGTCGGCCCAGTCCGGTCGTGGCCGGGCGACTTGACGACGCGGGACGGCGCCCTCATGACGCCGCACCAGGATCTCTACGTCCTTGGAGGTGTCGCCCCGCGAGAGTAGCGTCAACCAGCCGAACAACCGGACCATCAGCAGATACAGCAGGTGTAGGAACACGAGCGCTGAGGAAAGAAGGCCCGGTCAGATGCCATGGACGAGTTTGGCACCGCACAGGGCCATCACCACGCTGCCATGGACGCCGAGGATGAACGCCATCTGGTAGCGCGAACGTCCTCCGGACGTCGCAACGCAGCCCGGCCACGACGTGACCGACCTCAACGGCCCGCGATCCATCCGCCGAAAACCTCTCGGCGCAGGCACGATCCACGAATACCACCACGCCGCCTAACCGCAGCTCAGGCGACGTAACTCAATATTCGAGCGACACAGCCACCCGTCATCGCGCGGTCGGCCCAGCGCATGCGCCCCCAAATTAAGGCCCAACACTAATGAAGATAAATGACGGAAATATCACAATACAAGGCTTTGATTACCTCGGTGCTGTGACGGCTGTATAACGCCGTGCAAGTCGTTGCATATAGGGACATGTTGCACTAGCTTGTCGATCGAGCATATTCGGCACGCTTGCCAGGGGGCACGCAGAGCATGGAGACGGACAGCAGGGCGATGTTTCGCCGTCGAGTGGGAGCTTTGCTGCGCAGGTCGCGCGAGACCGCCGGCTTGACGATCGAGGACGTGGCGGCCCACCTGGAATGCTCCTCCGCGAAAGTGAGCCGGTTCGAGAACGGCCAGGTGGCGGTCCGCCCGCTGGAGATCCGCGAGATCCTCGGCCTCTACGGAGTGCCGGACGCCCGCCGCTCCGCGCTGCTCGACCTTGCCAGGAGCAGCCGGGAGAGCAAGCCGAAATGGTGGCACGAATACGCGGACGTCGTGGGCCCCGACTACGAGTTCTTCGTCGAGCTGGAAGACCGGGCCACGTTGATATGCGACTACCAGACCTTTCTGATTCCGGGTCTGCTGCAGACCGAGCCCTATATGCGGGCGGTCATGGCAGCCCACCGGGTTCCCGCCGACGTTGCCGCGCAGCGCATCAGGTTCCGCCAAGAGCGCCAGTCACTCCTGAGACGCCCCGGCTCGCCCGCCTTCCACGCCGTCATCGAGGAGAACGCCCTGCGAAAGAAGATCGGTGACGGCAGCGTGATGCGCGAGCAGCTCCGGTGGCTGGTGGAGGCCGGGGCGCACAGCGAGGTCTCCTTACAGGTCGTCCCCGCGACGACCGGGCTCCACCCGGCCGAGGGCCGCGCCTTCATCATGCTGGGCTTCCCGGATCCGGAAGAGCCCAAAGTGGTCTACCTCGAACACCTCAACGGCTCTCATCTGCTCGACACGCCCGCCGGCACCGACGCGTACGACCGGGCCTTCGCCGACCTTCAGGCGATCGCGTTGTCACCCGAAGACTCGGCCTCGTTCATCGAGAACATGGCGAAGGAGTGACCGTCGCGGATTCCCCGAACGAATGAGATCCACTCGGCCCTCGAGAGGATCAGACAGTGGTCCGGCTGATTTGACGATCGCATCGCGACAGTGCCGTCGTCGAGCATCGCCACTTCCACACATGCTCCGGTTGCACCGCAGTAACGACTGCGCTGCCACGTCGCTTTTGCCGGGTGGAATTTGTCCACTTTCGCACCGCCTTCAATGGGCAGGGCAGACAAGGGCGATATCACAGATACCCATAAGCAGCGGAGAATACTCGATCCAGCCGCAAAGGCGCGGCCGTCACCAAAGAACATATGGAATGTACATAAAGAGACTTTCCCGTGAGCCGAATGAGAAGCCCTGCACTCTCGGCCCTCTGTCCGTCGATCAGACGACGCTCATGAAGATCGTCCGCGCCGCTTCCCGGCTCGGCCGCACGAGCGTCATGGCCAGGGACTCGGCCGGCGAGTGGTTCGCCTTCTCGAAGGCCGAGGGCTTCGTTGAGCTGGCGGGTGCGACGGCACCGGAATTAAGGGACGTCAGCATATGCGTGCACCAGCACGGAGAAATAACGCCGGCGCTGTCGGTGGAGTTCACCCGGGAGCGGGCCGAGCTCCGCTACGCCACCGGCTCGGCCGAGGTCGTGGAGGCGGCGCAGGAGATCATCGACCTCTGCCGCCCACGCGTCCGCCGCTGGACCAAGTTCGTGCTCAGGCATACGACGGTGACGCAGGCCGCCGTGGTCGGCCTCGCCGCCGTGGTCGGCCTGCTCGTCACGCTGGTAGCCAGGATAGAGCTCGTGTGGTGGCACGTGCCCGCCGCCGGCCTGGCGAGCGTCGCCCTGGTCTGGGGCTGCCGGTTCCTGCTGCGTCGCCTCATCACGCACGCCGTGATCGGGAACCGTCCCGAGCAGGAACAGCCGGACTTCTTCGCCCGCAACAAGGACGCCCTCATCGTGGCCAGCATCGGAGGGGGCGTGGGGTCGGTGATCGGGGCCGTCGTCGCCACGATCCTGGCCATCCTCACCAGACTGTGGCAGTGAGCCGGGACCCGCGATCGAGCCTGTACCGCTTCAAACTCGTACGCGTGGTCTGAGCTGGTGTCTCGTCGGGTCGGCCAGGCTGCTCGGTGGTACTCGTTGATCGCTCCGCTGAGCACCATCCAGCGCTGGATCCGGCCTTCCAGCGGTACCGCAACTTGCTCGTCCTGATCGGGTGGGCGTTGTTGGCGGGACTCCGTGCGGGCGATACGCGTTGTCATGCTCGGCGTACTCCTCCAGGACCGATCGAAGGTGGCGTTCGTCGTAGATCAGCATCCGGTCGGTGCATTCAGCTCTGACGGTGCGCACCCAGCGCTCGGCGTAGCCGTTGGCTCGGGGCGTCCGCGGCGGCGTCTTCATCACCGTGACATCCTCTCCGGCGAAGATCTCATCGAAGACGGCGGTGAACGTGGCGTCCCGATCACGGATGAGGAACCGAAACGAGCCGGTCCTCCGCCCGAGGTTCATGAGCAGGTTGCGGGCCTGCTGGGCCGTCCACGCGCGGGTGGGGTTGGTGGTCACGCCCAGGACGTGTACGTGCCGCGTCGCCACCTCCATCACGAACAACACGTACAGGCGTCTCTGCCAGTGTCTTCCAAAAGGAGACGCTGCTTCCAAGCAGATCATGAAGGAGCGGCATCACCTCCTCCTGGTCGCCGCTGACCGCCCACAGCGCGCCAACCGCAGCGTGCCGCACGTGAGCGTCGGAGGCCGCGGTCAGTGATCTGGGTCTGGGGCTGTTCCTCGATGACGCGGATCGGGCCGGGGAGGTGCTTCGCCATCGGCTGTCGGCCGAGGCGGGGCTGGTCGAGCGATTGCTGATCGTGGAGGCGATGGGGACGCTGGCCCTCCGCCGACCCTGATGCCTGGAGCAGGATTTCCAGAACAACCCGCACCTCCGCCTCACCACCGACCTCCCAGAGCGCCACCGCGCCATGGACCCGCGGCGGCGTTCGGTCCCGCGGCGGCACCCGCACTCCCGGCGATCCGAGCGGATGTGCTGGGGGGATCGGCCCCCCTTGTATGGCTGCGCTGCCGAGCCTACGGGCGCTGCTGACCGACAGCTATGAATGGGTCCCAGGCCAATCGCGGTCGGGACGACGTCCTCGCCGATCTGTTCCGGGGCGCAGCGGGCCCGCTGCACCACGGCCGCCAGCCTGACCCCCGGGTCCACAGTCGAATCGGCAGCCAGCCCGGCGAACCACGCCATCACCTCATCCACCGACCGGTCCAGGCACGCCACCACATGAACGCGTAGTAACCGGAAAGTTGGTCTCGCCGGTGGCTTGAACTCTCGGTCTTCAATTCGATCATCCACAGTCGTTCCGTCCACAGCACCGCGTAGTCGGGTGCTCCGCCCTGCTCGTCGTCGTGGCGCGGGCGCAACTCGAACTCGTCCACGAACAGTGGCTGCCTGTTCCACCCACTTCGTCCGAATGACAGCTCATCCAGCGACCGCAAGAACCGGGCACCTTGGGGTGACGGGAGGTTTCTACACCACCTGATACACCAATCGCGCTGAGGCGGTACGAACCATCAGCTAATGGCACGGCGCGACACTTAACGATCTTGCTTCTAATCCGATGGCCTGCGTCCTCGTAAATCCGAGACTGCGGCTTCGAGACGAGTCGAGATGATGCTTGATCTAGTATTTATGTTCGTTCATGCTGATCGCCAACGCTTGACTTATCGAAGCGTCGCGATGCTAACGCTTTGCTCAATATGTCCAGAACGCGGCGTCTCGCGCTTCGGTAGCGCCAGCGTAGGAAGTCTTGTGCCATCGACTGTGCACTCCGATGGTCGCCGTTCGAAGACTGCTCTGTATGTCTGAGGAGGCATCCTGACCTGCGGTGATGTGCGCACGAGCGATGGGGATAACACGGGGTTGAAGGGCTGATGTGCTCGGTATGTGCTCGTGTCGGCAGGACCGCACCCACCGCTCCAGGATGAAGTTCATGCGCGGCATCCGGATGCCGGTGATCACGGTCTTGACGCCAGCTTATTGCTCCCGTGCGATCCGCTGATCGCCTTCGAGTGTGAACAGCCAGAGCGGCGGCTCACCCAGGCCCACGAGCGGACCGGCCTCCCGCCAGCCCAGGCGGTGATACAGCCGGGCGGCGGGTGCTTGCGGAGAGGTGATCAGCCAGGCCTTGGGCCAGCCGGCGACGGCCTGGGACAGCAACGCGGAGGCGATTCCTTTCCCGCGGGCCTCGGGGTGGACGAACAGCTCGACGACCTCGAAGGAGCCCGAGGTCATCCTGGAGACGGCGGGTGCGCCGAAGGAGCTCTTGAGCAGGTCGTAGATCCGGCTGCCCGACAGATCGGCGGGGGTCGGCCAGCCGTAGCAGATGCCGAGCAGCCTCCCTTCGTGGTCGCGTTCGACCCACGCCCTGAAGAAGGGATGTTCCAGGGCTTTCGACAAGCGATCGGGGTAGGTGTCGAGTTGTTCGGGGGTTTCCGACCAGGGCGGGTCGGCGTAGCAGCGGCGGTACAGGGCGATGATTTCAGCGGGGTTGAGCCGTGTCATGAAGGCGCCGCCTTCTGGAGCCGCGTGATGGGCGCGATGGTCAGCGTGGCCGCTGCGGCCAGGAGGATGAAGGCGAGGCGGAAACCGGCCGTGGCGTCGCGCAGGATGCCCACGAGCATGGGGGCCAGGGCGGCGCAGCCGTATCCGACGAAGAAGGCCATCGCGCTGATCCTGCCCGCCTCGGCGGAGTCACGGCTGACCGCCACCGGCACCGTCAGCACCAGGGTGAACAGGCCGCCGTGCCCGACGCCCAAGGCGAGGATCCACAGCCAGGTCACCGTTCCGGGGGCGAGAGCCAGGCCGGCGAAGCCGAGCGCGGTCAGCGCCGCCGTCAGCGCGAGCCCCACGCGCAGGTCGCGCTGTTCGCCGAGCACGGCCGGGACGGCCAGCATCGCGACCACCTGGATGCCGATCATCACGGTGAGCAACGTCCCGGCTCCGGCTCCGAGCCCGTTCTCTTGAAGCAGGGGCACGATCCAGGCCAGTTCACAGTAGTACAGGGCGGAGTTGACCGCCGATAGCGCGGTCACCCGCCAGGCCACCCCGCTACGCCAGGGCAGCCCCGTGGTGAGCGGCCCCGCGGGGGCCGCCACCCGGTCCAGAGCCAGGGAACGCCGGGATGCCGCCCACGCCACCGCCCCGGCCAGCGCGAGCACCGACCAGGAGGCCAGCGCCCCCGGCCAGGAGCCGAGGAAGTCGGCCAGCGGCGTGCTGACTCCGGCCGCGACGGCACCGCCCGCGCCGAGCCCGGCGGTGTAGATACCGGTGGCCAGGCCGGCCCGGTCGGCGAAGCGGCTCTTGACGATGGCCGGCAGCAGCGTCTGGGCGATGGCGATGCCGGCCCCGACGACCGCCGCGCAGCTCAGTTGGAGCCAGGTGGACCCGCCGGCGAGGCGGGCGGCGGTGGCCACGGCGATGACGAGCAGGCCGAGCAGCACCCCGCGATGGAGCCCTAACCGGCGGCCCGCCACGGCGGCCAGCGGCGCGCACAACCCCATGGCCAGCGTGGGAACGGTCGTCAGCAGGGCCACGCCGGTCGCGGTCAGATCCAGGTCGGCGCGGATGCGGTCCACCAGCGGCGAGACCGCGGCGATCGCCGGCCGCAGGTTGGCCGCCGCCACGAACATCGCCAGTCCTGCCGCCCCGAGCACCTGCTTGTCGGGTGGCGAAGAGGTCAACATCATGGACACTCCCTATGATCTCGGACAAGCTCTGTCCGAGTTCTATCACAACTCGGACAATCGGCGTCCGAGTTGGGTAGGCTGGTGACCATGAAGTTGTCCAACGGGGTGGAGTGGGCGCTGCACAGCTGTGTCACTCTCAGCCAGGGCCGCGAGCCCATCCCCGCGGCACGGCTCGCCGAACTGCACGGCACCCCTCCCGCCTACCTGGCCAAGCACTTGCAGGCGCTGTCGCGCGCGGGCATCGTGCACTCCACGGCCGGGCAAGTGGGCGGATATGAGCTGACTCGGCCCGCCGCCCAGATCTCGGCGCTGGAGGTTGTGCAAGCCATCGACGGTGGCGAGCCCGCCTACCGGTGCACGGAGATCCGGCAGCGAGGCCCGCTCGCCCTTCCGGCCGAGCGATGCGAGCGGCCGTGCGCGATCGCTCGCGCCATGGCCGCGGCCGAGGAGGCCTGGGCGGACGTCCTGCGCCAGGTCACGATCGCCGACCTCGCCGCCCGCATCGACGCCGACAGCGAGGGGACAGCGATGGCCGCTGTCAGCCGATGGCTGGCCGCGACACGCTAGGAATCCGGCAAATAGGAGACGCCACTTCCTCCACCGTGCTCGGCACGGCGGAGTACCGAGCGCCCTGCCCACTCAAACCGAGGCGCTCGCTTGGGTTCATGCGTGGCCGTGTTCCCAGGCCCAGGCGGCGATGCCTACGCGGTTACGCACCCCGAGCTTGCGCTGGACGTTGGCCACGTGGGTCTTGGCGGTGCCGGCCGAGATGAACAGCTCGGCGCCGATCTCGGGGTTGGACTTGCCTGCGGCGACCAGCTTGACGATCTCCAGCTCGCGGTCGCTCAGCGGCTGTTCGCCGGGCACGCCGGTGCGGGCGGGTGACGGGGTGAGGTGGCGCAGCAGGCGCACGGTCACCGAGGGGCTGATCAAGGCGTCGCCTGCGGCTGCCGCTCTGATGCCCTCCACGAGGAGCACCGGCCCCGCGTGTTTGAGCAGGAAGCCGCAGGCTCCTGCGCGGAGCGCGGCGTGCACGTACTCGTCGAGGTCGTAGGTGGTCACGACGATCACTCGCATCGGCGCCGCCGCCTCGGGGCCGGCCAGGCGCCGGGTGAGTTCGAGCCCGTCCATGCGCGGCATGCGGATGTCGGCGACGACCACGTCCGGCCGCAGCTCCTCGGCGAGGTCGAGCGCGGTCACGCCGTCCGGCGCCTCGCCCGCCACCTCCAGGTCCGGCTGGACATCGAGAATGGTGCGGAAGCTGCGCCGGATGGCCGGCTGGTCGTCGGCGATCAGAACCCGGATGGTCATGGGAACACCGCCTTCACGACCCAGCTGCCGCCGGCGGCGCGGCCGGAGGTGAACTCGCCGCCCAGTGCCTGCACCCGCTCGGCCAGCCCGGCCAGGCCGACGCCGGTGCGTTCGGCGGACGGCAGGCGCGGCGGGGCCTGGTCGCGTGCATGGTCGGCCACGGTCACGACGACCGCCCCCGTCTCGTCGGTTACCTGAATGGCCACGCTGGACCCGGCCGGCGCGTGCTTTCTGACGTTGGTGAGCGCTTCGACGACGATGCGGTAGATCGTGGTCGCGACCTCGCGCGGCACCGGGCCGGAGGGTTCGATACGCAGCTCGGTGCCGGGGAAGCCCGCGTCGGCGAAACGCCGTACCAGATCGGGCAGGCCGTCGAGCCCGGGCAGCGGCTCGGCGGAGGCACTTTCGCCCTCCAGCTCGCGCAGCATGCGCACGGTCCGGTCCATTGACGCCAGCGCCCGCGCGCCGTCCTCCTCGATCGCCCGCAGTGCCGCCGCGGCCTCGGACGGATCGCGGTCGAGCAGGATCTGCGCCGCCTGGGCCTGGAGGACCATGGCGCTGACGTCGTGGGCGACGAAGTCGTGCAGGTCGCGGGCCAGTTGCACGCGCTGGGTACGGCGGGCCTGCCTGACCGCGTCGACCCGGCGCCGGTCGAGGGTGCGGAGATAGGCGCCGAGACCGACCGCGCCCGCCGTGCCGACGGACCAGAAGAGGGTGAGGGCGACCGCGTCGAAGCCCGAGGGCGGCGGCTGAGTGATCTGCATCGCCAGCAGCGCTTCGGAGATCGCGGCCACCCCCACCGCCGGGACTGCCTGCCGCACGGCGGCCCAGCGCACGGTCAGCGTGATGAGCGTCAGCACGGCGACCGTGTGAACGTAGGTCGACGGACCACCGGCGACGCCCGGATCGGCCAGCCAGACGAGCGTGCACGTCGCGCCGAGCACACCGGCGCCCGCCGTGATCGCCGCGGTGCGAGGACGTGCCCGCGGCCACCAGACAAGCGACATGGCCGTGGCCGTGAGCATCGCGGGCACGACGACGAGCGGGCTGGGGAGCGGCCGGAGGGCGAGTGCGAGCGCGAACGCACCGGCTGCCACCAGCCCGCCTGCAAGGAACCTCATGGCGGCACCTTAGGGCAGCGGCCCGCGCCGGCGAATCGGCCGATCGGCAGATGTCTTCCTGCCCGCGTGAGCGCAGTCTGGGTCCCGACCCTAGAAGCCAGGAGGCGACGATGACGATCAACCTGCTGCACAAGGCTCCAGCCGCCAGTGACACCGAACAGCCCGTCCCCCGCTGGGCGCTGCGTGCCGCCTACGCGCTTCCCTGGCTGCTGCTGCCTTCGTGCCTGTGGAGGTTGCCGTTCGCCTTTCACTTCGAGATGGGTCAGCTCGACGACGCGCCTGTGTCGCCGTTGTGGATCACCATCCCGTACGTGTTCGGGCTCAGTGTGCTCACGGAATTGGCGGCGCTGCTCAGCATCGGTCTGGTGCGCCGGTGGGGCGAGGTGGTTCCGAGTTGGATCCCGGTCATCGGCGGCCGCCGCGTGCCACCGATGGCGGCGGTCGTTCCTGCCGTGACCGGTGGACTGGTGCTGAGCGTGGTCTCGGTGTGGATGGTGCTCACCTGGCTCGGCTTCTCCGAGCGTATGGCGTACGAGAACGGCTGGTGGCAGGCGCTGGCCATGGTCTGCATCACCCCGCTCGCGCTGTGGGGCCCGACCGTGCTCGCCCTGGCCTACGCCTACCACCGGCGCCGCCGCCCCGCCTGAAGATTCCGTGCGCCCGATCGATGTCGGTCATCAGCGCCTTGCTGAGCCGCTTCAGCCGAAGGGCATCAGGTCGCGGCGGCGCAGGAACGCCAGCCCCGCCGCGCCCAGGGTGACGGACAGCACGGTCAGCCCCAGCAGGGGCGCCACCGGTGACGAGGAGCCGCCCAGCAACATCGCCGGCACGTGCACGAACGGCGAGAGGTCCAGGACGATCCCTGTGGCCAGCTTGAACTCCGCCAGCAGGTCCACGACCAGGAAGAGGCCGAGGGCGGTCCAGCTCACGGCGGTCGCCAGCCGTGGCAGCAGGCCGAACAGCAGGGCGGCGAGCCCGATCACGGTCCAGACCGCGGGCAGGTAGGCCAGCGTGGCCCCGGTGACGCGCGCCACGTCGCCGTCGTAGGTGAGCCCCGCCGCCGCGCCCAGCGCGCTCAGCAGCAGCACCGGGCTCAGGAAGGCGAACAGCAGGTGGCTCAGTGCCCAGCGCAGCCGGCCGATGGGGGTGGACAGCAGCAGCTCGGCCCGGCCCGCCGCCTCCTCGCCGCGGGCGCGCAGCGCCGACACCAGCGCCGCCCCGGCGACGAGCTGGCTGAGCACGTACATCACGAAGGTGAAGAACACATCCGAGATCGGTGCGCCGGCGCCGCCGATGGTCGCGGCCAGCTGCTGGAACTGCGGGGTGTCCAACTGGGCGTCCAGCCCGCGGGCCGCCACGCCGAGCAGGGCGCCGAGCGCACCGAAACCGATCGCGAAGCCCGCGAGTGTGCTCCGGTGCAGCCGGGCGGCCAGGCCGAACGCGCCCGGCAGCGTCCCGGTAGCGGGTCCGGGGCGGGCGGGGATCAGGCCGCCGGCCACGTCACGGCGCGTGGACAGGGCGAACGCGACCGCCGCCAGGGCGGCGACGAACACCGCGATCAGCCCCAGCACCCACCACCGGTCGTCGGCGTAGGGTCTGGTCAGCCGGACCCAGCCGAACGGTGACAGCCAGGCCAGCCAGCCGGCACCGCCGGTGTCGGCCAGCGAGCGCAGCGCGAACAGCAGGCCACCGAGGGCGATCGCGATGCCGCGCGCCGTGCCGGAGGACGTGGTGAGCTGCGCTGTGATGCCGGCGACGGCGGCGAACGCCCAGCCGCCCGCGGCGGTGGACAGGCCGAACAGCAGCGAAGACCCCGCGGGCAGCCCGCCCGCGACCAGGGCGGGCACCGACAACAGGCCCAGCAGCAGGTTGGCGGTCAGCACGACCGTGAGTGCGGCGGCCAGTGGGGCGTGACGGCCGATGACGCCCGAGGACAGCAGCTCGCGCCGGCCGGTCTCTTCCTCGAGCCGGGTGTGCCTGATCACCAGCAAGATGCTGATCAGCCCTCCGATCAGCGCGAGGGAGGAGCCGAGCGTCCAGGCGGTCAGGCCGCCGACGCTCGCGTCGTGGATGGGGCCTCGCATGGCCAGCTGCGCGGGATTGCTCGCCGAAGCCGCCGCGAAGGCGTCGCGGGCGGCCTGGTCGGCGTACAGGTCTGTGGTGGCAGAGGCGATGCTCGCCGGCAGCAGCGCCGTGATCGCGATCCACACCGGCAGCAGCACCCGGTCCCGGCGCAGGATGAGCCGGATCTGGGTCCAGGCGCCGGTCATCTGGCGGCTCCCTCGTAGTGGCGCAGGAACAGCTCCTCCAGCGTCGGCGGCTGCGTGACCAAGGTGCGTACGCCCGCCGCGGCCAGCTCGGCGAGCACCGCGGTGAGCGCGTCAGCGTCCACCTGGCAGCGCAGCCGCGCGCCGTCCATGGTCACGTCGTGTACGCCGGGCAGGGCGGCCAGGCCCGGCGCGGGCCCGATCAGCTCGGCCGTCACCGAGGTGCGGGTGAGGTGGCGCAGGTCGGCCAGGCTGCCGGTCTCGACGGTACGGCCGGCGCGGATGATGCTGACGCGGTCGCACAGCGTCTCCACCTCCGACAGGATGTGGCTGGACAGCAGCACGGTGCGGCCGTTGCGCTTCTCCTGCATGACGCACTCGTTGAAGACCGCCTCCATCAGCGGGTCGAGGCCCGAGGTCGGCTCATCCAGCACCAGCAGTTCGACATCGGAGGCGAAGGCGGCCACCAGCGCCACCTTCTGCCGGTTGCCCTTGGAGTAGGTGCGGCACTTCTTGCGCGGGTCGAGCTCGAAGCGCTCCAGCAACTCGGCGCGGCGTTTCGGGTCGAGGCCGCCACGTACCCTGCCGAGCAGGTCGATGACCTCGCCGCCGGTCAGCGAGGGCCACAGGGTGACGTCGCCGGGCACGTAGGCGAGCCTTCGGTGCAGTTGCGTGGCGTCGTGCCAGGGATCGCCGCCGAGTAACGTGATCCGGCCGCCGTCGGCGCGCATCTGACCCAGCAGGATACGGATCGTCGTGGTCTTGCCCGCGCCGTTGGGGCCGAGGAAGCCGTGCACCTCGCCGGTTGCGACGGTGAGGTCGAGCTCGTCCAGTGCCCTGGTCCGGCCGAAGGTCTTGACCAGGCCGTCAATGTGCACCGCGGCGTTCATTGTTGTCCCTCGACTTTCTCCAGGCCCGTCCGCGCCTGGTCGAACAGCTCGCGGCCGAGGAATTCCGGTCTGATCAGGTCGAGCTGGGCCTTACCGACGCGCACTGCGGCCTGCGGGGCGTACAGGTCTGTGCCGAGGGCTCGGGAGACGTGCTCGTGCAGCACGGTGATGCCCAGCTTCATCGCCGTCAGTACGGTCGCGCGGGCGCGGTGGTCGGCCTCGGAGTGCTCGCCGCGGGCGAGATGCTCCTCCGTCACGTTGACGAGTTCGTCGAACATGGCGGCGGCCGCGGGCGAGCCGTCCACGAGCGCGCGGCCGAGGTACTTCATCAGGGGCGGTGCGGTGCGGTGCACGTTCTCGATGAACTCGGGCTTGTCCAGGTTTCGGTCGGTGACGCCTACGTTGACCTGCTCACGCATGTAGCTGAGGACGTACTCGTCACAAGCCTGTCTCAGCGCTTCCTTGGTGCCGAAGTGGTGCTGCACCAGGCCTGGCGAGACTCTGGCGGTCTCGGCGATCCCGCGGATCGTGGTGGCCTTGACCCCTTGCTCGGCGAACAACGCCATCGCGGCGTCGCGGATGCGGGCGCGCGTGGTCAGGTCTTCTTCAGATATTGGTCGCACGTACAAGAATCTATACGGATGTATTGGTTGCCATGCAACTGTTCAATGCATCGCATCGCATCCACGACCACGCGCTTGGTGCACCGGTTCGGCGGCGACCTCGTACTCTGGTCCGGCTTTGGCCGTGAGCCGCCACCTGGAGTTGGACGGCGTCCCCTGCAGCCGCCCGCTGAAGCTCCCCGGCACCTACGCCCCCGGCAGGGCCCGGCTTCCGCGCCTACTCCCTGATCGACCGACGACGTGCCCAGCCCTGGTTCCGTTGCACACGCCTGGCCTCTGCGATGAGTGCAGCAGCCGCTTTGGATCTTGTTCTCGTCACACAGACATGATCACGAGCGGCTGCTTTCGTTGTCTGGGAATCCCGTCAGAAGACGGTACCGACCAGTCGCACATCATCCCAGCTCACATGACAAATGGCGGCTGCCGTACTAGCGCCCGCGGGAACCTCTCGTAAGCCTTGCATTATTCCCGCCGCGGCGGCTCCGAAAGTGGGTCGCCGTCCCGTGAACGGCAAAACAATGATTACGCATGAATTCTGGCGGGCTCGGGAATTTCTCCGCAGAATGGATCGGGTGGGGCAGGGTGGCATGTCTGACGCAACGAGATTCGACGTCATTGTCGTCGGTTCGGGCGCGGCCGGGGGAATGGCGGCCCACGAACTGTGCAAGAAGGGCCTTCGCGTCCTGATGCTGGAGGCGGGCCGGGACTATGATCCCGGAACCGAGACGCCGATGTTCCAGACACAGGAGATCGCCCCGCTGCGGTCCGTCCTGACTCCGGACAAGCCGAACGGGTTCTACGACGCGACCATTGACGGGGGCCCGGAGATCGACGGCGAGCCCTACACCAACGCGCCCGAGACCGACAAGGATCTCGAATTCTACTGGTGGCGGCCGAGGATGCTGGGAGGCCGTACCAATCATTGGGGCCGAATCGCCCTGCGCTACGGTCCTTATGACTTCAAACCGAAGACGCGAGACGGGCTCGGTTTCGACTGGCCCATCGAATACACCGATCTGGCACCCTGGTACGACCACGTCGAGCGCCTCATCGGCGTGACCGGGCTACCGCACGGGATCGAGAACGTCCCCGACTCGCCGCCGGGGGTCCATCTCCAGCCTCCGCCGCCGCGCGTGCACGAGATCGCCCTCACGCGAGCGTTCGAACGGGTGGGCATGAAGGTGGCGGCGATACGCTCGGCCGTTCTCACCCGGCCGTTGAACGGCCGTGCGGCCTGTCTCTACGCGACGCCGTGCACCCGCGGATGCTCCAGCCGATCCAACTTCCAGAGCACGACCGTGCTCATTCCGCCCGCCCGGGCCACCGGCAATCTCACCGTCGTGTGCAACGCCGTGGTGTCGCGGATCGACGTTGACGAGACCGGACGCGCGACGGGCGTCCGCTACAACGACCGCCTGACCGGGATGGAGCATCCGGTGCGAGGAAGGGTGGTTGTGCTGGCGGCGGGAACGCTCGCGTCCGTTCGCATCCTGCTCAATTCGCGAAGCGATGTCTTCCCCAACGGCATCGGCAACGGCTCGGGGCTCGTCGGCAAATATCTCATGGACAGCGTGGAGTTCAACCGCGACTCGCGGATTCCCATGCTGGAGAATATTCCGCCGCAGAATGACGACGGCATCTTCACGCCACATATCTACGTACCGTGGTGGCTGCACTCGTCGCCGGGGCTCGGTTTCCCGCGCGGGTATCGCATCGAACCACGAGGCGGACGCAGGATGCCCACCATGAGCGTCGGCGGCTACGTCCCCGCCGCGAGCAAGACCTACGGCGATGCACTGCGCACCGAGGTCCGGAAGAAGTACGGCACCTTCATCACCCTGATCGGCGAGGGCGAGATGATCCCGAACGAAGACTCGTTCTGCGATCTCGACCCCAAGGTCAGGGATAAATGGGGCGTTCCAGTGCTGCGTTTTCATTGGAAGTGGGGGGAGTCGGAGATCCAGCTGGCCAAGCACATGCAGGTCACCTTCGACAAAGTGTTCACGCTGCTGGGAGGGGCGCCGGATCCCGCCCCGTTCAGGATGCCGCGGCCTGGCGGGGCGGTTCATGAGGTCGGCGGCGCGCGCATGGGAACCTCCCCGGAGAACTCGGTGGTCGACTCCTACAACCAGTGCTGGGAGGCGCGGAACGTGTTCGTCCTCGACGGTGCCTCGTTCGTGTCATGCCCGGACAAGGGCCCGACGCTCACGATCATGGCCATCGCCGCGCGCGGCTCGGCCCGGATCTTCGATCTGATGAAGGAAGGTGCGTTGTGACCACCGATGACCTCGCCGCTCCGGTGAGCTGGGAGTGGCGGGAGACGATGTACCGGGACGGGGTGCCCGGCGGCCGTGCCGCGCCGCAGGGTTACGGCACCGATCCCAACCTCGTCACCCCGTACACGCCGTGGCCGCGCACGCTGTCGGAGCACCAGCGGGCCCTGATCGCGGTGCTTGGTGACATCATCCTGCCGGGCACCGCCGACTATCCGGCGCCGAGCGAGATGGGAATCGTCGACTTCATCGACGACTGGGTCAGCGCTCCGTACGAGACCCAGCAGAAACACCGAATGGTCATCCATAGCGGCCTCTTGATGGTCGACGAGGAGTCGCAGCGCCGCTTCGGGGCCGGTTTCCTCGAACTCGACGACGCCATGCGGCGGAAGATCGTCGATGTCATCGCGTCTCCTGACGACGCGACCGACAACCGGGCCTTCTTCGTCAGGATTCGCTATCTGGTGGTCGGCGGCTATTTCACCTCCGACATCGGATTCCAGGCCATCGGTTATATCGGCAACGTGCCGCTCCAGGCCTTTCCGGGCGTCTCGCCCGAAGCCAAATCGATCGTCGAGGAAGAACTCAGGAAGCTCGGGTTGTGACATGAAGCAAGCGATGACGGGAACTCCCCGGGTGAAGGCGCTCAGGGAGTACGTCGAGGCGCGCATCCTCTGCCTGGATGATCTCAAGGGCGCGTTGCAGCTCGCGATGCAGCTGGAGTTCGCCACCATTCCGCCTTACCTGTGCGCGCAATGGTCGGTCAAGCGTGATCCCGACCGTACCGAGGGCGTCGTGCACAAGGTGGTCAGCCAGGAGATGTACCACTTCGCGCTGGCGGGGAACCTGCTGACGGCGATCGGCGGTACGCCGTCGGTGACCTACCCGGGCTTTCTCCCCGACTACCCGGTGCACGAACTCCCCGGCGGCATCCCCCAGCCGATGGCGGTCGACCTGAAACCACTGGTCAAGGATCAGCTCGCGGTGTTCATGCAGATTGAGCACCCGGATTTCCCCCCGGTCGACCGCATGGAAAGGCTGCCGCCGCCCACGATCGGCGCCTTCTACGACACGATCATCGAGACGTTCCGGGAGACCTGTCCCGACATCTATCCGGACGCCCACGCGGTGAGCGTCCCCTTCGCGCCGCCGATCCGGACCGTCGCCGACGCGATCGAAACGATCGACCGGATCAAGAGCGAGGGGGAAGGCGTACCCGACTCGCCCGACTCGCCCACCGGTGAGAGAACGAGCCACGCCCACTACTACCTGTTCAAAGAGCTGTACGTGGGCAAGCGGCTGATCAAGGTCGATGGTCGCTGGAGTTTCGACGGCGCGCCCGTCACCTTGCCCGAGGTCTTCCACTTCCAGCACTCGACGGCGGAACCGGGCCTCTCTCTGAAGTTCCGGAAGATTCTGACCCGGCTGCTGGCCGACCTGGAGTCCTGCTGGACGTCGGGGGTGGAGCCGAACGTGCCGGCCATGTTCGAGCTGAAGATCGCCGGTCAGGATCTCATCAAGCGTGGCATTTGCCCGGAGTTCGCCTGGGCAGAGACGCAGGGTTGACGCGGCCGGTCGGTTGCGGAGCCGAGGGCGACCTTGGAGGCGTTTCCCGCAGCGCGTGCCGCAGCCGGGCGAAGGCGACGTTGCCGTCTGCGGTCACGTCGTCTGCGGTCACCGGGAGAAATCCGCTGGGAAGATCACCGTTCGGATGAGCGCCGGCCCTGGGCAGCGGCCGGGCCGGTGAGAGCGCGCGGCTACGGAAGGGCGGGCTCGGCCCGCGTCTCAGCCCGCGTCTCAGCCCGCGTCTCGGCCGGTGTCTCGGGCAGGGCGATGTCCTGGCAGGCGCGGGCGATGCCGGACCAGGTGGTGGTCGGCCTCAAGGTCGTCGGCGTAGGCGACGCTGTCGCGCCATCAGCGCTCGGTCAACCGCGCGCACGCTCGCACCCGCACCCGCGGGGAACGCGCCGTCGCCACCTTGAAGACCTGGAAGGTCCTGACCCACCTGCGCTGCTGCCCACACCGTGCCACCACGATCGTGCAGACCATCCTCGTCCTGCACCTCATCGAAGAAGGCCGCTACGCAGGATGAAAGTGTTCAGTGATCCGGGCGGCGCATTCCCAACCCAGGCGAAGCCTCGAACCGGCGGCGGATCACGCCACCGGATGGGGAAACAGCCGGCGCCGCGATACGGCCGACCGGCCGGAAACCGGAGGCCTGCCGTGCCACGACCTTGGTGCTACCGGGCCTGTATGTCGGGACGGAACGTGCTGGAGAAGGTTTCGGCACCCTCCATCACAGCCGGGGCCTCAACGGGCGTTCTTGGCGGGACGGTGGACTTCTTCGGCGCCTTGCAGTCACCGAAGTTGAATACGTCTTCCGCGATCAGAAGGCCGAGCGGTACGCCGCCCGTATATTTGCCGCCGGTCTTTTCTTTGATCGCCGAGACTGTGTCTTTGAGAAACGCGTCGAACACCCAGTGCACACCCAGGAACACGCGGCTGATGCCGTTCTCGAGGATCATCTGCCACAGACCGTCGGGAAAGTTACGGCGATGGCGCGGCCGGACGGTGCCGTGGACGTCGACGCTGATGCCGTTGAGCTCGTCGGAGACGAAATCGAGACCGTTGAAGAGCGTGTCCTTCTTCAGAAGGTTGCTGCCAGTGCCCTCGAGCGTCCCGCCCTGACCGTAGAAGAGACGGGTGACATGGAATGCCGCGGCGCCGAACGTCGCATGGCCGGACGGGTACGCCGGGAAGTTCGGCGTGAAATCCTTCGAACCCATCCGGTTCGTGTTCTGAGCACCGAGCGGCCGCCACTGCGGGTCAGCGTCGTTGCTGATGTCATGGCCGGCCTGAGGCGCCGCAGGCCCGAAGAACGCATCGTGCTCCCGGATGCCGACCACCGGCCGCCAGAAATTGTGTATGTACTTCTGGTCCCACGCGAGGATACCCGCGTCCGCCATGGCGACGTTCACGAACGCGAAGAGCCGGGCATTGGCGGCGGGCGTGTTGTTCTGCGCGATCGCAACTTTACGGACGATCTGATTGTAGAGGCGCGGCGGCGTCCCGATCTCCAACGCGCCGTCATAGCCCCAGTAGATCCCGACGACCGTCTCGTCAGGTGTGCGCTTGTCGAGATGTCCGGGAAGCGTCCCGGCGAGTTCGGGGGCGATGCCCTTCCCTCGGACTTCCTTGACCGCGTCGAGGTAGGCATTGCTTTCGAAGGGCGGAGCCGCGAGCTCGTGGCGCGCTGTGATGCCGAAGCCTTTCGACGCTGCCCCGTAGTGGGGCGCGTAGAAGCCTTGTCCCGCGTTGTCGGGGTCGGGGCGGTGCTTGCCCGGCAGTGGTGAAGGCTTGTAGTCGCCGCCGGCGCCGGGGTCCATCTCGCGGTCGGCGAGAATCGCCCGTCCAACCGCCTCGCCGAATTTGTGTGCGGTGGAAGCGGGATCGCCCTCTCCTTCGAAGATGCCATCGAAGAACGGCTTCTGGCTCGGATAGAGCTTCACGAGTGCCGTGTACGCCGCCGCCGCGACGGCTACGCTCAGGGCCTCCGGCGTCGCTCCTCCGGGGGACGGCGGATCGTTGATGTAGCGCGGCAACTGCGCCGAATCGTTGGTGATCCCGGCAAACGCGTCGTACATCGCCAGATGTACGATCGCCAGCGAGCGCGAGCTGCGCGTAGGGCCGGTCTGCTCTCCTTGTCCGTTGGTGTGACTGACACGGTCGGCTTCGAGGGCGACTTTGTTCCACAGCAGAATCGGGTCGGCCATGGTCTTCTCCTTATTCCTTGGGCCGCTGAACTCCCGCGTCGATGTTTCCGCGAGGCGGGAACAACCACGTGCATGCCGCCGCCGTTCGGCGGAGACGGCGGCGCGAGTCAGCGAGGAACGGCCGCCCTTGCAGGCGTCGAGCAGTTGGGACACACGAGCCCCGACCACGCGCGGGCTAGCGTGATATCTCCGCTACTCTGGGTCGAGAATCACCAAGGACCGTAATATTCGTCCCGCCAGCCACAGGGGCCCGGCACGGCCGTATCCGTGGTCATGAGCGGGCGCTTTCCGGATGCGCGGTGTGGGGTTGGAGACGTCGCCGCCGCGCCGGGGGCGGGGGTGGCTGAAGGCGGCTGAGCCTGCTGGGCGGCGGAGCGGTGGCACCGCAACCGCTCTCGTGCCTCCGCCCGCGCACCAGGCTCGCAAGTCGCGCCCCTCGGAGCGGAGCGGCGGAAGGCCGTCAGGCGTTCGGTATGTGTGGCAAGGCGCGTCTCGCGCCGCCCCGCCCGGCGGACAGAAGCCGTCATTTCGTGCGGGCCGACCCCACGCGGGAAGGGCTCGCCGGAGGCCAACACGTGCAGCGCGGCATCGGCCTTCCCGCGCGGGGGCCGCATGACAGCCCCGTCAAGGCGGCGGGGTTCGGCGCTGCGGTGAGCGCCCGGGCGGGGCCATTGTCGACCATGGTCCCGTGCCGGACCGCTTGCCAATACCGGCGTCAGAAACGCGCGTTTGGGATCACACTCGCCCCGCACACTACCGTCCGGTGCAGTTGCTCGCTCCGCTTGGCCATCACACGCGCTGTGAGAGGAAGGGCCATGACTAGCCCTGATCGCTCGCTGCCGCGCCTGCTGAGCGCGGCCGCCACTCTGCTGGAACGCGCCGGTGAGCCGCTGCCGGTGACCGTCAACGGGAAATGTCCGGGCGTGCTCGGGGTCGGCGGTCGAGCGGTCCAGCATGTCGGCGGCGGCGCGGATGAGACGTTCGGTCTCCTCCAGGTTTCCTGCCTTCTCCCGCAGCCAGACCAACATCCGCAGTGCCCAGGTGTCGCCGGCATCAGCAGGCCATTGCCAGAGGTCGAAAGCATCCCGAAAGCGGACTCGGTCAAAGGCGGCCTGGGCCAGGGCGACATGATCGTCAGCGGTGGCGGCATGCCGGGTGGCGGCATCCCAGAATTCCGCCGGTGGACAGATCAGGCGGCGCGTGCGGGTGCCGTGTTGTTCCCAATAGTCCGCCAGCCGGTAGGACGGTTCTTCGCGCTCGAGTCGGGCGCTACTGATGCCGGCGCGGGACCGGATGCGGGTCAAGGGTGGCAAGGCTCCCCGGCAGGACCGGGGGTCGGTCAGGTAGATGAAGGCCTGTTCCAGCCAGTCATCGGCCAGCGGGTCCCGCTGGTCGTCACTCAGGTAGGCCGGCGGCGGCCTGTTCTAGCAAGAGCCGGGGCAGCGCCACCCAGTGACCGAGTCGGCGGGCGTCCATGGCCGCGTGCAACAGGGCTTGGGCCGCGGGGGAGGCATTCTGGTAGCGCCCGATCAGTGCCGGCCCACCGGCCACATACTGGATCACCGCCCCGGTCCTGGCCTGCCCTACAGCTTCGGCCCATCGAGGATCCCCACTCACCTCGGTCATGCGGGCTGCCGCCTCCAGCTCTGGTCCGGTGAAGGCATCCGGGACCCGTAGCAGCACGCCCTTGACCGTATCTTCCAGGACGAGACCGAGAGCAGGTGAAGGCCGCCGCGGCCGGCGCCGCCGGCACCGGTCGGCCCGGCTCGATCTGTCCTTCTACGACGAGCCGGACGAGCATCGCCTCCGGCTGCCCGACGACGCCACTCTGCACGGCGCGATCGAGGCGGCGCCGGCGGCGCACAGCCCCGAGGGCGTCTTCCGCGGCGGGGTTTCGCGAACTGGTGCCACAACATCCGGTCAGGTTGGCAGTTGGCGTCCGGTCGTGCCCGCCTGGCGAGGAGGCGCAGGTCGTGAGCGGGTGGCGCATGCGGGGCGGAGCGCCGCACCCGTCCGCCGAGGTGCTGTGAGCGGAGTGGCGGAACTACACACAGTTGACTAACGCGACTTAAGCGGAATACTGGTCACCCGATTGGGCCGTCGTTCTAGTGAGACGAGGATTCCCATGTCGTCGTTCGGCGTCGCGATGCCTCAGGCGGAGCCGTATCAGGCACAGCCGAATCAGGCAGAGCCACGCCAGGCGGAGCCGTACCAGGCGAAGCCGCACCGGGCAGAGCCGCACCAGGCTTCCAGCGACGCCGACGACGCCGAAGGGCACGCGCCAGATCGGCGCGGCCCCGACCGGCCACCGGACGGGACCGGCACTCACCGCTAGCGCGTGCCTTTCGCGGCGGTCGACAGATCCCGACGACACCCCCCGACCCCAGGACTTTCATGCCGCCAGACTCCTTCAGCGTCCCGACGGTGATCGGCATCGCCGTCCTCGTGCTCGCCCTCGCGGGCGTCCTGATCCTCTACCTGCGCGTACGCGGCCGGCTCGCCCAGGCCCGCGGGCAACTCGCGCAGAACCGTCAGGTACAGGACCGCCTGACCCGAGAGTCCAGTGCCTGGAGCCAGCGCCTGCTTCAGGCGGAGCGCAAGGTCCAGGAGAACGCGGACCAGGTGCGCGACGCCCGCGCCCAGCACGACCTCGTACGCGCCGAGACCGACCATCTGATCAACAAGCGGATCCCCGCCCTGCTGTCCCACCTGCGCGCCCCGCACGTGATCGTGCCCGGCATGCAGAACCAGGCGCTCGCCGGCACGGACATCGACCGGCAGCACCGCGCCGTCCTCGACGCCCTCGCCCGCGGCATCCGCGAGGAGGCCGAACGCATCGACGAGAGCGCCCAGGCCGTCATCAGAGGCGCCATGTCCCGCGTGCAGAGCCAGGCCCTGCGCGCCCAGGACCTGCTCGCCGGCGTGCAGCAGCGTTACAGCGGCGACGAGCACACGGCGCTGCTGCGCGAGGTGCTGGGACTCGACATGTTCAACGAGCTGATCATCCGCCGGATGCAGGTCACCGGCATCGCCTGCGGCGCCACCCCCGGCCTGTCGCGTGACGACACCTACCTGGTGGACCTGGTGGTGGGCGCCGTCTCGCGGGTGGAGAACTTCGAGCTGCGCATCGAGGGCCCGGCCAACCACCTGCGCCGCCGGATCGGGGTCGCCGCCCGCGCCGCGGAGTCGATCCTGTTCATCACCGCCGAGCTGCTGGCCAACGCGGTGCACCACTCCCACGGCACGCTCAAGGTGACCATCGCCGTGCACGAGACCAACAACGGCGCCGCCATCGTCATCGACGACGCCGGCGTCGGCCTCAACGAGGACCAGTACGCCCGCGCAAGCCGCCTGCTCAGCGGCAACCATCCGGTCCGCCTGGTCGACCTGGGCAACCCGCCCCGCACCGGCTGGGCGGCGATCGGCCGCCAGGTCGCGCACTACGGCATGCAGGTCACGGTCAAGAAGAGCGCCTTCGGCGGGGTGCAGGCCGTGCTGAACATCCCCACCGCGCTGCTGGTGGAGATGCCGGAGGACAGCCGGCCGTCGGTGCTCGCGCCCGAGCCGGTGCGCGCGGCCGCCCCGACCGCCGCCACGGCCATCCGCCGGGATCCCATTCCCGCCGCCTTGGCCGCCCGGCCGGAGCCCGTGTCCGTTCCCACCGCCCGTCGGGAGCCGACGGCGGCCCCCCGGCCCGAGCCGGTCGCCTCAGCCGCGCGGCCCGAGCCGGCCACCTCTTCGGCACGGTCTCAGCCCGTCACGGCGCCCCTGCAGCGGTCGGCGGAGGAACTGGCGCCGCTGCCACAGCGCCGCCGCCAGCAGCCGCGTGACACCAGCCCTCCGCCGGCCACCACGGGCAGCGGTTCCGGCGGTACGGGCGGCAGGTTGCTCACCACCCCGGAAGAGGCCCAGAAACGATGGGGCGACTTCCAGGCCGGAGCCGAAGCGGGTCGCCGCGAAGCGCTCCCCACCGAGCAGCACGACGCAACCGAAGGGAAATGACCGTTCCATGGACGCTCACAGCGCTTCCGGCAGGGTCCAGGCCAAGGGTCGCCCGTTGCCCCTCGACGTGTCCTGGGTCCTTTCACCCCTGCTCGCGCTGCCCGGTGTCGCCAGCGGCGTGGTGCTGAGCCGTGACGGGCTGATCCTCGGCGGCTCGGCCAACGTGACCACCGAGAGCGGCGAGCGGGCCGCCGCCATGACCAGCTCCGTGCTCGGGGCCGCGCGAGCCCTGTGCGCGGGCCTCGGCAACGGCGCCGACGACGAGGTGGTGGACATCGTCATCTCCGCCGGCAACGGCTACTACTACGTTGCCCCGGCCGGCGACCGCGCCGCCATCGTGGTCGCCGCCACCGGCGGCGTCAACATCGGCACGCTGGCCTACGAGGTGCAGCTCCAGGTGCAGAAACTGATCAAGGCTCTCGACGAGGCCAGCGCGGCCAGGACGCCAGGCGTCCGGGCATGACCTCCGGACGACAACGGCGGCGGGTCGTCCCTGACTACATGGCCGCCGCGCGACTGACCGTACCCGAGCACATCCACGTCGAGCGCACGACCCTGGTCTACATCGCGCCCGACGCCGCCACCAACGGGCTCGACCCCCCGGGGTCTCATCTGCTGACTCTGCTGCGGGACGGGCCGCTGTCGGTGTACGAGTGCGCCGCGCACCTGGGCCTGCCGTACTGCGTGGTGCGGTTGCTGGTCGCAGGGCTGGTCGGAAGCGGAACGCTGCTGACCCGCGATCCGCCGGCCACCGATCTGCCCGACATTGAGATCTTGGAGTTGGTGCTCAGTGGCCTCCGCGCTCTCTGAAAGCCGTATCAGTACCGAACACATACCGGTCAAGCTGGTCATCGCCGGGCCGTTCGGCGTGGGCAAGACGACCCTGGTGGGCGCTCTCTCGGAGATCAAGCCCCTCAACACCGAGGAGGTGCTCACCCAGGCGGGCACGCTGGTGGACGACCTCACCGGGGTGAACGAGAAGACGACCACGACCACCGCGATCGACTTCGGCCGCCTCACCATGCCCGGGGTGGTGCTGTACCTGTTCGGCGCGCCGGGGCAGACCCGGTTCCAGGTCTTGTGGAACGAGCTGGTCCGTGGCGCGCTGGGGGTCCTGGTGCTGGCCGACACCCGCAGGATCGACGACAGCTTCGCCGTCCTCGACCTGGTGGAGAGTGCCGGCCTGCGTTACGCGGTGGCCGTCAACCACTTCCCCGACTCGCCGGACTACCCGCCGGACGTGCTGCGCCAGGCGCTGGACCTCCAGCCGAGCACGCCGCTGGTGGTGTGCGACGCACGCGACCCCGTCTCCGCCCGTGCCTCGCTGATCGCGCTGGTGGAGCACATCAGAGAGCTGGTGCTGTCATGACTCTGCGCTACATGCCCGACGCGGGCCGCCTCTACGGGCCGGAGTACGCCAGGGACCCGCAGGCCGTCTACGCGGAGCTGCGCCGGCGGCACGGCGCGGTCGCGCCCGTGGAGATCGCCCCCGGCATCGAGGCCCACCTGGTGATCGGCTACCAGGCCGCGCTCGACGTGCTCACCAACGTCGGCGGCGTCTGGATCAAGAACGGCAGTGCCTGGCAGGCGCGGCTCCCCGACACCCCCGAGGCCGCGGGACCCGTCGCCATGCTCGGCTACCGGCCGAACGCGCTGATGTCGGACGGGGCCGAGCACGCCCGGTTCCGTAAGGTGATCTCCGACTGCTTCGACCTGGTCCAGCCGCACAGGCTGCGCCAGATGGTGATCGAGGTGTCGGACTCGTTGATCAGCCAGTTCGCCGCGAAGGGCGAGGCGGACCTGGTCTCCGAGTTCGCCCAGCCCATCCCGGCCCGCATCTTCAACTCGCTCTTCGGCCGGCCCGACTCCGACAGCGCCGGCCTGATCAAGGCCATGGCGGACCTGATGGAGGCCGACGGCGAGAGGGGCAAGCGGGGCAGCGACGCGTTCAGCCGCTACATCGGCGAGCTGGTCCAGTCCAAGCACGCCCAGCGGGGCGACGACCTGACGTCCTGGTTCATCGACCATCCGGCCGCGCTCCAGCCCAACGAGCTGGCCGAGACCCTCGTGCTCGTGATGGCCGCCGCGTACGAGCCCACGGCCAACCTGATCTCCAACACGATCTCCCGGATGGTCAGCGACGACCGCTACTACAGCTCGCTGACCAACGGCGCGCTCGGCACGTACGACGCCCTGATGGAAGCCCTGCGCGCCGAGCCCGCCATGTCGAACTACGGGCCCTATTTCGTCCGTCAGCCCGTGCACTTCCACGGCACCTGGATCCAGCCGGCCGAACTGGTCCTCGTCTCCTACGCCGCGGCCAACACCGAGCCCACCAACGTGCCCGAGGAACTGCGTTCCGACGGCGGCGCGTACCTGGGCTTCGGCGCCGGGGCGCACCGCTGCCCGGCCAGCGACCCGGCCATGATCATCGCGATGACCGCGATCGAGCGCCTGACCTCTCACCTGTGTGACCTGGAACTGACCGTGCCGCGCGAGGAGCTCTCGTGGCGGCCGGGCCCGTTCCACCGCGCGCTGGCGCATCTGCCGGTGCGTTTCACTCCCATTCGACCTGATCAGCCAGGAGAATCCCCTTGGGCAGTTCAGCCCCCGTCGTCCTCGACCCCTTCGGCACCGACCTCCCCGGGGAGGTCCGGCGACTACGCGACCTCGGCCCCCTGGTCCTCGTAGAGCTCGCCGGAGGCATCCCGGCCTGGGCGGTCACCCGGCACGACCTGCTCAAGCAGCTCATCCTCGATCCACGGGTGAGCAAGGACAAGCGGCACTGGGGGCAGCTGGAGCGGGCGTTCGCCACGCCGGGCTGGTCCTGGATCATCACCTGGATCGGCGTGTCCAACATGCTGAGCGCGTACGGCGACGAACACCGCCGGCTGCGCAAGCTGATCGCCCCCAGCTTCACCGCGCGCCGCAGCAAGGCCATGCAGCCGATCGTCGAGCAGATCGTCGCGGAGCTGCTGGACGCGATGGCCGCGCAGCCGCCCGGTCAGCCCGTCGACCTGCGCGCCGCCTACGCCCACCCGCTGCCGATGCGGGTGATCTGCGAGCTGTTCGGCGTTCCCGCGCACATGCGGGAGGAGATGGCCCAGGTCATGGAGGCCATCATGGACACCACCGCCACCCCGGAGCAGGCGGCGGCCACGGCCGCCAAGATCGCCACGGTGCTGCCCGCCCTGGTCGCCTACAAGCGCGAGCACCAGGGTGACGACCTGACCACCGAACTGATCAACGTCCGTGACAGCGGTGACTCGCTCAGCGAGACCGAGCTGTGCGACACCCTGCTGCTGCTGATCGCGGCCGGGCACGAGACCACGGTCAACCTGATCGGCAATGCCGTGCACGCCCTGCTCACCCATCCGGACCACCTCGGCCGGGTGCTGGCCGGGGAGATCTCCTGGGACGCGGTGATCGAGGAGACGCTGCGCTGGGCGCCGTCGATCGCCAACCTGCCGCTGCGCTTCGCCATCGAGCCGATCGAGATCGGCGGCGTCCGGATCGAGGCGGGCGACGCGATCATCACCAGCTACCTGGCGGCCGGGCACGACCCCGACCAGCACGGCGAGGACGCCGACCGGTTCGACCCGACCAGGCAGAGCGCCGAGCACCTGGCCTTCGGCATCGGCGTGCACCGCTGCATCGGGGCCCCGCTCGCCCGCCAGGAGGCGCTGGCCGCCCTGCCCGCCCTGTTCGCCCGGTTCCCTGACCTTCAGCTGGCCGTGGACGCGAGTGAGGTGGGACACGTGCCGTCGTTCATCGCGCACGGGTGGAGCAGCCTGCCGCTCACGCTGCACCGCTGACCTTCACCCGCGACGCGCGTCTCCTCCGCGTCACTTCGGGGCGGAGGAGGCGGCGCGTACGGGGTTCTACCGGCTGCTCCGCACCCGCAGGACCATGAGCGTCAGTGAGGAGATGAGCACGAACAGCTTGTGCCGGTTCAGCCCGGTCCGCCAGCGGGCCCGCGACGATCGTCCCGAGGGCCAGGAAGGCCGTCTGGACCGTGATCTGCAGCATCAGCGCCTCGGCCGGGGCCAGCCCGGCGGGCAGCCGGATGTAGTCGCTGAGGATGGAGAGGCCGAACGAGGAGACGGCGAAGCAGCCGAGGAACATTACCGCCCGCGAGCTGAACGCCCACGCGTAGTCCCGGGAGCGGAGAGTGGCCAGCGCGGACCCTGTGCCGTTTCATGACTCCTCGCGTGGTGCTTGATCTGCGGGTTTGACCACCGAAGGCGGTAGGGCAAGATCGGGGCTTGTGTCTGTTCGTCTGCTGTATCTGACCTTGATTCGGGTGTTTGGCTGGCTCGTGTTGCCGGGGCGTGGACAGGCATTCGAGGACGTCGAGATCATGGTGCTCCGGCATGCGGGTGCCGCATGGAAGCGCCAGGTCGCCCGGCCGAAGCCGGACTGGGCCGATCGGGCGCTCTTGGCGGCGTTGGTCCGCTTCCTGCCGAGGTGCCCCGAGCTCATCGGCTGGTCACCCCGGGTACCTTGTTGGCCGCGCATCGGCGTCTGATCAAACGCTCGTGGACCTACCCGCACCGCGCCGGCCGTCCTGCGATGAGCAAGGAGGTCCGGGAGTTGGTTATACGCCTGGCACGAGAGAACCCGAGGTGGGGGTATCGGCGGGTCCACGGCGAACTGGTCAGCCTCGGCATGCAGGTCAGTGAGGCGACCGTGCGACGAATCCTGCGTTCACGCCGACCCGGGGCACACCAAGGTCTCCATCAAAGCCGGGGCGGTTCAGTGGCCGGCCACCGCGTTGACGGCCGAGTGCCTGTTCTCGTGGCTGAGCACCAGTACCTCAACGTCTTTGGACACACCTGGGTGGACAAGCACTGTCAGCAGGTCGAACAAGCCCTCCACCGACCGGTGGACAAGCGACAGCGACACCGGGCGATGGTCGCAGCCGCTGCTGCGATCATGCAGCAAGCCCCTAGTTCAGAGCACGACGGTCAGGGTTGTGCTCAGTTCTGCAGCGGCATGAGGTGGTCGGCGAACTCGTCGAGCCAGCGCTCGGCCGAGGACACGGGCGTGGCGGGCCGTACGACGAACTTGGTGATCCCGGCTTCGACGAAGCGCCCGATCAGGTGGCGGGCGGCGGCCCAGCCGACGGGGACGATCTCGGCGGGGTCTGCGCCGGGGTTGCGCCGGGCGATGGCGTTGATCGCGGTGGCGGGGATCTCGGTCGCGGCCACCGCGAGGCTGATGCCGTAGTGGTCGGCCTCGATCTCGCGGCCGGCCTCGGCCGCGTGTGCCGCGATCGCCGTACGGCCGGCGGCGGCCTGGTCAGGGGTGAGGAAGCTGGCCAGCCAGCCGTCGGCGAGCCGGCCGGCGCGGCGCAGGGCGCGCTCCCCGCTGCCGCCGACCCAGATGTCGAGCGGCTTGGCCGGCAGCGGGCCGACCTCGGCGTTCTCCACCGTGAAGAACTCGCCGCGGAAGGTCACCTTCTCCTGCCGCAGGAGCAATCTGAGCAGTTCGAGCGACTCGTCGAACACCGCGCCGCGTGGCCCCGGAACAGGGAACGCCTCCCGTTCGGCGGGCCTGGCCGGCGTCAGCCCGAAGGCCGGCAGCACGCGCCTGGGGGCGAGCGCGGCCAGCGATGCGAGTTGCTTGGCCACCCGCACCGGGTGGCGGCCCGGCAGGATCGCCACCCCCGTGCCGACCTTCAGCCGGCGGGTGGCGGCCAGCGTGTAGGCCATGCCGACGATGGGCTCGACGGACGGCCCGTGGACGATCTCCGACAGCCACAGCGAGTCGATCCCGAGAGCCTCGGCCCGCTCCGCGAGCCCGGCGAGGTGGTCGGGGGTGTCTCCAGGTGGCGGCGCTATCCCGATACGTACCTTCATCGGCCCATTATCGGCCCGGCCCCGAAATCCACTGTTTGCGCTCCTTCCCGCCGGTGGCGGCTGGTCCAAGGCGGTCGGTGCGCTTCTCCCAGATTCGGCGCTGCTCCAGCCGATCACATCAGAGCCGAGGCGGCGCTCTGAAGGTGGCGTCCGTTCCGGAGTTGTCCGCGTGGTTTGCCCACGTGGACGGTGCCCGGGGTGACACGCGAAACCAGCGACGACTTGGATTTGAGCGGGCAGCTTGTGTCGCGTCGACGTCGGCGGTCATGGCCGCCCGCGCGGGTGCCGCGTGGTCGGGCTCGGGTCCGGAGGCAGGATCCCGGAACACGTCACGATGCGGCTGAGCCGACGCGATGCCGGTCATCAGGTCCACGACCAGCCCGCGGTGGGGCTCGCGCGATCCTCGCGACCTCCAGCAGGTACGGCACCAGGTACGGGGCCGCGTCGTACACCTCGCCGGGTGTGCCGATCCCTTGGAACAGCCCGTGCCGCAGCCGCCACACCGGCGAGCCGAATAGTGGGTCACAGGGTTTGATCTGGGTTCGCTGCGTTCGGCGGCTCAGCTCCGGCAGGACTCGACCGGATCCTCATCATGAAGGAACACCACCTGCGCAAGCGGTGCTCACGTAACTGGTCTTCGGCTTCACCGAGTGGTCGCCGCCGCGACGACCGCTCGGTGAGCGCGCGAATGGCCTCCGGCTGGGCAAGGGGAGGCGGAGACGGTTCTGCTCTGCGCGAAGCCGGCAGAACTCGAACGCGCCATCGACCTATGGTGAGGTATGGCCTCATCCATGCCGTCGCGTCCAGCGATCAATCGGACTGCCCCCGAGCCGTCTCCGGCCCGCGAGCCGCTGTGGCGGCAGGTGCTCGGTGAGCGCTTGAGAGGGCTTCGCCATGAGCGGGGCGAGAAGTTGAGCGAGACGGCAAGCCGCGCCGGAGTCTCGCCGCAATATCTCTCCGAGATCGAACGAGGCGTCAAGGAGCCGTCGAGCGAAATGATCGCCGCGGTCGCCGGGGCGCTGGATGTGACCCTGGTCGATCTGACCCTTGCCGTTGCCGAGAGTTTGCGGCCTGCTCAGCAGGGCGCGTCGAGAGGTGCCACCTGCTCGGCGGCGTATGCTCTGGCCGCGTAGCGCGGCTTGCCGGGGTTGTCCACGGGCCTATGAACGCTCCTCGATGATCTGATCGAGGAGCCCGTACTCCAAGGCCGCGGTAGCGGTGAACACGCGATCGTGATCGGTGTCGGCGCGCAGGGTCTCGACCGTCTGGCCGGTGTGCCGTGAAAGTATGCGCTCGATGTCCGCCCGGACACGTACGACCTCGTCGGCCTGCAAGATGAGATCGGGGATCGTTCCGCGCCCCTGGGCTGCCGGCTGGTGCAGGATGATCCGCGCGTGTGGGAGAGCGGCACGTTTGCCTTCGGCGCCCGCGGCGAGAAGTACGGCACCCACCGCGACGGCCTGTCCCACACAGGTCGTCGAAACCCGCGGGCGGATATGGCGCATGGTGTCGTAGATCGCGAGCATCGCGCTCGGGTCTCCGCCTTCGCAGTTGATATAGAACTGGATCTCCGCCTCGGGGTTGTCTGAGTCCAGAAAAATCAGCTGCGCGATGAGCGCATTCGCGACGCCCGCGTCGATTGCCGTGCCCAGGTAGACGATCCGCTCGGTGAGCAGGTGCGAGTAGACATCCATGATCCGCTCGCCACGAGGGTTCGAGGCGATGACGTTCGGGATCGTATATGTGGTCACTGGCCGACTCCTTGGGTGACGCCGAATCCGAGCCGTGGGCGGTTTTGTGGCGCGATTTCGTCGAAGTTCTGCACGATGGCGTCGATGAAGCCGTAGTCCAGCGCTTCCTGTGCCGTGTACCAACGATCGTGCAGAGAATCCTCGAATATGCGCTCGACAGGCTGACCTGTGTCCTCGGCAATCAGACCGAGCACCGTGTCGCGCGTATGCCGAAGGTCGCCGGCCTGCAGTTCGATGTCGACCGCGGTGCCACCGATTCCCGCCGAGCCTTGGTGCATCAGGACGCGTGAGTGCGGTAGAGCGCGGCGCTTCCCGCGGGCCCCCGACGACAGCAAGAACTGCCCGGCGCTGTAAGCGATACCCAGGACGAGGGTCGATACGTCACAGGGAATGAGGCGCATGATGTCGCGGATCGCAAGCATCGACGGGACCGAGCCACCTGGGGAATGAATCCACAAGGCGATATCGGACGACGCATCCTGCGTGGCGAGTGCCATCAGCTGGGTGGCCAGCAGTGTCCCATTGTCGTCGTCGAGAGGGCCGTCGAGAACGAGAACACGCTGCTCATAGAGTTCGCGTCTGATTCGTGGGTTGAACAGCGGAAGTTTCGATTCTTCGCTCATGCGTCCATCTTGTGAGGCGATCCGGACCGGCGTCGACACGATCTGCCTGGGGCAGATCTGCTCTGAGCAGCGAGAGCTCCTGAGCAGGGACAGCGCGATTACCGGCCGGTTCGGGGAGCGCGGTCCGGCTGCCGGGCCGGGTTCGATATTCGTAGGGGTATGCATGGCCAGGACGGTTTCGTTCGGCTCCACTTGTCGAGCCGAACTTGTGGATCGTCTGGGGCCTGCACTGGAACGGCAGCTTTTGGACGCAGGTCAACCCGCCCAAGTGGAAGGGCTCGCTGTACGGCGTCGCCGCCGTCGGTGAGGACGACGTGTGGGCAGTGGGCTACGAGCAGGACGTGACATCCGAGGTCACGCTGTTGCACTACGACGGGCGGCGATGGAAGCGCAAGGCCGGGTACACCGAAGGCGGCAGGAACACCTCCGGCCTCGCCCGGGTCAACGCCAACCTGCTGCTGGCCGCCGGGAGCCGCTGAGACATCTGACGACGTACAGCCTTCGTGGAGCAGGAAGTCCGCTGGTTGATACACGTTGGTTGCGCAGCAGCCGCTTCCGCGCCCGCTTCAACGCGGTGAACCTAGCGGGGAAGCGGGCGATCAGCTCCTTCCGGAACTGCTGTGAGAAGGACGTGACGGCGCTCATCGGCGGTTCAGGGCGCGGTGTCGATCTGTTGGCTCTGCGTTCCTGTGGCGCCGCGGCGCCACAGCGGCGGTTCGCTCTGGCGCGGGCCGAGCTCCACCGCGACCGCGGTGGTGTAGCGGCCGGGCGGCACTTCGTGCGAGAACGGTCCGCATGCGCGCGCCTGCCCTGCTGCCAGCGCACCGAACTCGCACGTACGGAGGGTTTTCGCCAGCGGCGCGCGGGATTTGACGTTGTGCAGCCAGACATAGGCGACCGCGCCGTCGACCGCTCGGACCGCGCGCAGGTCGAGGGACGCGACCACGGCGCCGTCGGTCACCGCGACACACGGTTGCATCGATATCGGCACGCGCGCCGTCGCGTGCGGCGAACGGCACCGCGTGGGTGCGTCCGGCACGGCGTCGCCCGAGGCCCAGATGAACGCCGCGTGGGCCGCGAGGAGCGTCAGCGCCGTACCGGCGACCGCCGCGACCTTCCAGAGAACGCGTGGCCGGCGCTCCCGGCCACGGACTTCGTCCGTCGCGTCGGTCGCGTCCGCCCCGTCCACCCCATCCGTCGCGTCCACCGCGTCCGGCTCGATGCGCGCGGGTTCGCCGGCGGCCTGGGCATGCTGCTTGACCTGGTCGTTGATCTCGTGCCAGCGCCGCTCCCACTCGGCGGTGTCCGTCACGCCGCAGGCGCGTACGTAATCGAGGGCCGCCGACAGGCTGGGCAGCCGGAGCCCCTTCGCGGCTTCTGAGAGCTTGCTCGGCGAGCAGCCGACCCGCGAGCCCATGATCCGGTACGTCGGTTGTCCCGCCGCGACGCGCAACTGGCGCAAGTCGTGCGCGAAGCGTTCGATCAACCCGCCCTCGGGATCGAGTTTCCGTTCTGGCCTGCCCATTCGCCCTGCCTCGTTGATCAGACGACTGATCGGTGGTGATCAATCAAAGCGTGACAAGGATGAGCCGTGCTGAACAAGTCGGCCGTCTGAGGAGGCATGAGTGAGGACGATGTTCGCGGCGGCGGTCGCGGTCGCCATGGGATGGTGCGGCGTCGCGGCGCCGGCGCACGCCGCGACGGGGGTGGCCTTCCGCGCGTACTCCGGCGCGAGCCCAAGCACGCACCAGGCCCAGTTCGAGAGCCTGCGCGGCCGGGGTTACCGGCCGATCACGGTGAGCGTCTCGAAAGGACCGAGGTATGCGGCTGTCTGGGTCAAGGGCGGGGGCACAGCCTGGATCTCTCGGAGCGGGTTGTCGGAAGCGGGGTTCAAGACGCGGTTCGACGAGTACCTCGCACAGGGATATCAGCCGATATCGGTGTCCGCGACGGGTCCGGCCGGCCGTGCGACGTTCGCCGCGCTGTGGGAGAAGCGCTCCGAACGGTTCTTCTCCCGCATGGGGCTCACCGGGGCTGAGTTCGCCGCTCACAACCGGAAGGCCCACGCGGACGGGTACGTACCGGTCTCGATTGATGTGTACGGCACGCCGTCGGATCCCCGGTACGTCGCGGTCTGGCGGCAGAGCGAGGGAGGCGGATGGTACTACTCGTACGGAAAGTCGGCCGCCGGGCACAAGAAGTTCTTCAACGAGCGCACCGCCGAGGGATACCGCCCGACGGCCGTCGCGGTGGGCCCGGGAGGGACGCGGTTCGCCGCGGTGTACCGCAAGGACGGTGTCCAGCCCTGGTACCACTACATCGACACCTCCGCCTCCGCCTACCAGCGCAGGTTCGACAGCCTGGTGGCGCGCGGCCTGCGCCCGGTGCAGGTGAACGTCGAGGACGGCGTGTACGCCTCGGTCTGGATCAGCTGACCACCGGGGGGCGGAGGCCCGGCTGACGCCGGGACGGGAGAGCGATCCCGGGAGGGCAGCAGGAGGACGATGGTCCGGTCGCCGGGGCCTGAGCCCTGGCGACCGGCCGGCCCGGCCGACCGACCGGCGGCCGGATCCAGTCCGTCGGCGCTCGGCTGAGCTGTCCGGGTTGCGCTGCCGCAGGCGCCGAGCCGGCTTCGCCGCCCGGAGCCACGGCCGGCACCCCGGCCCCGAAGCCGCGCGCCTGGTTGTACTGACCACGGACGTTGGTTACAGCATCGCCGATGCAGCGGATTGGCCGCCGAGCGTGGCGGCTCGAACCGCGGCGTCGGCCCGGCATCGGCGGACGCTCAGCAAGCACGGGCGTGTGTCCGCACCAGTCGGAGGAGCGGTGCGCGTCACCTCTAGGGTGGTCCTTTGCAACGAGAGTCAGGAACGACGGGGGTTTGTAGTGCAGCGCGTCAGCCGACGGATCAGCACCATCGCTGGGGCGGGTGTTCTCGCACTGCTCCTGGCCGGTTGTGGAGGCGCCGGCACCAGCGAGAGTGCCGGCGGCGAGAAGCCGGAGGCGGTGGAGACGGCGAAGGCGGCGGACAAGCCCGCGTCCCCCGGTACGCCGCTGACGCTCGACACCGCACCGCGGCGGGTGAGCTACACCGGCCGCGACGAGAAGGTGCACCAGCTGACGCTCAACCCGACCCTGCTCACACGGGGTTCGGTGGACGACCTCGACGGGGTGCGGCTCGACGACGACATGCGCGGGATGGTGCCGCACTATCTCACCGTGTCGATCGCCAACGCCGGTACCGGTACGGTCGAGCCCGCCATGGCCGTCAGGAACTTCCGCGTGGCGCTCGCCGACGGCACCGCGGGCAAGGCCGTCTCGTTCTTCAGCGGCAACCCCCTGGCCTCGCCCGGCACCGGCCCGCTGGAGACGTGCGTCGGTACGAGGGCTCCGAAAACCTTGACGGCCGGCCAGGCGGCGACCGAGTGCCGGGTCGTGATGCTGCCCGAGGACGCCAAGCCCGCCACCGTCTCCTACAGTGACGAGTCCGTCACCAGGACGTGGAAGGTGGAGGGCGGCGAGGTCGGCGGCGGCGTGCTGGCCGCGGGCAAGCCGGCCAAGGTGACGTGGAAGGACACGAATGACAAGGACGTGCCGCTGACCGTCACGCTGAAGAGCGTGCGCAAGGCCGGCGCCGGAGCGCTCGCCGACTACAAGCTGAACGCCAGGCAGAAGGCCGCCACGGTGTACTTCGTCACGCTCTCGTACCGCAACAACGGCACGTCCAAGCTGTACCCGGGCATGGACGAGGCGGTCTCCCTGCGTACCGAGAGCGGACAGACCCTGCGCAAGCTCACCCTCATCGCGATCGGCAGCAACGGCCCCAAGGGCTGCCGATCCGCCGTGCCCTACGGCATGGTGCAGCCGGGCAAGAGCGTCCAGCAGTGCGGCGTTTACCTCGTCGACCAGGGCGACAAGCCCGTCACCGTCACCTTCTCCTCCACCACCGAGGGAGCCGACCCCGTGACCTGGAAGGCCGGGTGTCACGCCGGCGCCCCGCTGCTGTTCCTGAAGCAGCAGCAGGACGGTCGCGGCGGTCGCCACATGGCTGCACCTGCCGACCTCGCAGCCCAGCAGCGTGGCGTGCGGTCCCACGAAGACGTGGTCGCCGACGAGCACCGGCTGATCGCCGGCGACCGCGGACCCGCCCAACCTGCGTTCTCGCAGATCACCGACGCCTCCCCGACCTCGATCCGAGACCCCTCGGCATCGAGCACCGCACCGTACATCACGCGGACTCTCGCCCGACCGACGGCGACCATGCTGGCGGGTTTCAGACGCCGCCTTCGCCGCGACATCCGCCATCGGCGACCAGCAGCCCTGCCGTCGTGAGGATCTTCCTCTTGCCGTTCGGGCTCGGCCTGCCCTCGCTCCCCGCCCGGTTCACGTGATCAACGCGGCCGACGACGGCTCTTGGGGCGGGTTGCGGCCGTCCTGGAACGCCACCAGGACGGCCGGACCGTCACCACCGCACGGGCAGCGTCCCGATGAAGCGGCCGAGCGCGCCTGCCAGAAGCCGGTGGTCGTGCAGCGACGGGTGCCAGTCGCAGCCGAGCAGGTCGAACCCGAGGGCGTCGTTGTCGTAGTGGAGCGCCGACACCCGCCTGTCGCCCTGGCTGTTGCGCTCCCGGACGACCTGCTCGACGCTGTCCGCCAGCGGGGTGCCGGACATCGTCGGGTAGGTCAGCACGATGGACGTGCCGGGGCCGTACCGGAGGCGGAGCTTGGCCAGGAAATCCAGGTAGGCGGCCCGGAAGTCGGCGGCGAGCGCGGCGGTGTCGGCCCACTGCTCGCCGGGGTTGAGCGGGGTGGAGAAGTCGTTGATGCCGAGGCCGACCACGACGACCTGCGGCCTCCAGGTCTTGGGCGGCTGCCAGGCCGCGGTGCCGGCCGCCTGGAGGGTGCGGTCGTAGTACGTGCGGAAGTCGGTGCCGGGGCTGCTGCCGTTGTAGTTGCGTACCATGCCCATCCCGGACCAGGCCGTGAGCTGGTGGTCGGCGTTCAGCGCGCGGGCGGTGAGGGCGCCGAAGGTCTGGTCGGCGTTGGAGTTGGGGTTGATCCCGCCGCTCGCCGAGCAGTCGCGGCTGGTCGACATGTTGCCGTAGCCGGCGGTCCAGGAGTCGCCGATGAACTCGATCTGCCGGGTGCGGGCGGCGGGCGGGGCGAGGACGCGGCCCCCGGGCGCGGCGACGAACCCGCCGAACTCGCCGGGCGTCCACGGGCTCTCGGTCCGCTTGACGAGGCGTACGGTGTGCACGCCGCCGCCGAGGCCGGTCACCCAGTGCGTGGTCCTGCCGGGTGTCCGCAGCGTGACCGGGGCGGCACCGTCGATCTGGACGTCGTAGTCGTTGGCGGTGTCGTTCAGCTCGATCCCGACCCCGGTGCCCTGGAAGCGGCCCTCGAAGGTGATGCCCGGCCAGGTGTAGCGCACGCTGTCGCCCAGGTTCTCGACCCGGCCGGCGGTACGGGCGCGGGCCAGGGTGTCGCCGGACGGGTCGGCGCACGTGGCGCCCGCGACGGTTCCGTCCCCGGTGCCGGTGAGACCGAACGCGGTGGACCTGCCGGGCCCGACGGCGCTGTTGTGGTGGGTACCGGTGACGGTCACCGTCCCCGTGGCGCCGGTGGCGACGCCGTTCCACAGGGCGCTGATCCGTACCCCGGCGGGCAGGGTCAGCGTGACGCGCCAGCCGTCGAGCGGGGTGGTGCCGGTGTTGGTCACGACGACCTCGCCGCGGAAGGCGCCGTCGCGGGCGGCGATCGTCCGGTACGCGGCGGCGCACGTGTTGCCGGGGGCGACCGCCCGGCCGGTGACCGGCGAGATCCTCCCGGCGCACAGGCCGCGTTCGCGCAGGTCAGCGGCGATTCGCGGGATGGCCTGGACGGTGTTCGCGGGCCAGTCGTGCATGAGGATCACGTCGCCGGACCGCAGCTGTCCGGCCTTCGCCGCGATCTGGTCGGCGGTGGCGTTGTTCCAGTCCTGGGAGTCCACGTCGGCGTTGATCTCGGTGAGGCCGTGCCGGAGCTCCACCGCGCGCAGCCCGTCGTCGGTCTCCAGGTAGGGCGGGCGGAACAGGCGGGGCGTGGCGCCGGTGACCCGCGCGATGACGTCCTGAGTCCGGGAGATCTGCGCGTCCTGCTGCTCGGCGGTGAGCTGCGTCATGTGGGGGTGGTCCCAGCTGTGGTCGCCGATCCACATGCCGGCCGCGACCTGCTCTCTCGTCAGGTCCGGGTACGCCTCCACGTTCTGGCCGACGTTGAACATGGTGGCGCGCAGCCCGGCGTTTCTGAGGGCGGAGAGCAGGGCGGGGGTGTTGCCGGGGGTGGGCCCGTCGTCGAAGGTCAGCCCCACGTAGCCGGAGCAGGCGCGGCCGGGGGCGCTGGTGCCCGCCGACGCCCGCGCCTGCGGCGCGGCCAGGCTCGCCGCAGCGAGGGCAGCCACGAGAGCCACCGGGACGATGGCCGCGCTCCGTAATCTCCACCACCATAAGACGTGCACTGTCCACTCCTTTGCCGACCGAGACGAACGAAGGGGAACGCCTGCCGCCCGGCCCGGTGCCCACCGGATCGCGGCAATGGGGCGTTGGCGATGGGGACGTTAAAGTGCCGGGCCGCACGTACGGCCGCAGACGGGCAGGAGTGCGGCGAACGGTCGTCGGCGCGCTGCGAACGGTCGCTCCTCGCGCCTCGTCCGTGAAAGTTACCTGCGCCCGCCAGGCGTCCGATTCTTTGAGGTCCTCCTGGAGAACTCCCTTCAGGACGACCAGATCACCGGCAGCGGCGAGGCGTGCTCCAGCGGGACGGCCCCCAGGGGAACAGGCCGAATACCGCGCCGCCCGAATAATGTCGTCCCGGGTGCCCGCGCCGGCCTCGGCGTCGACCATCATCGTGGTCACCGAGTGGCCGAGGATGTCGTGCAGCTCCCTGGCCGGCAGCGCTCGCTCACGCCCGCCCTGCCGGGGGAATGTGAAGGTGAACCTCAGCCGTGGGCCGTACCGGCGACGGACTCGTCCGGAACGCGCTCCCCGGCGTTCGCCATCGAACTGTTCTCGTGCACGTGGCCGAGGTAACGGCCGTCATCGCGACACATGATGAGATGCCCAGCCACGGCTGGAGCGGGGTCTTCCCTGTGTCCAGGGCTTCTTTTCGCTGTCGCCGTGCCACGGTGAAGTCGCCGGAGACGAGCTGACCGCCTGCGCCGATCCGCCCGGACTCGACGTGCGCCAGGTGGCGCCCTGCCTCCCCGCCCTGGATCATGCGCAACCACGTCCACCTGCATCGGCGCCTGCACCTGCACGTCAACACCCGTGGAGACGCCTCGTGCGGGACTGTGTCGCCACCGCGTCAGACGAGGTCAGCCGGTAGTCGTCAACCTCCTACGTGGCCGACCCGCCGTCAGACTCTCACTCTCAGCCGCAGCCGAGCGTGATCCTTGTCAGGGTGCTCGCGAGTCCGATGTGGAACTTCTTCTTGCCCTTGGTGCCGCCATTGGTCACCAGGCACTTCGTGAAGTTTCCGCCGATCGAGTTCTTGATGTGCAATCTCGCATGCACCTTGTGCTCGCAATGGTTGTTGAAATAGACCGTGACGCTGCTCCGCCCGTCCCCCCACGAGTAATTGCTCTTCGCCTTCTTGGGCGCCTTGCACGCGAGACTGGTGCGGTATGGGGATTGCGCCTTGGCCTGGCTCGCGCCGTCGAGGGCGGCGGCCTGGGCGGTCCCACCGGACAGCGTGCCGACGACCGTAGCCGTCGCGACCAGGACCTTTACTGCCTTCTTCATTCTCGATTTCCTCTCGCAAGTGGGGTGCCGACGATGATCAGCCCACATTCTCCGGGGAGGACCGAGACAAGTGATCGCGCAGCTCAGAAGTACTTCGAGGTCAGGTCGGTGGTGGGCCAGGAGGACACGGTCACCTTGTTCATGTCGTCGTCGATCCCGTCGTAGTCGAGCGACCCGCTCTCCTCGCGCCGGTTGAGCAGCAGGGCGTAACTGAACCCGTTCTGCAGCCGCGCCAGGTACGTGTACGTGCCCGGCATCGAGCCGTTGTGCCAGGTGTTGAGGTGGCCGGTGACCTGGCGGCACCACCAGCCGCCGCCGTACCAGGTGCCGTACTCGTTGGCGCCGATCTCCGGCTTGGCCACCAGCTTGGCGATCGAGGACGAGCTCAGCACGGTGCCCGGCCGGTCGAAGGCGAGGGTCCAGCGGACCAGGTCCACGGCGGAGGCCAGCCAGCCGCCGTTGGCGTCCTGGTTGGGCATGTTGAAGCCGCCGTAGGGGTACGGGACGACGGTGCCGGAGGTGTCCAGCACGGTTTTGTTCGTGTACTGCGACTCGTAGCGGACCTCGCCGGCCGCGGCCTCGCTCCTGAGGCTCTTGCCGAGCCTCATGCGGGTGATGCCGAGCGGCTGGAGCAGCTTGGTCTTGACGTACGTCTCGTAGGGCTGTCCCGAGACCTTCTCGATGATCCGGCCGAGCAGCAGGTACCCGTAGTTGCTGTAGACCATCTTGGTGCCCGGGGCGTGGTCGAGCGGGCGGGCGGTGGCGTACCGGATGATGTCGTCGTGCCCGATCGGCAGCGGTACGTCGAGCGCGGCCGAGATGGTGTGGTCCAGCCAGAGCTGGTCCTTGGAGACGTCGCGGTCCCAGCCGCCGAGGTGCTGCATGAGGCGGAGCACGGTGACCTGCTCCATCCGGGCGTCGGCCGGGGTGAGGCCGAGCAACTGGGTGACCTTGGCCGACAGGCTCAGCTTGCCGTCCTGCACCAGGCGCATGACGGCGGCCGAGGTGATGTTCTTGCTCAGGCTGGCGATCCGGAACAACGACGTCGGCGACGGGACGGAGGGCAGCCTGGAGTAGTCGTCGTAGGTGTAGCCGCGCGCGAGCAGGATCTTGCCGTTCTTCATGATGGCCAGTTGCGCGGCCCTGATCTGGCGATCCAGCACGAACTTCTTGAGCAGGTTGTCGTACCCCGCCAGTTGCGTCGGCGCGGTTCCCGACGTGCGTACCACAGGGGCGGGTGGCGCCGCCTGTGCCGGCCGCCCGGCGATCAGCACCGCCGGCGACGCCGCGAGGAGGGTTCTGCGGGAAAGGCCGGTCACTTATGCCCCTTAAGTCGCATCCGATACCTGAGCCACATAGCTTACGGATGTCGTGGTCTTCGTCGAAGCGGACCGGCAGGCGTAGCGAGCGGTTGCACCACTGGCTTCACCCCCGCGAGGTCTCCGGGAGGCTTCGCCGCGGTCCGAGTCCGCTCGCCCGCCCGAGTCGGCCAGTCAAAGGCGGCGGAAAGGGCGGCTCTACACGCGGGACGTTTATCCCGACTCGCTATCGCCACTGACCGGCGGTTGCTGCTCGCGCCCCTGCTCTCCCGGAGATCCTGGCCCCCGGGTAGGCGGTCGGCTCATGCTCAGCCGCCAGCCGGCGGGGTGGCGTGGTGGGGAGAGACCCTGGCGATGGTCATGAGACGGTCGGTGCGCCAGGCCACGATGTAGTCGAACGTGGCGTCGCCCTCCACGGGATGAAGACCATGTCGGAGGCGGGCAGAGGTCCGGCATCTGGGCGGCCGGCGAGGGGCGACCCGTGGCCTGAGAGCTTGGGATCTGGCTGCGGTGCTGGTGATCGAAACGGGCGTTGTGCCTCCGGAGAACGACGCGTTCGTGTCCGGGTGGGTGTTGCGGATCGTCGAGCGGCATTGGATGAGCAACGCGACTTCGGTGCTCGCCGATGACCGGTTGCTCGATCACATGCTGCTGTCCCTGTTCCAGGCGGCGGGCGTGGCGGGAGGGCTGAACTGGAGTTCAGGCCGGGAAGGCGATCGCACCGTCATCGGCGAGTTGGTCGAGCTGACCAGGACGGGCCGCGCGCTGCGTAAAGCGTTGCTCGACGGCTGCGTGAGCCGGGTTCCTGAATGGATGCGATGCTGCTGAGGCTGCTCCCTTCGTCAAATTGTGGCGGGAGCTGAAGCCGGACGCGTCCGAGATCCTGGTGACCGACCTCGTCCACATCCTGCGTGACGGCGGCTTCCCGATTCCATCGTGACGTGGGAGCTCGACTCGCGTCAGCCTCAGCGCGTTGACGGTGGCCATCACCAGCGTGTCCGCTGGTCAGCGGATCATGCCTTTACCTGTAGCTACGTTCCGGTCGTGGCCAATTGCAGATAGTGACAAAACGTGGTCTCGTGACCGGAAGGGAGAGGTGATGCCACGCCGGGTGGTGATAGCAACGGGAATGCTGACTGCATCGCTGATGATATCCGGGGCCGTGTGGGCATCCGGACAGCCATGGAACGATGGGTACGGCTGAGTCGGGATGTGGAGATTAGCAGCGACCGGAAAGACGTTGCGCTGTGTGATCGCCTCGATGATGAACAAGGTGGCCGTGGAGTACCGGACGACGATCGGCCGGACAATCCTCCTGCAGGCACGGCCGAAGCGCGGATGCGTTCTGGATTCAGTGCTCTTCGGCTCCATTGAGCGGGCCGCATTCTGCTACGGCCCGGACGTCGATCCTGAGGGTGGCTCACTGCGCTGGTGTGATTCAGCACGTACTTTCTAAGCCCCGGGCCCCGAAGGGGCCCATTCTCGTGGAGGACTGGAGGTGCGGGCGTGCTGACTGGAGTCGCTTCCCGTGGGCTGCCGCAGTGCTCCCCGTCAACGCAGTCCGGGGCTTGCCGCGCTCGCCGTGCTGCTGGTGCTCGGTGGTGCGCTGGCCACGGCGCTGCTGGTGATGCGCGCCGAGGAGCGTAGGTCCGTCATTCGTGTCACCGGGCGTAAGCGCCGGGCAGCCCTTGAGTCGCGGTGTGCTGCAGGAGGCGCGTATCGCTGATGACGGAGCTGCGTACTGGTCCTGGTCGCAGCGTGATCAGGTAGCGGCGGCCGTGGCGACGGTCACGGTGCTGCGGGGACGTTGCTCACCCGGCCGATGGTTGTGGGTGGTGACGGCAGAGGGGTCGCGGGAAGGGCTGTGAGGCTGGGGCTGGCGCTCAAGCCGGGCCAGGCGCCCTATGACCTGCAGCGAGGGGAACGGGTTCAGCTCATCCACGTGCCTGGCCGCAGGAACGGCTCCGAGGGGCCGGTGGTCGTTGTGGAGGCCGCGGTGGTGGACGGCGTGAGCTACACATCCGGATCGGCTGGCCAGGCCACGGTGATTGTGGACAGCGTGGTGGCGCCCATGGTCGCGGTCCATGCCGTCAGCGGTGAGATCGTCATCGCCGCCGTACGGGCGCAACCCTGATGTCGGACAGTCCGCGAAGTGCCCTCGGCACGCGGGACGCCAACCCTACGCCGACCAGGACCATCCACCCCGCCTGGCGCCACAGGGCGGCGGACACGGCTTACCTGGGGAGGCCGGGGTGTGGCGTACCACGGACTCGCCTACGCGTGCACCCACGTTACATACGGGGCGCACCGCCTAATGTCTCGCCAAGATCATCCCGAGCATCTCCTGATCATGGTCTTACGGCTGCATGCGGGCACCACCGGCTGCCTGCCAAGGGCGCAAAACAAAAGGCTCGCGGCTGTGAGACCGCAGGTCGGTGGCCTGATATGCCGATCTAGGCAAGTGTCCCCGGCAGGATTCGAATCTGCGGCACCCGTTTGGAAGAGCTCGAGGCGAATGGGGTTCGGTATCCTTTTGGGCCATATGTGGTTGTTGCTCGGCGTGTATTGGCGTCTCAGCCGGCACCTCCTACCGTCCATCGTTCGTCGGGCGTTTGCCTGGTGAACGCGATACTCACGGCGGGAGCCTCGCACGTCGGTCCCGCTCTTCAGGTGCGGTTCCGTCTGAGGATCTGATCGGAACACCGCAGGTCTGCGCTTTGGGGCCTCGCTCTAGGTGTGCAGCTGCTTTCAGCCAGACGAACTAATTCCCCATTTGTCCGGCTCCCAAAGAGGGCGGTCAGCTTCGTCTGTTTCTACCAGGCTTGCCAGGACGTATCCGTGATAGCCGCGCCCGCGTACGATCAGCAAGTTGTCGAGGTCCGCATGAGGTCCGAGTTGTGCGGCCACGGTGCGAGTCGATCGCGCATCAGGCTGCTCGATGGTAAGGCCATCCATTGATACGGGCAGACTCACGGCCGAGACGTCGCCGAAGGCAATATCTATACGAGTTGTGCCGGAAGTTTCCCGGCCGCTGCGCAGCAGCAGTCTGGAGTGTGAAGGAACATAACTCCACAGCCGGAATTTGCGCGCCGGGTAAGCTATATCAAATTGCACGTATGGTTCCCCTCCGTGCTGCCTCCTGCTCCCCGTGGGACGGGGAGCAGGAGGCAGATCGCGTTGGCTCATCGGAACGGATTCTTCACCTTCTTGCCGTCGAGGATGAAGGTCACCTCACCGAGTCGCCCGTACTTATGCAGTATATAGAGCTCCCAGTTGGTTACATTGCCGTACCTGGGTCCTATTTCTCCCGCCCCCTCCATGGCCTCCTCGATCGCCTGCTTCACGGTCTTTCCCTTTGGTACGAAGCCATCCAGGTTGAAGGTGAACTTCGCGCCGCGTTTCACTGCCTCCTCGAAAGCCTTGGCGGCTTCTTCCGCGTTGAGATTCATGAAGTGCTTCAGGCCGAGCTTCTTGGCGAGTCCGGTCAGCCCTTGATCGCTCAGACCCAGCAGGTAGTGATCCCCGGTCGGCTTCGGATTCTTTCTGGATTTGCGCGCCGAGTCCACCGTGTCATCAGCCTTGCTGACGAGCTTCCTGATCACCTTGGCCGGAAGGCCGATCGCCTTGCCCCATGGAATGATGCCGGCGCACGCGATGGCGTCCCCACGGGCGCATTCGGGGTAGTCGTCGATAAAAAGCGCCCAGAGGAAGTCCCTGACCATGGTCATGGCCTGCTCGTTACGCTCCGCGAGCGTCTTCTTCACCCAGGCGTTGACTGCGTCCGGGTCGGTCTGGGCCTTCCACGCCATCCAGACCGTGCGCTTACGCTCCTTGCTGAGATTGCTGTAGTGGGTGTTGTAGACGTGCTCGGCGACCTCGGCCTTGGTCAACGGCTGGCGCTGGGCGAACTTCTGCTGGATCGTGGTCGCGCATTCCTTGCGGCCCGATCCGTCCCCGCACCAGTCGGGGCGCAGCCCGTCGGGGTCGGACTGGCCGATGGGGTCATTGCCCGCATAGGAGTACGGATTCGCCCACTCGGGTGTGGTCAGGTCCAGCAGGGGTCCGCACTGATGAACTTGGCGATGGCCGGGTCGTAGTAGCGGGCCTGTAGGTAGGACAAGCCGGTGGAGCCGTCCTCGGTCTTGCCCAGGAATCCGCGATCGGTGAAGGGCAGGTCATCGCCGCCGCGCCGCTGGCCGAAGGGCAGGTAGCGCTCCCGGCCGACTTGGCCGGTAGTGTCGTTTACGGCTAGGGCGTGTATTGGGTTGTGATCAAGGGGTGGGTCGTGTGAGGTCTTTGATCCAAATCATCGCGCCACGAAGGTGGAGGCCGGCGATGTAGCTCTCAGGGGTCTTGTCGTAGCGGGTGGCGATGC
>NZ_JBGNUV010000030.1:0-47542 GCF_041950525.1 Nonomuraea sp. GTA35 | reverse complement strand
AGGGCTCGATGAACTCCCACTCCACATCCGTCAATTGCACTCGCGTCACGCAAAACGATCTACCGGATCGGACCCCGAAACGAGGGCGGATCCCGCAGATTGATCACAACCAAATACACGCCCTAGGGCTCGGGGGAGGCGGCCGAGCGGTCACAGGGCGGGCGCCGAGACGGTCTCATCGGCCGAGGCCGTGGATCCTGGCGCGGAGGGCGTCGGCGTCACCCGGGGCGAGCTCGGCGACGAGGTCGAGGGCGCGGCCCAGGGTCTGCCGCCCTTCCGTCACCCGGCCCGCCGCCACCTGGGCCTCTCCCAGCCGCTGCAACGTCCGGGCCCCCAGCGCGCGGTTGCCGCCCCGCCACGACAGCGACCGCAGGTAGTAGGCGATCGCCTCCTCGTACTGGCCGAGCAGGTGGTGGATGTAGCCCATGCTGTCGAGGGTGGCCGACTCGCCCGCCCTGTCGTCCAGCTCGCGCTGGATGAGCAGGGCCTCCTCGCAGCGGCGCAGCGCCTCCCCGTACGCGCCGAGCCGGGCGTGGAACCAGCCGATGTTGTTGAGCACCCGGCCCTCGCCCGCGCGGTCGCCGGCCGAGCGGTGCAGCCGCAGCGCCTCCTCGCTCAGCGCCAGGCCCTCGGCGTACCGGCCCTGGCGGTCCTCCAGCACGCTGAGGTAGGTGAGGCAGATGCCCTGCCCGACCGGGTCGCCGAGCGTGCGGAACAGGGTGAGGGCCTGTCGCAGGTGGGAGCCGCTCGTGCCGTCCTCGCCGAGGCGGATGAGGGCCTGGGCGAGCCCGACGCGGACGTGGGCCTGCGCGGCCGGGTCGTCCAGCCGAACGGCGGCCTCCAGCGCGATCCGGTACATGGCCGCCTGGTCGTCCGAGCGGCCCTCCTGCGACAGGAAGCCCCAGCAGGCGCAGGCGAGCTGCCAGGCGTGCGCGTCGAAACCGGCGCGCGCGGCATGCCTGATCGCCGCCAGCAGCGTCCGGTGCTCGCGGCCGAACCAGGCCAGGCTCTGCGCCCGGTCGGTGATGCGGGCCACGACCACGCCTGGCCTCGGCTCCGCCAGGTTCAACGGCACGCGGTGCAGCATCTCCAGCAGCCCGTCGCCGAGGTGGGCGCTGTGCAGGTAGTGGTCGAGCAGCCGGTGCAGGGCCTCGCGGCGCTCGCTCTCGCGGTCGTGCAGCAGCGTGAGCTCCTCGGCGTACGCGCGGAGCAGGTCGTGCCAGCCGTACCGCCCGGGTGCGGGCTCGGCCGCCAGGTTCGCGCGGGTCAGCTCGGTCAGCAGGCGGCGCGCCTGCCGCACGTCGATCCCGGCCAGGCTGGCGGCGGCCGAGGTGGAGATCTCCGGCCCGGGCAGCAGGCCGCGCAGCCGGAACAGGCGCGCGGCCTCCGGGCTGAGCGCCCGGTAGGACCAGGAGAACACGGTACGCATGTTCGTCCCGGTGTCGCCGCCGTCGAAGACGTCGAGGTTGCCCGGCTCGTCCGGGCCGTCCGGCTCGTCGAGCCCCGTGATCAGCGCGCGGAGCGGGAAGGCCGGGCGGGCGTGGGCGCGGGCGGCCACGATGGACAGGGCCAGCGGCAGCCCGGCGCACCGGGAGACGATGTCGTCCACCGCCTGCGGCTCGGCGCCCACCTTGGCCACGCCGATCCGGCGCGCCAGCAGCTCGCGGGATTCGGCGGGCGAGAACAGCCCCAGCGACAGCGTACGGGCCCCCTCCGCCGCGACCAGGCCGGTCAGCTCGGCCCGGCTGGTGATCAGCGCCAGGCAGCCGGGCGCGTTGGGCAGCAGCGGGCGTACCTGGTCGGAGTCGAGGGCGTTGTCGAGCAGGATGAGCATGCGACGCCCGGCCAGCAGGCTGCGGTAGAGCCCGGCCTGCGCCTCCAGCGTGGCGGGGATCAGCTCGGGCGGCACCTGCAGGGCGTCCAGGAACAGCCGCACCGCCTCGGCGGGGGATCGGGCGGCGTGCGTGGGCCCGTAGCCCTGGAGGTTGACGTAGAGCTGGCCGTCGGGGAAGCGGTCGCGTGCGCGGTGTGCCCAGTGCACGGCCAGGGTGGTCTTGCCGACGCCTCCCGTGCCGGTGACGACGCACGGCGGCGGCGCCTGCTCCGGCCTGGGGGCGGTCAGCTGGTCCAGGGCGGCCAGTTCGTCCTCGCGGGCGGTGAACGGCTCGGTGTCCGGCGGCAGGTGGCGGGGCACGGCGAGGCTCGCCGGAGCGGTCGTGCCGTTCGCCGCCGCTTCGTCCCGGCCGGCCAGGATCGCCTGGTGCAGGCGCTGCAGCTCCTCGCCCGGCTCGATGCCGAGCTCCTCGGCGAAGCGGCGCCGGACGCCGCGGAAGACGGCCAGCGCCTCCGTCCGGTGGTCGCCGCGGGACAGCGCTGTCATCAGCAAGGAGACCAGCCGTTCCCGCAGCGGGTTCTCCCCGACCAGGGGCGCCAGCTCCGCGGCGACCTCATGGTGCCGCCCCTGCCGCAGGTCGAGCGCGGCCCGCCGTTCCAGCGCCGCCAGCCGTTCCTCCTCCAGGCCGGGCACCACGACGTCGGCCAGCCACCGTCCCGCCACGTCCGTCAGGGGCGGGCCCTGCCAGAGCGCCAGGGCCGAGCGCAGCAGGCCGGCGGCGCGTTCCGGATCCGGCTCGCCGCCGGCGCCGCGGACCAGCTCCCGGAAGCGGTGCAGGTCGATCCGGTCGCGCCCGGTCGCCAGGCAGTAGCCGCGCGCCGAGGTCGTCAGCGCCGCCTCGGGGAACGGCGCCAGCAGGCGGCGGAGCCGGGAGATGTGGCCCTGGACGGCGTTCCGGGAGGACTCGGGTGGTTCGGTGGCCCACAGCGCGGTCTCCAGCCGGGCCACCGGCACCGGCCGTCCCGGCTCGAGCAGCAACATCGCCAGAATGGTCCGCTGCTGCGGCGTGGACGGGACCAGCCGCCGCCCGGCGTGCCACGCTCCCACCGGCCCCAGCAGACGGAACTCCACGCCCTCGCCGGTCACGTCGTCCCAAGCCTCCAGCCGCTGACTCCCTCGGTGATCGTCATATTTGATCACCGCTGGCAGCCTAACTGCGCAGTCAGCGGAAAATCAGCGCTATTTCAGTACCAGGCGGCACTCTGGTCCCAGTCGGCATCTGCCGCCACACGAGCCATGAGGAGGCACATCATGGAGATCAAGGTCAAGAAGGTCGAGTCCGTCAAGGCTACTCAGAACCCCGCCACGTGAGGCGCTGACACCGCCTGACTGTTTTCCCCGCGGGCAGGGGCGCCACGCTCCTGCCCGCGGGGCCTGGCATGCGTACTGGCTGGCGTGGGAGGCACGATGCGTGTGGCGTTGAAGGAATGCGAGTGGGAGACGATCGGTGAGGATCTCCTGGTGGTCTTCGACGCTCGCGAGGCGATCACCCTGGACGACCCCGACGGGCACGTGGCCGCGCTCCTGGCCGAGCTGCGCCGGGCCCCGCAGACCGCGGCCGAGCTGAGCGTCTCGCTCCAGCGGCGCGGCATCCCGCTCTCGGAGGAGGACGTCAGCGGCGGCCTGAGCGGGCTCGACTCCCTCGGCCTGGTGGAGGACGCCGACGGCCGGACCCTCGACGACCCGGACGAGAACGAACGCCACTTCTCCAACCTCAGCTTCTACGGCACCTACGCCAGTCTGGAGCGGCGGCGGGCCGGGTTCCACCGGCCGCTGAGCCAGGCCCACGTCCTCGTGCTCGGGGTCGGCGGCGGCGGCTCCTCCCTCGTCCAGTGCCTGGCCGGCCTCGGTGTCGGCGAGATGACCCTGGTCGACCAGGACCGCGTCGAATCGCGCAACTTCGCCCGGCAGTTCCTCTACCACCACGCCGACATCGGCCTGTCGAAGGCCGAGCGGGCCGCCGCGTGGGTACGCGACTACGACCCCCGCATCAAGGTGCACGCCGCCGACCGCTGGGTCTCCGCCCCCGAGGACCTCGAGGACCTCATCCAGGGCGTGGACCTCGTCGCGGGCGGCCTCGACGGCCATCCGCACGCCAATCTCTGGGCGAACGAGGCCGCGGTCCGCAACGGCGTCCCGTACGTGCTGGGGGGAGCCAACCGCAGCCAGCTCATGTACCTCTCCGTGGACCCCGGCCGCACGGCCTGCCTGGCCTGTGACTACGCCGACCGGCCGACCGGGGGCGGCCCGGACGCGGTCGCGTACCGGATCGTGGAGAACATGAAGCTGAGCAACCCGCTCACCGGGCCGATGGCGATGCAGGTCGGCTCGCTGCTCGCCCTTGAGGCGCAGCGCTACCTCACCGGGTACGAGCCGCCCCGCGCGGCCGGCCATCGCGTCACCCTGGATCTGCGCAACGGGCTGGTGCCCGAGTGGCAGCCCCTGCCCAAGAACCCGGACTGCCAGGTCTGCGCGCTGGCCCCGGCACGCGAAGGTGAGCGCGGATGAGCGCCTCCGGCACCGCTCCGGTCAGGCTCAAGCCTCTCAGCGTCGTCCCCGAGGGGGACGACGAGGTCCTGGTGGGCGACCCCGCCAGCGGCACGTTCGTGACGATCCCGGCGGTGGGCGGAGTGGTGATCGCCGCTCTCCAGCGCGGCGCGAGCGTCGAGGAGGCGGCGGCCGAGGCGGAGGCGTTCGCCGGCGAGCCGGTCAACGTCCCGTCCTTCGTGGAGACCCTCGGCGAGCTCGGCTTCCTGGCCTCCGACGACGCTGAGGGCGCTGACCCCGGGGACGCCGGGGACGCCGTGGAGCCCGTCCGCACCGCGCCCATCCAGGCCCGCCGCTGGATGACCGGCGTCCGCCCGGAGATCGTACGCCCGTTCTTCGGCCGGGTGGCCTGGGCCTTCTACGCCGCCTGCCTGCTCTACGCGCTGGCCGTCTTCGTCCTGCGGCCCGGCCTGCTCCCCGATCCCGCGGTGGACGCGTTCCCCTTCGACGACATCGGGCTGAGCGCCCTGGCCTTCCTGCCGTTCGTGTGGTTCGCGGCTGCCAGCCACGAGTGCGGCCACTGGCTGGGCGCGCGGGCCCTCGGCATCCAGACCCGCTTCGGCGTCGACCGCCGCCTGTGGATGCTGGTCTTCGAGACGGACCTCACCCAGCTCTGGACGCTGCCTCGCCGCCAGCGCTACGGCCCCCTGCTGGCGGGCCTGGCGGTGGACTCCGTCCTGCTGGCCGTGCTGCTCACCGGGCGGCTGCTGATCGACACCGGCGTCTGGCAGGCGCCGGAGCTGGTTGGGTCGCTGCTGGCCGCCTGGGTGTTCATCAAGGTCATGCAGATGCTCTGGCAGAGCCTGGTCTTCCTGCGCACCGACCTCTACGCGGTGCTGGTCAACGCCCTGGGCTGCCGCAACCTGTGGCGCGTGAAGTCGCTGATGCTCAAGCGCGCCTTCTCGCGGCTGACGGCCGAGGAGGAGGCGGAGCTGGCCGACGCGACGGACACCGACCTGCGCGTGGGCCGCTGGTTCCGCTGGCTCTGGCTGGCGGGCTTCGCCGGCGTGGTCGTCTGGTTCTGCGTCCTGCTGCTGCCGGTCTTCGCGGAGACGCTGAGCTGGGCCGCCGAGGGACTCGCCGAGGGCCCGCTGACGGCCGCCTTCTGGTACCGCCTGCTCTGCGTCACCCTGCTCCTGGGCCCCGAGACCCTGGCCCTCGTCCTGGCCGTCAAGGAGTACGCGGCCCGGCTCACGGCCCGCCGTGCGGCGAGAGCACACTGAGTGTCCCAAGGGGACACCTGCGGCGGGCACGTGCCCCCGCGCCGGTGGCGGGCGCCGCGTGGAACAGGGTGAACCAGCAGCCGGCCGTTGATCGGTCCCAAGAGGTTCCCGCAGCGTGAGCGCCCAGGTTCAGCGGCGTGGTGATCATCAAGGCCCAGTCACCGCCGGTCAACGAGCCGCCGTCGTCCACCCAGGCGATCGTCGGTCGGCCTCGGTCGTCGACGGTCATGGCCAGCCCGTCGCCGGCGCCGCGCATCCTGGCCACCGCGGTGCTCACGCACCGGCGGGCGTGGCAGGTGGCGAGCATCAGCCGGGTGCCGTCCCGGCTCTGGTAGGCGACCTGCGGCCGTCCCGACCGGTCCAGGACCAGCGCCGGGGTGGAGCGGTACGGGCTGCCGGCGTCCAGCGTGATCGCGTCGGCCTGGGCGCAGTCGGGCGTGCGGCAGTCGAGCAGCTTGGCCGCGTCATCGTTCATGTCCCGGTAGGCGACCACCGGGCGGCCGTCCGGCCGCACCGCCAGGGCCAGGCCGGTCTCCCGGCGGGTAGGCGGGCACGGGCCGGGTCACGCGGGGCCGCAGGCAGAGGGCGTCCGGGCAGGTGATGAGGTGGATCTGGCCGCTGGTGGTGTCGAACCTGGCGACGACGGGACGGCCGCCGGGCGCCAGCGCGACGGCCAGGTTGTGCACATCGGGCAGGTACGCGCTCGCCTCCAGCCGGGCGACCTGCCGGCGCTCCGGACGCGAGCAGCTCACGTCGGCGCAGAAGATGAGGGAGATGATGTCCTGGTCGGGCTGCTGTCACCTTCCACCCGCTCCTTGTCGGCGAAGGCGATGACCAGGCCGCCGTCCTGCCGCGCGGCCAGCGCGACCGCCGCAGGCACGAGCGTCCAGGTCACGAGCGCGGCATCGGACGTCCCGATCAGCTGGAACCTGCCGTTGACCAGCACGCCGTGGGTGCGCAGGCGCGCCACGAGCTCCATCGAGGTCAGCGGCTCCGGTGAGGTCACGGTCGCAACGGTGACAGGGCGCTTCGCCACTTCGGCGCCTACCCGCCAGAAGTGGTCTGGCCCCGCATCGGCAACGGCGCCGTCCCGGGAGCCCGGGCCCGGCGGCCACCGTCCGGTCGAGCAGCTGCTGCACCTTGGGGTGTCCGGGAGCGGACGATGCGGTGGCGGGCAGGGCCGTGGCGGCCAGGGGCGACACCTGGCGTTTGCCACGGAAAGCGATCTTGCATTCGTAAAACTGTCAACCACAAAAGCGCTGTTCGGCAGGCACTTGCCCTCGCTTGCAATGAGATGAGTGCGACTGCGAGACTGCACCCGTCCGCGTCGCGCATGACCAGGAAGGTGCCGCCCATGCCCGGAGGCAGGCTGACCCACGAAGAGCGCCGGCTGATCGCCGAGGGGCTGGCCGAAGGACTGACCCGGACCGAGATCGCCGCTCGCCTGAACCGGCCGCTGTCCACCGTCACGCGAGAGGTGGCCCGCAACGGCGGCCCCGATGGCTACCGGGCCGACCAGGCGCACCAGGCCACCCGGGACCGCGCCCGCAGGCGTTCGCCGGCCTCCGGGAGACCCGACCGTAAATCGGTCACGGACCTGGAGGAGCAGTTCACCGCAGTCATGATCAACACCGGGCTGTCGCGGATGACCGCCCGCGTCCTCGCCAGCCTCTACCTCACCGACAGCGGCAGCCTCACCGCAGCCGAGCTCACCCGCAAGCTGCAGGTCAGCCCAGCCTCCATCTCCAAGGCCATCGGCGAACTCGAACGTCAGGAACTGATCCGCCGCGAACGCGACCCCCGCCGGCGGCGCGACCGGTACGTCATCGACGCCGACGCCTGGTTCCGCGGCTGGATGGCCAGCGCCCGCCAGAACACGCAGCTGGCCACCGTCGCCCGCCAGGGAGCAGCCACGCTGGGAACCACCACACCCGCCGGAATCCGGCTACGGGACATCGGCGACTTCTTCGACCACGTCAGCAACACCATGCTGCAAGCAGCAGAGCAGTGGCGCGAGGCATACGCCGCCAGGCAGACACCCGGCCGCACCTGAACAGCGTGCATGGGCAGCCCTATGTGCCGACCCGCGCCCGCACGCGCTGGGCGCCCTCGCCGCAGCCGCCCGATGATCACCTTGGGCGTCCTCGGAGTCGCCGCCCGGTCCGCCCGCACCGCCGGCGGACCGCTGGTCACAACGGACCAGGCTGATCACGCTCCCGAGCGGGACGCCCGTGCGAAGGTCTCCGGCGTGGACAGGAGCCGGGCGATGGCCTGGCGGGCACGCCCTTCCTCGCTGCGGTTGCTCAGCTCCACGGCCAGATCGAGAGCGGCGGTGTGCAGGCGTACGGCCTGGCCGGGGTCGCCCGTGGTCGCCGCGATCTCGGCCAGACTGTTGAGTGCCTTGGCCTCGCCTCGCCGGTAGCCGAAGCGCCGATACAGCTCCAGCGCCTGCTTGTGGCGGTCGCGGGCCTCTTCGTACAGGCCCAGGCGGGTGCAGGCCACCCCGAGATTGTCCAGGGCGTCGGCCTCGCCGCCCCGGCTGCCGATCTCCCGGGACAGCTCCAGCGCCTGGCGATGCAGGTCGGCCGCCTGCGCGTACTGGCCGAGCCGCTCGTGGACGATGCCGAGGTAGTCCAGCGTCACGGCCTCGCCGAACCGGTCGCCGAAGTGGCGGAACAGCTCAAGGGCGCGCAGGTTCGCCTGCTTGGCCCGGTCGTGGTCGCCTTCGTCCGTGCTCACCCGGCCCAGGCCGACCAGCGCCCGGGCCTGGCCTCGCAGGTCTTCAGCCTCAAGGCAAGCGGCCAGCGCCCGCTCGAAGTGCTCGCGGGCGGCGTCATGGCTGCCCTGCACCTGGTGCACCCAGCCGAGATCGGTCAACGCCCGCCCTTCGCCGGCCGGATCCTCGCGGCACCGGGCGGCGTCCAGGGCCTTGCCGTACAGGGTGAGAGCATCGTCGTGGAGGGCGTGGTCGTAGAGGTAGCGGTACAGCGTGGTGGCCAGCAGGCCGGTGTGCGCTGGGTCGCGGTCGGCGGCCAGGACGAGATTGGCTCGTTCGGCGTCCAGCCAGGCCAGCGCCCGCGACGCGTCATGGAGAGGCGCCGGCGGGCACGCCGATCGCTCGATGCGTGGCCGCCGGTGGGCGCTGTCGGGGTAGAGCAGGTCCATGGCGTCCGACGCTGTGGTCAGCTGATGGCCGAGCAGCCGGGTCATCGCTGCGTGGGTGAGGTCCGGCGGCTCCTGTTCGGCCGCGAGCTGCGCGGCGTACCGGCGCAGCAGGTCGTGGAAGACGTAACGGCCGAAGGCGCGCTGCTGGAGCATGTGCGCGTCCAGCAGCTCCTCCAGCAGCTCCTCGGCGCGCTCCACGGGGAGATCGGCCAGCGCGGCGGCCGCGTGGGGTTCGATGTCGCGGCCGGGATGCAGCCCGAGCAGGCGGAACACCTGCTGCTGGCCGGTGGTGAGCTGACGATACGACAGGGTGAACGCCGCCGCCACGCCGCGTTCCGAGGTGGCCAGCTCGGTGAGTCTGCGGCGCTCGTCACGCAGGCGTTCGGCCAGGTGGGCCACGCTCCAGCGCGGGCGGTGCCGCAGGCGGGTGGCGGCGATGCGTACGGCCAGCGGCAGGAACCCGCACAGCAGCAGGACCTCGGCGACCGCCTCCGGCTCGGCCGACGCGCGCTCGCCCACGATGCCGGTGAAAAGCGCGACGGCGTCGGGTAGCGGCAGCACGTCCATGGACACGGACCGCGCGCCGTCCAGATCGGTGAGCCGCTGGCGGCTGGTGATGAGCACCAGGCTGTTCGAGACGCCCGGCAGCAGGGGCCGGACCTGGGCGGCGTCGGCGGCGTTGTCCAGCACCAGCAGCACCCGGCGGCCGGCCAGCTCGGCTCGCCACAGCGCGGCCCTTTCGGTCATGGACGCGGGGACGCGCTCGGTCGGCACGCCGAGCTGCCGCAGCAGCACCTCCAGCGCCTCCGCGGCCTCGAGCGGCCGCTGGCCCGCTGTGTGGGCGTGCAGGTCGAGGAAGAGCTGACCGTCGGGATAGCGTTCGGCGAGGCGGTGCGCGGCATGGACGGCCAGTGCCGTCTTGCCGATGCCGGCCATGCCGTCGATCACGGAGATCGTCACCGTCGGGGAGGCGGGCCGGCACAGCTCCTCCACCTGGACGGCGCGGCCGGCGAAGTCGGCGACGTCGTAGGGCAGGAAGGCCGCCACCGGCCTGGCCGCGGCGGCGGGCGGCTCGGCCTCCGCGGGCTGGATCCGGGCAGCCGCGGGCGGCTCGGCCTCCGCGGGCTGCATCCCGGCAACTACGGGCGATCCGGTCTCCGCGGGCCGGATCCGGGTAGCAGCGGGCGGCTCGCCGCGCAGGACGGTCTCCTCCACGGACAGGAAGGCATGGCCGGGGTCCAGCCCCTGCTCGTCGGCCAGCCTGCGGCGGTAGTCACGGCCGACGGCCAGCGCGTCCGCCTGGCGCCCGGCGCGATGCAGGGCCAGCATCAGCTGCCCGGCCAGCTTCTCCCGCAAGGGATGCGCGGTCAGCTCGGCAGCCAACGGGTCGAGGAGCTCGGCGTGCCTTCCGGCGGCGAGTTCGAGCTCCATCAGTCGTTCGACCGCGCCCAGCCGCCGATCCTCCAGCCGTGCCCTGGCGCTCTCGACGAAATGGGCCTGGACGCCGGCGAAGGCCGGTCCGCGCCACAGGGCGAGCGCCTGGCGCAGCGGCTGTCCGGCAGCGGCCGGCCCGGACTCCGCCTCGGCCACGAGCGTCGCGAACTCCTGCAGATCGAGCTGCCCAGCCGCCGGGGTGATCACGTATCCGGCCGGCCGGGTCTGGACCAGGTGGGCCGCGTCCGCCGCACGCAGCGTGCGCCGCATCGCCGTCAACGCGGCGTGCACCTGCGCACGGGCGGTGTCCGGCGGCGTCGGCCCCCACATCGCGTCGGTCAGCCGCTCGACGCTCAGCACGACGCCGGCGTGCAACAGGAAGTAGGCCAGGAACGCGCGGTGACGAGGCGCCAGAGCAGGAAGCGATCGGCCGCCGGTGGACACCTCGACCGGACCCAGGATCGCAAACCGCACATTCACCTACGAATCCTACATTTATCTCAATAGCACCAAAGGCAACAGCCGACACATCGACCATGCATCGCAAGCGCATCGCGAACGTATCAACGGTCCTCCCCATGCTGGTCACATCAAGCGATCACCGCTCATGAGGAGAGAACCCCCATGCAGGCACGAATGAAGAACCCCGCTCTGGTCCTGCCCGGCGCCATGAAGGCGCTCATGGATCTCGCCAAGGCCACCGAGCAGGCCGGGCTGTCCAAAATCACCACGGATCTGGTGCTGCTGCGGGCCAGCCAGATCAACGGCTGCAGCGTCTGTGTCGACATGCATGCCAAGGACCTGCGCAAGGCGGGCGAGAGTGACGAACGGCTGTTCGCCGTGGCGGCGTGGCGCGAGGCGCCGTACTTCACCGAGGCCGAGCGCGCCGCGCTGGCGCTGACCGAGGAGGTCACCCGGCTCGCCGACGGAGGCCAGGTCAGCGACGAGCTGTGGGACGAGGTCGCCGGCCACTACTCCGAGACCGAGCTCGCCGCGCTGATCATGAGCATCTCCACCATCAATCTGTGGAACCGCCTCAACGCCGGCACCCGGCAGATCGCGGGTGCGGCATGGTAGCGGTCGCGCTGGTCACGGGCGCGAACAAGGGCATCGGTTTCGAGATCGCCCGCCAGCTCGCCGGCCAGGGCATCACCGCGATCGTCGGTGCGCGTGACGAGGAGCGGGGACGGGCCGCGGCCGAGCGGCTCGGCCTGCCGTACGTGCGGCTCGACGTCACCGACGCGGAGAGCGTCGGTGCCGCGGCGAAGTGGATCGAGCAGGAGTACGGCACGCTCGACATCCTGATCAACAATGCCGGGATCATGATCCCGGACGGACCGCCGAGCCGGAGCACGGCCGCGGAGGCCCGCCAGGTCTACGAGACGAACGTGTTCGGCGTCATCGAGGTCACCAACGCGATGCTGCCGTTGCTGCGCCGCTCGCCGGCGGGTCGCATCGTGAACGTCTCCAGCGAGCGCGGCTCGATCGGGGGCTCTCTGGACCAGGGCCATCCGCTGTGGCCGAGGCTCAACCTGGCCTACTGCTCCTCCAAGGCCGCCCTGAACATGATCACCGCGTCCTACGCCAAGGAGCTGTGGGACACCCCGATCAAGGTCAACGCGGTCGACCCAGGCTGGGTCAAGACCGACATCAACCACAACGAAGGCATCAAGACCCCCGAAGAGGGCGCCGCGCCCATCGTGGCCATGGCCCTGCTGGACGCCGACGGCCCCACCGCCACCTTCGTCCGGCACGAAGGCCCCCTTCCCTGGTGAAATCCCGAAGGAGACAACAGTCATGGATCTGCGTAACGCCGTCCGGGGGCGCGTGCTGCTCCCCGGCGAGGACGGGTTCGACCAGGCGGCCGGCCCGTGGGCGGTGGGCGTCCACCAGCCGGTGGCGGCCGTGGTGGAGGCCGAGGACGCCGCCGACGTGGCTGCGCTGGTGCGGTACGCCCGCGAAGCGGGGCTGACGGTCGCCGCCCAGCCGTCGGGCCATGGCGCGTCGGGCGACGTGCAAGGTGTGATCCTCCTGCGCACCGGCCGCCTGGACCGGGTGGAAATCGACGCGCGGGCGCGCATCGCCCGGGTCGGCGCCGGGGTGCGGTGGGGCCGGCTGCTGGCCGAGACCGGCGCGTACGGGCTCACCGGGCCGGCCGGCAGCAGCTCGGCGGTGACGGTGGCCGGGTTCGTCGCCGGTGGTGGGATCTCGTGGTTCAGCCGCAGCCAAGGCTGGGCCGCCGACTCGGTACGTGCCTTCGAGATCGTCGACGCCGACGGCAGGCAGGTGCGGGTCACCGGCGACTCCGACAGCGAGCTGTTCTGGGCGTTGCGCGGCGGCGGCGGCGACTACGCGCTGATCACCTCGATCGAGCTGGCGCTGTACCCGGCGCCCAGCGTGTACGGCGGCCGGATCGTCTGGCCCGCGGCCCGCGCAGGCGCGGTGTTCGACGCCTTCCGCCAGATCACCGCGGACGCTCCGCGCGAGCTGTCGGTGTGGATCAACCGGACGGCCCCGCCGCCGCCCGCCCCGCCGATGGTCTCCGTGGACGTGACCTACCTCGGCGACGAGGCCGAGGCCAAGGCGCTCCTGGCCGCCTTCGACGAGATCGGCGGCAGCCTCTCCGACAGCCGCGGCCTGATGGACCTCGCCGACCTGGGCACGATCGCGGCCGAGCCGGTCGAGCCGAGCCCCATGCTGGCCCGCACCGAGTTGCTGACCGGCCTGGACGCGGCGACGCTGGAGACGCTCAGCGGCGCCGACCTCGCGCCCCTGCTGAACCTGCAGGTCCGGCATCTGGGCGGGGCGCTGGCCGAGGCCGATCCCGCCGGCGGCGCGGGCGGGCCGCTGGCCGAGCCGTACCTGCTCTACCTGCTCGGCCTGCGGCTGCCCCACCTGGCCGACGCCGTGCAGGGCAAGCAGGCCGCCCTGGTCGAGGCGCTGGGCCAGGCGGTCAGCGGGCGCAAGCCGTACACGTTCCTCGCGCCGGGGGAGAACGCCGCCCAGGCCTTCCCCGCCGGCACCCTGGCCCGGCTGCGCGAGACCAAGCGCCACCACGACCCCTACGGCACGTTCCGCGCCAACTTCCCTGTCCTGGACTGAAGGAGCGCGGTCAGCCGACGTGCCGCAGGCGCCCGCGCACGGGGCGCGGGCGCCTGCGAGTTCAGCTACCGCCGGTACGTCACCGGTCGTAGCGCGGGCTGACGTTGAGGTTGATCGAGGTCAGCAGGACGTGTGCCGTGGTGTAGCGCAGCAGGTGGGCCGGGGTCGCCGGCAGTTCCAGCGTCGCCTGCGCGTGCCTGGCGGCGGCGCCCACGGTCGTGGTCCCCAGTTGCTCGGCGGTCAGCGACTCGATCCTGGTCGAGGCGTTGAAGCGCCGATCGCCCAGGTTCAGGTAGACCGCCAGCAGTTCGGCCCGCAGCAGGGCGGACGGCGCCACCGGCAGCAGGAGCACCCTGCGGACCTCGGCCGCCGACAACACCCCGTCGGGGGCCGAGCCGTCGGCGCCGTCGAAGCGGGTGTCGGTGGCCTGCACCCGGGCCAGCAGCTCGGCCGGCCACTGGCCGCTGTGCAGCAGCCACACCGTGGGCGGGCGGGGGTCGCGGCTGGGCGGCTGCTCGGTGGCCGTGGTGGTGGCCGTGGTGGTGGCGGCGGGGTAGACGCAGCCGCCCGCGCCGCCGTACCCGGCCGAGGCCCGCACCGTGACCGCGGTCCCGCCGACGGTCAGCAGGCTCGTGCGGACGGTGAACCGCGCGGTTCCCGACGCGCCGGGGGCGACGGTTCCCACGTCGTGGCGCAGCGTGCGCGGCGAGACCCCGTCCGGTGCCTCGATCTCCACGGCCACCCCTGTGGCCGGGGCGGAGCCGGTGTTGCGGTAGGCGACGGTGTAGGTGAGCGCCTCGCCCGCGCCGGCCTCGCTCGTCCCGTTCACCTCGACTTCCATGCCGGGCACGTGGGCGGTGGTGGTGGCGGTGGCGGAGTTGTTCCCCAGCATCCATTCGGGTTCGGCCCTGCCGGAGGAGTCGCGGCCGGTGACCGTCACGCGGTTGGTCAGCACCTGTCCGTCGGTGACGGTGCACGGGACCGTGGCCGTGAGGCTCTCCTGCGCGCGTTGCCCGGCGGGCAGGTTGGGAAGGTCGCGCGTGACGTCCGGGCCCGTGGGCGGGTTGTCCGTGAGGGAGACGGCCGTGGCGGTGCCGGGTCCGGCGTTCTCCGCGGTGATCGTGTAGGTGAGCTCGTCTCCCGGCACGGCGTCACGCTTGTCCACGGTCTTGGCCACGCTGAGGTCGGCCGCCGCCAGCCCGCGCAGGTCCACGGCGTCGATCTCGTCGGGGGCGGGCCCGTGCACGCCGTCGGAGAAGTAGGGGCTGTTGCTGAAGTTGTAGACCAGCCGGTCCCAGTCGGGGTTGCTGGCCAGCATCTGCCCGGGTGAGGGGTCGTCGCATCCGTCGAAGTTGGTCAGGTGGTTGAGGTCGACCGCGACCGACGGCTCCAGCTTCGCCTTGCCGTCGGGCAGGAAGTCCACCTTCCAGTTGAGGCGCTCGTTGGCGGGGGCGTGGACCCAGCGGCCGGCGCCGTTGCCGCCCCAGATGATGCGCCGCGAGCCCGCGCCGGACACGCCCGGCGCCGTGGTCTCGTCCAGCGCCGCCTCGTTGAGCGTCTGGACGTTGCCCAGCCGCTGGAAGTCCAGCGGACGGTTCGGGTCGAGGTGCTGGTCGGCGGGAAGCGAGGCCGCGGTGGCGAACTGATGCGGATAGTTCATGACGCTCAGGTAGTGGGGCTTGCAGTTGACGTTGTCCACGCTGCCGTTGTCGGTACGCCCCCCGTGCCCGAGCCCGAAGGTGTGCCCCAGCTCGTGCAGGAGCGTGGCCTGCTCGGCGTCGTCCCGGCCGCCGAACCTGTTCAGGTCCTCCGCCGCGGCGAGCCGGCCGAGCGAGACGACGAAGTCGTTGCCGCCCCGGTCGTGCAGTTCGGCCCGGCCGGAGACGGTGTTGGGCACCATGGTGCCGCCGGGCCCCGGCACACTCGCCGGGCCCAGGCCGTTGATGAAGATGCCGTAGCGGAAGTGCAGCCGCTTGAACAGCAGGATCTGGTCGCACTGCGGGCCGGCGCGGTCGGCGGGGGTGCCGAAGTGACCGTCCTCGCCGCCGTGCGTGCAGGTCCGGTCGGCCCTGCCCAGCTTGAGATCGTCGAAGTCGTCGGCGGCCCCGGGGAAGCGCTGGTCCTCGAACCACAACGACTCGCTGTGCGCCAGTTCCTCGTCCTCGATCAGGTGCAACGCCAGGCCCTGCGCTCCCGTCGCCTGGTTCGTGACCAGGGCCTTGTCGAACACGCCCTCGACGGCGGCCAGCACGCCCGGCTGGGGCTTGAGGCCGGCCATCCAGTCGATCTCGACGAAGAGGTCGCGCCGCCGCGGATCGGCCCACTGCTCGAGGTGCAGGTCAATGGTGCCGTCGTCGTCGAAGTCCAGGCCGCGGTGCTCGGCGTAGTCGGTGAAGCCGTCGTTGTCGCCGTCCTGGAAGGAGTAGGGCTGGACGTTGTAGCAGACCTGGACGGGATGCCCGTCCCCGCCGCCCGTCGTGCATCCCACCGGGTCGGTGAGGTCGCCCGACAGCGACCCGTCGACCAGGTCGAGCGTGAAGCGGGCCGCGGTGTCGCCGCTCCTGCGTGAGGCGTCGGCCTCGTCGTCACCGTTGGGATCCGAGGACGGATCGTCCTCCAGGATGCGGACGGCGAGGCCGACCGAGGGTAAGGAGGTCGGCACCTGGGCCTTCAACGTCCAGCCCTCCGGGACGAACACCTGCGCCGTGTCCTCGACGATGGGGGTGGTCATCGACTTGTCGCCGATGTACAGGGCGGCGTAGAAGTCGGGCTTGCCCATCCCCGAGCTCTCGATGCCCGTGCCGTCGCAGGCCGACGCGCACTCGACCGACATGATGCGCAGGACCACCTCCTGCGTGGCCGGAGCGCCGGTGCGCGCCTCGGCCGCCGGTGCTCCGCCGTACTCGGCGGGCAGGGCCAGCGCGCCCGCCACCGTGCCCATCGCCGTGCCCGCCACCACCAGCGCGGCGGCGACCACCGCCCTGCCCCATCGTGCCCGGTTGCCCATCTTCCGCTCCCTGCGTCGGTGCTGCTGGGCCTACAGGGTGGAGGGCGGGTGGGGGCGGCGCATGAGTAGGGCGTACTCAATCGCCGGCCGCCGGTCGGGATGGACGGGCCGAGCTTGATAGTCAGCGTGCTCACCGTGCGTCGAGCCCTTGCCGCGGTACAGGCCGGATCGACGGGTGCTATTTCCCTGCCTTGCCGGGCTTCCCGCTGATGGACTCCTGATAGATGTCCGCGTAGGTGCGTGAGTCCTTGATCAGGTCGTCGGCGAAGGCCGCGACGTCGTCGCCGATGAGTTCCAGGACCCCCTTGCCGGCCGCGACGCCTTCCTCGAAGAAATCGAGGATCCCCGGGAGCAGGGACCCGTCAGTCAGTCCGACCGGCCCGACCTTGAAGAAGTACCTCTGCATCTCCTTGTAGACGATCTGGTAGTCCGGCGGGAGCGCCTTGACCCGTGCCAGGTGCGCCCGCCACTGCTTCTTGCCCTCGATGATGTCCCGGATGCCCACGTCAGCCTCCTAGCCGGCTCAATTTCCTGGCGACGTTCCTGTTCAACTGCTCGCGCCACCGGTCGCGAAAGCTCCGGGCCCCTTCTCCGCCGGCCAGCGCCGCGCAGAAGCCCGCGATGTCGTCACCCAGCACCTCGTGAATGCTCTGCCCATCGGCCGCCGTCTCCTCGAGCAGCCCCAGAGCACCGTCCAGAATCGGCATCAGGTTCCGGCCGGTGAAATCCCCGTAGAGAAAGAGATGCGCCTTGATCTGTTCCCACGCCGCCCGGTGGTCGGCCGGCAATTCCTGGGCCCGGGCTTCGAACGCCTTCCATTCCCTGGTGAGATCGTTGCCTGTGATGGTGTCCCAGAAGTTCATCTCCCGCCCTCCTTGAGCTTGTCGATCCGTGATGAGACGTACTCCCATTTCGCCCAGAACGTCGCGAGTCGGTCGCGCCCCGCGTCGTTGAGCGTGTAGAACTTGCGTGGCGGGCCCTGCTCGGAGGGTCGCTTCGTCACCTGGACGAGCCCGTTCTTCTCCAGCCGCAGCAGGATGGTGTACACCGTCCCCTCGACGACATCGGCGAAGCCGAGTTCGTTCAGCCGGCGCGTGATGGCGTACCCGTAGGTCTCCTCGCTGCCGATGATCTCGAGCACGCAGCCTTCGAGCGTGCCCTTCAGCATCTCCGTCAGGTCGTCCATCGTGGGTCCTCTTCGGTTTCTCCTAGTACTCTGTAGCACCGAGTACTGCTACACGGTATCACATAGTAGTGGTCCACAACATGGCCGGCGAGCGCACGGACCGCCCGGCGGGGACGTCCGTGCCGGGTCGAACGCAGTGACGATGGCGCCCGCCATACTGGTGCGATGCTGATCACCGAAGTCTCCCCGGCCGAGGATCCGCTCGGCTCGCAGTTGCTCGCCTTGCAGCGTGCCTCCTACGCGATCGAGGCCGAGCTCATCAAGGACGACCGGATCCCGCCCCTGCACGAGAGCCTGGACGACCTGCGCGCCCAACCGCTGTCGTGGCTGGGCGCGATGGTCGAGGGTGACCGGCTGGCGGGGGCGGTGGCCTGGGAGGAGACGCCCGCCGAGGTGGACATCAATCGCCTGATCGTCCACCCTGCTGTGCTGCGGCGCGGGATCGGCCGGACTCTGGTCGAGGAGGTCATGGCCAGAGCGGGGGAGCGCCGGATCGTGGTGTCCACCGGGCGGGACAACGCACCGGCCCGTGCGCTGTACGAGCGGCTCGGGTTCGGCCTGCGCGCCGAGGTCGAGGTGATCCCCGGTCTGTGGATCGCGCAATACGGCTACCCGGCAGGTTAGGGACGAAAGTCCTGTGACGACCGCCGATCGCCCTCGCTCGGTGGCCGAAGACGGTCTCCCGGATCTGTGCCGAGGCAAGAGGGCCACCCACCCCAAGCGGAGTAGCCGCGGAAGCGCGAGGCAGCGGAGCGGGTCGGCCGAGAGGACCAAGGTCCCTGCCCCCCGGGCCGTACGGCACTGAGCGCCGGCGGCCGCAGCCGGTGTGATGGAGGTGAGACCAGGACGTACGACAGGACAGGAAAGGCAGGCCCGCCATGGCCACCACCATCGACAAGCCTGTGATGCACACCAGCGCGGGCAAGGCGGAGCACAGGACGCCGGCCGACTACGTCTGGGCCGTCGCCCGGATCTCGATCGGCTGGGTCTTCCTCTGGGCCTTCCTGGACAAGACCTTCGGCTTCGGCTTCGCCACCCCGGCGGCCAAGGCCTGGATCAACGGCGGCAGCCCGACGACCGGCTTCCTCAAGGGCACCGGCGAGCACGCCCTCGGCGGCTTCTTCACCGGCCTGGCCGGGCAGGCGTGGGTGGACTGGCTGTTCATGGCCGGCCTGGCCGGAGTCGGCCTGGCGCTCGTGCTCGGCATCGGCACCCGCATCGCCGCCGGCGCCGGCACCGCGATGCTGCTCCTGATGTGGGCGGCCGAGCTGCCCCTGACCACCAACCCCTTCATGGACGACCACCTCATCTACGCGATCGTCCTCATCGGCCTGGCCCTCACCGGCGCCGGCACCACCCTCGGACTCGGCAACCTGCCCATCGTCCAGCGCACCCCGTGGCTCAAGTAGCCGCCCCGGCCACCCGCCCGCCCGGCCCCCAGGGCGGGCGGGTCTTCGTTCGTCCGGGATCAGTCACGGCTGGTGACCCGCGTCCATCGGGTGAGAAAGTCTCGCGGACGGAGCCCGCGCGCACGGTTATGCGAAGGAATCTTCCGGTATCATAATTCCGGCAACATGCTTCAGAAGAGGAGAAGTCCGCCAAGCCCTCCGTGCCCGAGAAGGACGCCATGCACGTTCACACCCCTTACCGACCTGGCGACAAGCTGGAGCCCGCCTCGACGCCCCTCACCCTTGAGTGCAAACGTCTGGACGGCGGAGTGCTGATCATCGTGATCGGCGAGGTGGACATGACCAACGCGGGCCACCTGGAGAGGTACGTCGCCCGGCAGATGTCGCCGGGCGAACCGGTGGTGCTCGACCTCGGCTTGCTGACCTTCATGGACAGCAACGGTCTGCGTGCCTTGGAGAACCTCCACGCCGCCTTGCGCGAAGGCGGCACGGCCCTGCACCTGGCGGGCGTTCACGGCATCTCGGCACGGCTGCTCCAGGTCACCGGCGTGTGGCCGCTGCTGAACATCCATCCCAGCGTGGCCGAGGCCGTTCACCGTGCCCTCGGCCACGACTGGACACCCCCTGCACAGCCGGCCTGAGGAGCCACGTTCCGCGACGCGGACAGGACACCAGCCGCCGGGCGCGATCTGTTGCGCCCGTGCCGAGGTCATGCTCCGCCCCAGACGGGCAGGTCGGCGATGTCGTCGTGCTTCCAGCCGAGCTCGTCGTGCACGGCCACGACGCCGTCGATGCTCTCCGCCAGGCGGACGGCGGTGACGGCCTGGCTGCGCTCGGCGTACGTGCCGCTCAGCGTGACGACGGCGTCGGCCACGGCGACGTCGGCCTTGCCGTGCAGGGCCTCGCGCACCTCCCGCTCGATCTCCTCGTCCAGGCGCAGGAAGACCTTGATGAGGTCGCGGCGGCTGACGATGCCGGCCAGGCGGCCGTCGGCGTCGACCACGGGCAGGCGCTTGACGCCGTAGCGGTCCATCAGCCGGGCGGCCGACACGACCGAAGCGTCGGGGGTGGTGACGTGGGCGGGGCTGGTCATGAGCGCGCCGGCGGTCTCGCCGAGCGACTTGCGGTAGCCGCTGCCCTCGCTGCCGGCGCTGTGGCGGATGCGGGCGCGCAGCGGCGGCCGGTAGCCGTCGCCGTAGTAGCGCTCCTTGAACTCCTCCTTGGCCAGCAGGTCGGCCTCGGACACGACGCCCAGCACGCGGTTGTCGTCGTCCAGCACGGGAACCCCGCTGACGCCCCGGTTGATGAGCAGCTCGGCCACGGTGTGGAAGGACGCCTTCTCGTTGACGGCGGCCACGTCGGTGGTCATCACGTTCTCGACGAGGGCTCTCATGGTGATCTCCTACAGGTGCTCGACCCGGACGACGCCGGGCACGGTACGGGCGAGCACGTCGGCGATGTGGTCGGCATGCTCGTGGGGCGGTCCGCTCGCCGTGCGGCACGGGCAAGCTTTGATCCGCTTGCCCACCTGGAGGCCGCATCCCCGGCTCGGCGACCCTCGGGGAACTCAGCGGACCGGACGCGTTCCGCCGGTCCGCTGGACCCAGCCCAGGAACACGCCGTCGGGGGCGTGCGTCGCCAGCGCTGCCGCGATCGAGCCGTGCAGGACGGCGTCGCTGGGCAGAGCGAGGTGGTGCTCGTCCGGCTCGTCGTAGAGGGACAGGTCGAGCCGCGCCCCCGGGTACCTGTGGACGCCGTCCACGATCACTGCTTCGCCGACGTGGGACAGGGCGACCGAGCGGAGCCTCGACCAGGGGTGGTCGTTGAGGCCCCGTTGGGTGACGGCCAGGACGCCCATGGCCTTCGCTCGCAGATTTATCCAGATATATCCGGCGATGCCGATGACCACCACCAGCACCACGCCGACCATGAAGGCGATGTAGTCCGGGGCGTTCACCCCCCGGTCCTCGGGCAGCATCGCGCCGATGACGCCGACCACGATCAGGACGACCGCGGCTACGATGATCAGCAGGCAGCCGAACATGCCCCTGCTCTGCCTGAGCGAGGCGGCCCGCAGGTCGAAGGCGGTTCCGTCGGGCGGCTGGCGGAGCACCTTCACCGCGGCGGCGGACCGGCTCCACCGCTTGACCTCCTCGCGGCCGAGCAGTACCCCGCCGGCGACCCCGCACAGCGCGGCCGCAAGCCCGATCAGCTGCGACGGGTACACCTCGCCACCGCTGATCCCGATGGCCAGGGCGGAGCCGGCGATCAGGATCGGGCAGATCGCGAGGAGCGCCTTGCGCATCAGCCCGATGGCCATCGGCCCGCCCAGCCAGACCCGGGCAAGCCAGAAATACCAGACCGAACTCCAGAACACCCCCGCGAAGATCTCGAAGGGGGCTGCATCGCTCCCCCAGACGAGCACGATGCCACCGACGAGACCGAGCCAGAGGACGGCGAGCAGGCCGACGGCCACCTGGTGGGCGAGGGGACGACGCATGCGCGGCATCCTAGCCACGCGCGGGCCCGCGCAACGGCACCGGAGCCCGAGGATGACGTGGGATCGGCGGCCCAGCCGTCCGTCGTAACCCCGCCGGAGAGCCGTGACTTCTAGGGCGGGGAGATGATCCGGAAGGACGGCCGGTCGTCATCGATCTCCGCGTCGAGCGTCTTGTCGTCCAGGAATGAGGCGGCGGTCGATTCGAGGTACACCCGTACGCCTTCCGCCTCGATTATCTGATCGTTGGGGTGCGGGCCACCCGAGACCGACAGCTCGAGAGATCTGCCGGAGCCGTTGGTGGAGGAGGCTGCGATGCGCAGCCCGGTGTCCGGCGGGGTTTCCGGTTGTGTGGTCAGATCGCGTATCGCCGCGACCGCGTCGGCGGTCAGCGTGAGCACGGCAACTCCTCGAGCTTGGCGGACTCCTTGGCCGGCATGGAGCGGTCGCCCGCTCCGATGCCCGATGGGAGGCGTGCCCGCGCTGGGCCAGCCAATAACCCCAATAAGGGGCAAATGGTGTCAATTACGGCGCGCTGTCCGCGTTGCCACCCGCTGAATCCCGGCGCATGCGTCACCCCGTGGAGTGCCGACACCGCGGTCACCGGTGCACGCCCGGGCGGGCCGGAGCTCACGCGGCTAGCGGCCTCACTGCGGGAGCGGTGAGAAGTGAGAAGACGGTTCAGGCGGCTTGCCGAGGGTACGGGAGGGGACTCGGCGCATCAGAGCGCTGGGCGTGCACCCAGCTAGGAACCCTTCATGAGACTGGATCTCAGTGTCAGCCTGTCCGCAGGCGCACCCGTCGTCTGCGTGGGCGGCGAGGTCGATCTGCTCACCGCTGATGATCTGTACGAATTCCTCGCCACGGTGATCCGGCAGCGCGGCCCGCGGCTCAGCGTGGACCTGCGGCGCGTGACCTTCATGGACTCGCGCGGCGCCGCCGCCGTGCTGCGGGCGCGCAGGCTGGCCCGCTCGCTGGGCGGGAACCTCACGCTGGTCGGTCCCAGCGCTCCGGCGGCGCTGGTGCTGCGGGCCGTCCTGCCCGACCAGGACCTGGCACCGCCAGGCCGGGACCGCGGCGGCTCCCCGGTCCCGGCATCCGCATCCGCTCGGCTGAACGGGATGCGGAGAGGGCTCCAGAACCGTGAGTGATCGGCAGGTCGTGCGTGTCGATGCCGTGGGGCACGACGTCCGGAACTGGGTGTCCACGGCAGGCAACCTAGGAACCGGGTGGCCGTGCGGCCATGCCGTCCACGGCGAGGCGGGCGCCGGTGATCCGGTCCGGCAGGCGTGCGGCCAGATGGTCGACCAGATCGCCGACCCGACGGGGCACGTGGACATCGTCCGGCAGGAGTGCGTAGATGTCGGCAGGCGGTGTCGGTACCCCGGGCAGCACGCGCACCAGGGCGCCGCTCTCCAGGTGCGGCCGGACCTGCCACTCCGAGCGCATGATCACCCCGCGGCCCTGCAGCGCCCAGCCGGTCACGATGTCCCCGTCGTTGCTGGACAGGCGGCCGTGCACGCGTATCTGGCGCGGGTTCCCGGCGTCACCGAAGCGCCACAGGGCGAAGTCGCCCTCGTTCTCGCGGAGCACGATGCAGTCGTGCTCGGCCAGGTCCTCCACCCGTTCGGGCGTTCCGCTCCGTTCCAGGTAGGACGGCGCGGCGCAGGGAACTCGACGGTTCTGCGCCAGCCGGCGCATCCGCAGCGAGGAGTCCGGCGGCGTTCCGACGTGGACGGCCACGTCGAACTCGCGCCGGTGCGGCCGCAGGGGCAGCGCCGTCGTGCGGAGCTGGATGCCGAGCCGGGGATGCCGGGCGGCGAACTCGCCGAGCAGCGGCGCCACGTGCGCGCGTCCGAGGCCCAGGGTCGCCTGGACCACGACGGGGCCCCGCAGATCGCCGGAACGATGGGTGACCAGGTCCTCGAGCTCGCGGACCTGGTCGAGGATCGTCTCCAGGCGCGCGGCGTAGACCTCCCCCTCGGAGGTCAGCGCGAGCCGGCGCGTGCCCCGGTGCACCAGGCGCACGTCGAGCCGGCGTTCCAGGGCGCTGAGGCGCTTGCTGACGACAGGCAGGGAGCAGTCCAGCTCGCGGGCGGCCGCCGTGAGCGTTTCGCTGGAGGCGACGACCCGGAAGAAGCTGAGGTCGTCCATCGAGGTGGTCATCGCGTCGCACCGCAGCGGGCGCGAAGCGGACGTTTTTCCATGAGCGAAAGGATAGGTTGCCCCGGGCATCCTTGTTGTGGCGTGCCCCGCCGACGAAGGTGGAGGCGCGCCCGCGCCGGGCGCGTGCACTGTCGACGAGGCCGGAGGAGCGCCTGTGTCCCACCGTTACCGCATCGCTGTCATCCCGGGCGACGGCATCGGGCGTGAGGTCGTCCCGGAAGGGCTGCGGTGCCTGCGGGCCGCCGCGGAGATCCACGGGTTCGAGCTGGAGACCGTCGAGTTCGGGTTCGCCTGCGCCGACTACTGGGTCCGGCACGGCGAGATGCTGCCGCCGGACTGGAAGGAGGTGCTCGGCGGCTTCGACGCGATCTTCTTCGGCGCGGTCGGGTGGCCCGAGACCGTGCCCGACCACGTGTCGCTGTGGGGCAGCCTCCTGAAGTTCCGCCGTGAGTTCGACCAGTACGTCAACCTGCGGCCGGTCCGGCTGCTGCGCGGGGTGCGCAGCCCGCTGCGTGACCGCGGGCCGGGCGACATCGACTTCCTGGTCGTCCGCGAGAACACCGAGGGCGAGTACTCGAGCATCGGGGGCCGGATCTTCGAGGGCACCGACCGCGAGACGGTCGTGCAGGAGACCGTGATGACCCGGACCGGGGTGGACCGGGTGCTGCGGTACGCGTTCGAGCTGGCCGGCTCGCGGCCACGCAAGCACCTGACGTGGGCGACCAAGAGCAACGGCATCTCCATCACGATGCCGTACTGGGACGAGCGCGCGGCCTTGATGGCGGAGCGGTACCCGGACGTGACCGCGGACAAGGACCACATCGACATCCTCGCGGCCAAGTTCGTCCTGCGCCCCGAGCAGTACGACGTCGTCGTCGCCAGCAACCTCTTCGGGGACATCCTCTCCGACCTCGGGCCGGCGTGCGCGGGGACGATCGGGATCGCCCCCAGCGCCAACATCAACCCCGACCGCACCTGGCCGAGCCTGTTCGAGCCGGTGCACGGCTCGGCCCCCGACATCGCCGGACGCGGCATCGCCAACCCGGTCGGCCAGATCTGGAGCGGCGCCATGATGCTCGACCACCTGGGGGAGCCCGCCGCGGCGGCGCGGATCGTGGCCGCGATCGAGAGCGTGCTCGACGAGCGACCGGAGGTGCTCACCCCCGACCTCGGCGGCTCCGGGACGACCGCGGCTCTCGGCGCGGCGATCGCGGCCGGGATCGCGGCCGGGGCGTCCGCCTGACGCGGCCGGGCAGCCGAAGGTCACCACGGCGTCGTGACGCCGTCCTGACACTCCTCGTCGATCTCGCGCCCTGACCCCAGGGAGCCGGGCATGGCCCTTCAGGACGGGGCGATGGAGGCCGTCGCCGGTGTCGTGGGCGCGGCGAGCAGGTCCCCGAGCCCGCCGCGGGCGTCCTCGATCACGAGTGCCTCGGCCGCTGCCGAGTCACGCGCCCGCAACGCCCGGACGAGCGCACGATGGCTCGTGTAGCGGTGCAGGCCGAACTCGGCGTCGCGGCCGATCCGTTCGATCAGCCTGGCCCGGCGCTCCGGCCACGAGAACACCCGGGTCTGGTCGAGCAGCCGCACGAGGACCGGGTTGCCGGCGCAGGACTCGACGACCTCGTTGAAGCGCTGCATGGCGTCGAGCAGCCGGCCGAGGTGCCGCGACAGCTCCTGGCCGGCCTTGTGCCGCTGCTTGATGAGGATCAGCAGGTCGTCGGCCTCGTCGAGGATGGCGTCGAGCTGGTCCAGTTGCTCCGGGGACGCGTGCCGGGCGGCGAAGCGGGCCACCATCCCGCGCAGGGCCACCTCGACCTCGGCGAGGTCCTGGATCGCGACGTCGCCGAACGTGGCCACCTGCACCGTCCTCGGTCCGGTCCGTTCGAGCAGGCCGTCCTGCTCCAGGCGCCGGATGGCCTCGCGCACCGGCGTCGGGCTGACCGACAGCCGCTCGGCGAGCCCCCGTTCGGTGACCTTCTGGCCGGGACGCAGCTCTCCGATCGTGATCGCGTCCCGTATGGCGCGGTACGCGCGGTCGGCCAGGGTGCTGGCCGTGAGGCCCTTCAACGTCTCATCCACCATACGAGCAGCCTATCTGCCATGGCAAAAGTAGCTTGCAATGCTTGACCGATTTGCTATAGCAACCGTAGCGTGGTGCCGGCCACAACGGCAGGTGAAGGGAAGGTGCCCCATGTCGACGACGAGCGGGCAGCGCACGCATGCGGGACGGATCACGTTCTTCGTTTCCCTGGCGGTCTTCGCTCAGGAGTCGACGTGGAACCTCTACGACTCGCAGGTACCGCCTTTGCTGCGCGAGCACATCGGCAGTGCCGCTCTTGTCGGGCTGCTCATGGGGATGGACAACCTGCTCGGCATCTTCATCCAGCCGTGGATGGGCAACCGGTCGGACAACACCCGTACCTCGTGGGGAAGACGCATCCCGTACCTCGTCGTCGGGATGCCGCTGGCGGCGCTGCTGTTCCTCGCCATCCCGCACGCCGCGGCCGCGCTGCCCCTGCTGGTCCTGGTGATGTTCGCCTACGCGCTGGTCGCGAACTCGTTCAAGCCCGTCGCCGAGTCCCTGCTCCCGGACTTCATCCCGCCGCAGCGCCGGAGCCGGGCCAACGCGGTGGTCAAGATCGCGTCGAGCCTCACGGTGATGGCCGCGGCGCTGATCAGCATCTTCCTGATCGACGACTTCCCGAGGTTGTCGTTCGCGATTCCCGCGGTCCTGATGGTGGCCTCCATGGTCGTGCTCGCCACGAAGCTGCGGGACAGCCGGTCCCCGGCCTACCAGGCGGCGCTCGTGGAGGACCGCGAGCGGCGGGCGACGACGTCAGCGGGCGTGCGGGCGCGGGTACGGGTGCGGGACATCGTGCTCGACATCGTGCGGGATCCGGACCGCAGCAGGTTATGGCTCATCGCGTCCATTCTCCTGTTCGGCGGTGCGTGGGCCGCCTCCCGGGCGCTCGTCACGCCGTACGGCATGGAGGTGCTGGGCCTGTCCCGCGGCGATGCGGGCGGGCTGGCCCTGCCCAGCGGAGTGGCCTTCATCGTGGCGGCGTACCCGGTGGCGATGCTCGCGGAGCGCTTCGGCCGGCTGCGCGTGATGATGGCCGGGATGGCGGTGTTCGCCGCCGGCCTGGTGCTCGGCACCGTGGTGCAGACGCCGGCCGGTGCCGTGGCCGGCCTGTGCGTCGCGGCGGCGGGTGCGTCCTCGTTCCTGGTCAACGCGGTCGTCGTGCTGTGGAACCTCGCCCCCTCCGACGGCGTGGTCGGCACCTACACCGGTCTCTACACCGTCGGATGGGTGGGCGGCGGCTTCCTCGGGCCGGCGGTGGTCGGCGCCATGGTCGACCTGACGAGCTGGTCCCTGTTGCTGATCCACGCCTCGGTCATCGCGGTCGTCGCCGTGCTGGCGGTCGCCCGGGTCAGTGCCCTGCAACGACGCTCTTCCTCCGGACGTGTGCTGTGACGGCGACCCGCGTGCTGATCACCACGGACTACCTCCGCCCCGGCGACGAGGTCGACGAGTTCCTGAGACGCTCCGGGCTGGAGACCGTGCACCTGCCCATGATCGGCCGGCGCGATCCCGAGCACCTCGTGGCGGCGCTGGCCGGGATCGACGCCGCGCTGGTGGCCAACGAACCGCTGACGGCCGACGTCCTCGCCCGCGCGCCGAGGCTGAGGGTCATCGTGCGGACAGGCGTGGGCTACGACTCGGTCGACGTCGCCGCCGCGGCCCGGCTGGGGATCAGCGTGAGCAACCTGCCCGGCATCAACGCCAACGCCGTCGCCGAGTACACCATGGGCCTGCTGCTCGCCGGCGCCCGGCGTCTCGTGCAGTCCGCACACGGGGTGGCGCGGGGCGCCTGGCCGCGTGAGGACGGACGCGAACTGCGCGGATCGACCCTCGGGCTCATCGGCTACGGCGCGTCGGCGCGGGCGGTGGTGCCGCTGGCTCGCGCCTTCGGCATGAGCGTGGTCTGCACCACCGGCGTGCCGGCGCGGTTGCGGAGCGACCCCTCGGTCCGGTTCGTCGATCTGCCCGAGCTGCTGGCCACCGCCGACCACGTCTCGGTGCACACCGCGCTCACGGAACGGACCCGAGGCCTGCTCGGCGAGTCGGCGTTCAAGCGGATGAAGCCGACAGCGCTGCTGGTCAACACCGCGCGTGGCGCCATCGTGGACGAGGACGCGCTCGTCGCGGCCGTGCGGGCGGGAGAGATCGCGGGCGCCGCGCTCGACGTCGTGAGCGAGGAGCCGCTTGCGCCGGACAGCCCGCTGCGCGGCGTGGACGGCATCGTCGTCTACTCCCATCTGGCCGGGCAGACCGCCGAGGCACGAGCCGCCGCAGGGCGCAGAGGGGCCGAGGAACTCGTGGCGGCGCTCGAAGGCCGAGCACAGTTCCCGGTGAACTGACACGGAGAGAAAGAAAGAGGGACATGGACAGCGAACCCGTCAAGCCGGTCCGGGTCCTGTCGCCGAGCGGCATGCTCGGCGCCGGCTGGGACCACGCGACGATCGAGCGCGGCATCGCCCTGGGTGCCGACGTCATCAGCATCGACGCCGGGTCGACGGACTCCGGCCCCTACTACCTGGGCTCCGCGACCCCCAAGACGACGGCCCAGGCGGTGGCGCGCGACCTGCGCAGCCTGCTGACGGCCGCGTCCGGCGCGGGCATACCCGTGATCGTGGGCTCCTGCGGTACGAGCGGGACCGACAGCGGCGTCGACTGGGTCGCCGGGATCGCGGCCGAGGTGATGGCGGAGGAGGGCCTGGACCTGAAGGTCGCCCGGATCTACAGCGAGCAGGACGCCGCGGAGTTGAAGGAGCTGCTCGGCGCGGGCCGGATCCACCCGCTGCCACCGCTGGGGCCGCTGCGGCCGGAGACCCTCGAGAGCTGCACCCACATCGTCGGCGCGATGGGCCACGAACCGATCGTCGCGGCGCTCCGTGCCGGTGCCCAGGTCGTGCTCGCCGGCCGGGCCACCGACACGGCGGTGGCCGCCGCCTACCCGCTCATGAAGGGCATGCCCGCCGGGCCGGCGTGGCACGCCGCCAAGATCGTCGAGTGCGGCGGTCAGTGCACCGGCAACCCGCGCGCGGGCGGGGTCCTGGCCACCATCGACGCCGACGGCTTCACCATCGAACCGCTCGACCCCGCGGTGTCGTGCACGCCGATCTCGGTGGCCGCCCACATGCTCTACGAGACCGCGAACCCGTTCGAGATGCGCGAGCCCGACGGCACCCTCGACGTCCGGGACGCGCGGTACACCGCGGTCGACGACCGGATCGTCCGCGTCGAGGGGTCGAGGTTCCACGTCGCCGACCAGTACACGATCAAGCTGGAAGGCGCCCGGATCACCGGCTACGAGACCATGTCGTTCACCGCGATCAGGGACCCGCTCATCCTCGCCGACATCGACGCCTGGGCGGACCTGATGCGCACGATGATCACGCAGCGGGTGGGCCAGACGCTGGAGCTGGACGACGACGAGTACGCCTTCGACCTGCGCCTCTACGGCCACAACGGGGTGCTGGACGACCTCGAGCCCGAGAGCGGGCCGCCGCGGGAAGTGGGCGTGATGCTGCTGGTCAACGCGCCCGACCAGGCGACGGCCACGGCGATCGCCAAGGTCGCCAACCCGCTGATGCTGCACCTGCCGACGCCGGCGATGCACTACCTGCCGAGCCTCGCGTTCGCGTCCTCGCCGGCCGAGGTCGAGCGCGGCGCGGCGTACGAGTTCGTGCTGAACCACGTCGTCGACTGCGCCGACCCGACGAGCCTGTTCCGCATCGAGATGGGGGAGAACGCGGATGCCTGAGACCACCCTGGCGGACCTCGCCCACGAGGTCCGGTCCAAGAACGCCGGCCCGTTCTGGGTCACCATGGAGCTCTTCATGCGCGACGCCGAAGGGTACCGGATCGCCGCGGACGAGTCCTTCCTGAACGAACGCGTGATCGCCGAGCTCTACCGGGTCGAGGAGAGCACGGTCCAGCTGTTCCGGATCCCCTCGCTGAACGTCGTGAAGATCTCCTTTCCGCGTCCCGTCAGCCAGGGATCGCTCCGGGACCGCGACATGCACGCCGGCCAGCACCACGTCCCGCTCGCGCGTATGCCGATCAAGCGGCCGGCCGGCCGCGATCGCTGACGACCGGGGCTCCGGGCGGCTGCGGCGCGCTTGCACGACCGCGGCGACCCTGCGATCCACAGGTCCGGCAACGACGGGGTCGCGCCGCCGCCCGGCGCCGTGGCCGGGACGACGAGCAGTGCGGGCGTGCTAGCGCCGCAGCCGCACGGGATCGGCGGTTCCGCTGCGGCGGACGATCCAGGCCTCGGTGATGTGCTGGAACATCGCCTTGGCGGCGCCGTCGGGATCGTGGGCGGCGATGCGTTCGTAGATGCGGCGGTGGCCGAGGTTCGACGCCACGCACAGGGCCCGCTCGGTCCGGCCCAGGTATCGGGCGGTGTTGACGACCTGGCCTTCCAGCGACCGTACGACGCCACGGGCGATGCGGTTGCCCGACGCCCGCATGATGGTGTCGTGGAAGGCGCGGTCGCTCTCGGCGTACGTGGCCGGGTCGTCCACCAGCTCGTCCATCTGATCCACCAGGGCGCGTAGCCGATCGATGGTGTCCGGCCCGGCCAGGCGGGCGGCGACGTTGGCCATGTCGGACTCCAGCACGCGCCGCGTGACGACGAGGTCGTCGAGGATCGCCAGGCTTTCGTCCACGGCGATGGTGGCGGTGAGGACGAGCTCGTCGAGCATGTCCCACGTCGCCGGTTGGGTCACCATGGTGCCGGAACCCTGGCGGACCTGTACCAGCCCCTTCTCCTGCAGGATCTTCACTGCCTCCCGCACGACGGTGCGGCTCACGGAGAACGCCTCGCACAGCGCGGGCTCGGGGGGCAGCGGTGTCCCCGGCGGGTGCACGCCGCGAACGATGCGCTCCACCAGCTCGGCTGTCACCGCTCTGGCCAGACTCGCCGGGCGGCGCACCCAGGCCGGTGGCGCCGGGTCGCTGCCGGCCGTTTCCTGCGATGCCGTCATGTCGCCTCCGGTGCCCTGGCACGTCAGTATACGGGAACCCTCTTGCCGTAAGACGTCATACGAATTACGTTTGGCCGCAGACGGCCGGATCCGGTGGCCGCTCCCGGGAAGCGGGTGGCGATGAAGCAGCGAGCGTTATGGTCGGCCTTGATGGCCGCGGCACTGGCCGTGGCCGGCTGCGGGAGCGCCACCCGGACGGACTCCCCGTCCGGGGACTCGCAGCAGAAGCAGCACAAGCTCGTGGTCTGGGACTGGAAGTCCGGGGAACCGGCCGCGGCGGCCTACATCGGCAAGGCGAAGGCGGACTTCGCCAAGCGGCATCCCGGCGTCACCGTCGAGTTCGTCGCCCAGCCGTTCGACCAGTACTACACCCTGCTCGGCTCGGCCATCCAGGCCGGCAAGGGCCCCGACGTCATGCTCTTCAACGGGGGCGGGCAGCTCCGCGACCGGGCCGGCGCGCTCCTTCCGCTGGACCCGTACGTGGCCGGGGACAGGAGCCGGCTGGCGGGCTGGGAGGCGTTCAGCAAGGACGGCAAGGTCTACGCCGCGCCGGTGACCCTGCAGGGGCACCCGATCTACTACAACAAGACGCTCTACGAGAAGGCCGGCCTCGACCCCGCCGCCCCGCCCAGGACCTGGGACGAGTTCGTCAGCGGCTGCGCCGCCATCAAGAAGGCGACCGGGGCCACCTGCTTCGCGCTCGGCAACAAGGAAGGCATCGGGATCCAGTTCTTCCTGTCGGGCCTCGGCTCCGGAGTCCTGACGCCCCGGGAGTACGACGACTGGATCGCCGGGAAGCGCGACTGGACCTCTCCCCACGTGCGGCGGATCTTCGAGCTGTGGAAGGAGGCCGGCGACAAGGGGCTGAACAACGACGGTGCCAACTCCACCGCGATGTTCACCGACATCTTCAGCGTCTTCGAGACCGGCAAGGCCGCTCACATCATCGGGCTGATGTCGGACATCGGGCACTGGAAGGATTTCGGAGAGTTCCTGCCACCCGACAAGATCGGCGTCATGCGGGCCCCGGTCGTCACCGGCACCGCCACCCCGAGCCTTCCGTACGACGGCGGCATCGGCTACGCGGTCGCGAAGTGGACCAAGGACCCCGCGCTGGCCGCCGATCTGGTGCGATCGCTGACCTCGACCGACGCCTTGACGGCGTTCTACGCCGAGGCCGGCGCGATCGCGTCCGACACGACGATCGACGTCTCGCAGGCCGGCCCGGCCGCCACCGCGATCGCCGCCGAGATCAAGACCGGCAGGCCCGCCCTGCACGTGGCGCTGTCCTCCAAGACCCTGGACCTGATGGGAAGGCTGTCCCAGCAGCTCCTGAGCGGATCGACCACCGTGGACAAGGCCGTGGAGCAGCTGGCCGCCTCCGACCGGACGGGCTGACCGCGTGCCGATCGGAGGCCCTCCGCCGTTGGCCCGCCCGGCCGGCTCGGCGCGGGCCGGCGGAGTGACCGTGAAGCAACAGGCCCGTACGGCAGCCGGGCCGTCCTCCCGCAAGGTGCGCTCCGAGCGGCTGGCGCCCTACGTCCTGGTGGCCCCGGCCGTACTGATCATCGTGGCGCTGCGCCTGTGGCCGCTGGCCCTGGGGGTCAACTTCTCCTTCACCGGTGACGGCGAGCTCAACGGAACCCCCGTCGGGCTGGGCAACTACCTGGAGCTGGCCGGCGACCCGCTGTTCCACACCTCGCTGCGCAACGTCGGGCTGCTGGTCCTGCTGCTTCCCCTGGCGGTGGCGATCCCGGGCCTGCTCGCGACCTTCATCTACCTGCGCGTGCCGGGTCACCGGGTCTACCGCAGCGTCTACTTCTTCCCGGCCGTGCTCTCCCCGGTGATCGTCGGCGCGATCTTCAACCTCCTGCTCGGGTACGACGGCCCGGTGAACTCCGCCCTCGCGGTGATCGGCGCCGGCCCCGTCGACTGGCTCGGCGATCCGGGCATCGCCATGTTCACGGTGGTCGGCGTGCACATCTGGGCGACGTTCGGGATGGCCCTGGTGGTGTTCCTCGCGGGCTTCAGCACCCTGGACGCCTCGCTGCTGGACGCCGCCCGCGTGGACGGCGCGTCGCTGCGCCAGATCATCCGGCACGTGATCATCCCGAGCCTGACCCGCGCCATCCAGTTCGTCTTCGTGACGACGATGATCGGAATGCTGACCTCCATGTTCGGCCTGCTCTTCGTGATGACCAGCGGGGGCCCGGAGGGGGCCACCTACCTGCCGGAGTACTACATCTGGCACCAGCAGGGACAGATGAACCGGCCGGCGCTCGCCTCGGCCGCCTCGACGGTGCTCTTCGTCGTCATGCTCGTGGTGGGGCTCCTGCAGATCACCCTGCTCCGCCGCACGGGGAGGCAGGACTGATGCCCGGGATGCGTCTGGCCAGGTGGGCGGCCGCCGTGCCGATGGCCGTGCTCGCGCTGGCGACGATCTATCCACTCGTGTTCACCGGCAACGTCGCGATGAAGACCCGCCGCGACTACGTCCTCGACCGGTTCGCCCCGGCGGGCTCCCTGCGCTGGGACAACCTCGCCGAGGCGTGGGCCGGCGCCGGCATGGCGCGGTACTTCGTCAACTCCTTCGTCGTCGTGGCGTGCGCCGTGGCCCTGCTGCTGCTGTTCGGCTCGATGGCGGGCTTCGCGCTGGCCCGGCTGCGCTTCCGCGGCTCCTCGGTGATCTTCCTGGGCTGTCTCGCGGGGCTGTTCATCCCGTTCCAGGTGATCATGGTCCCGCTCACCAGGGTCATGGCCGACACCGGGCTCATCGACACCTATCCGGGCCTCGTCCTGGCCTACGTCGCCCAGTTCCTGCCGTTCACCGTCTTCCTGATGACGAGTCACTACAGGACCATCCCGGCGGAGATCGTGGACGCGGCCAGGATCGACGGCAACACGCTGTACGGCGTGTACCGGCGGATCATGCTCCCGCTGGGCGTTCCTGCGCTGCTGTCGGTCGGCATCCTCGACGCCCTGTTCTGCTGGAACGACGTGCTCATCGCCCTGCTCATGATGCCGTCGCCGGAGCATCGCACCCTCATGATCGGGGTCAACGCGCTGCGCGGGCAGTACTCCGGCGACATCCCCACCTTCGCCTCGGGGGTCCTGATCGCCGCGGTGCCCGTACTGATGATCTATCTGTTCCTCCAGCGCCAGATAGCCGACGGCGTCACAGCCGGTTCCACGAAGGGCTGACATGCGGATCACTGGGTATCGGACCATGACGACGGTGCAGGAATGGGGCCGTCCCGTCGGTGACGTCAACGGTGTCTTCGCCGACGGAGCCGTACCGGTGCCGCTCGTCATGGTGGACACCGACGAGGGGATCACCGGCGTGGGCCTCGGGCCGCACGTGGAGATCGAGACGGTCTTCGCCGCGATCGAGGGCGAGGATCCGCGCGGCGTGACGGCGCTCTACGACCGCATGCTGCGGCGGACCTTCAAGGCCGGCCACGCCGGCGCCGTGTTCGGCACGATCGGCGCGCTCGACACCGCCCTGTGGGACATCAAGGCGCAGGCGGCCGGTGAGCCGCTCTGGCGCCTGCTCGGCGGGCGCGACCGGGAGGTGCCCGCCTACGCCTCCGGCCTCGACATCGGCCTGACCGACGACGAACTCGTCTCGGTCTACCAGGTCTACGCCGAGCACGGCCTGCGCGCGGCCAAGATCAAGGGCGGCCTCGACATCGAACGCGACCGGCACCGCCTGACGCTGGTGCGGGACGTGCTGACCGAGGCGGGGCGCGGCGCGCGGCCGGGCCTGATGCTCGACGTGAACGAGGCCTGGACCCGCAAGCAGGCGGTCCGGCACGTCTGCGAGCTCGAACGCACGCTGGATCTGACGTGGATCGAGGAGCCGGTACGGCGGTGGGACGCCGAAGGCCTGGCCGCCGTCGGCCGCGGTGTCCGCGCCTCCGTCGCCACGGGGGAGAACCTCACCGGGCTCGAGCAGTTCCGTCCGCTGCTGGCCGCGGGGGCCGTGGACGTCGTCCAGACGGCCGTCGTCTGGGGGGTGTCCCACTTCCTCCGGGTGTCCGCGCTGGCGCACGCCCACGACCTGCCGGTCAGCCCGATCGGCGCCACGCCCGTCGCGCTCCTGCACGCCGCGACGTCGGTGCCGAACCACCTGGCCAGCGAGTTGCAGGATCTGCGCCCGCCGCTCGGACTGTCGCTCGACCTGCACGTCGAGGACGGCGCGTTCGTCCTCGGCGACTCGCCGGGTCTCGGCATCGCGGTCGACGAGCAGGCGGTCAACACGTCCGTCCGCACGCCGGACCCCAGGGCTGCCGAGGGCCCCCACATCCGGCCGGAGCACGCCGGACGACGGCTGCTGGCGGTCGCCAACTGCTCCTCCGCGGCGAGGTCTCCGGGATGAGCGGGAGCCTTGCGCGGCCGAGGCCCGCCGTCGCCCGCGACCGGATCAGTGGGACGAGAAGAACAGGCGCTGCTGGATCTCCCTGCGGTAGTCGTCGAGGGTGTTGTCGATGTGCGTGGCCGCCGACTGGGCGGCCGCTTCGGGGTCGCCGGCCCGGATGGCCTGGTAGATGGCGTCGTGCTCCTCCACGGCCTTGGCGGCGTGCCCGCCCACCGAGCCGCGCAGGCCGATGAGGCTCGACTGCGCCTGCAGCCTGCGGGCCTCCCGCACGGCGACCTGGAGGAACATGTTGTGCGAGGCGGCGGCGATGGCGGTGTGGAAGGCGTTGTCGCCCTCGTTGAACAGCTCCTCGCGTCCGGTCTCGAAGCCGTGGCGGCACAGGCCGGCCGCCTCCTCGATGGCCCTCAGCTCGGCAGGGGTGGCGCGCCGGGCGGCCAGCCGGCTGGTCTCCATCTCCTGCGCCCGGCGGAACTCGAACAGCATGTAGACGTGGTCGAGGTCGGTGGGGAGGAAGAAGGACCCCCAGCGCCCGGTGCCGAACATGCCCTCGTCGTCGGCCACGTACAGGCCGCGGCCCTTCTGGGCGCGTACCCGGCCGAGCGCGGAGAGGATCTTCACCGCCTCGCGCACCACGGTGCGGCTGGTGCCCAGTTGCCGCGCCAGCTCGTTCTCGGTCGGCATGCGGTCACCCGGACGCAGGCCGAGCCTGACGATCAATTCCAGCACCTGCTCGGCCGCCACCTCGTAGCCCGGCCGGTATCCGCTCTCACGCGGGGTGTCGGTCACCGTGCTTCCTCCTCGCCATTCCCAGCAAGAGTATGACCGATGAGCCGATCGCGCCCGATGAGTACGACACATATGAACGGTTCATTCGGGAAGGGTGGGCGAGCTCGTGCGCAGCGCCCGGTGAGTCTGCAGGTGAAAGCGCAAAAACGCTCACTTCGGCCACACCTCTCGGGTGCGGATCGCGAAATAAGCACGCTTAAAGTCTTGACGGGTATCCATACTCTGCGGGTAATTGGTAGCGAGGCCGGCGCCCCTACCCCCCAAAGGAACGACTGTGCCATTACCTTCGCCCGTCACGATGCCGAGACCGACCTTGATCGGCATCGTCACCGCCGCGCTGGCCGCGGCGTTCGCCCTCGTAGCCCCCGCCACCCCGGCCCTCGCGGCCACCACGACCCTGTACGCGTCACCCGCCGGCACCGGCACCGCCTGCACCGCCACCCAGCCGTGCTCGCTGTCCGCGGCGCAGGCGGCGGTACGTTCGCTGAACGCCGGGATGTCCGGCGACATCGTCGTGGAGCTGGCCGGCGGGGTGTACCGGCTGTCCGAGCCGCTCCGGCTGACCGCCGCCGACTCCGGGAACAACGGCTACACCGTCAGATGGCAGGCCGCGGCGGGGGCCGTCCCCGTCATCAGCGGAGCCAGGGCCGTCACCGGATGGACCGTGGCCGACCCGGGGAAGAACATCTGGCGCGCCGGCGTCGGCGCCGGGATCGACACCCGGCAGCTGTACGTCGACGGCGCCCTCGCCACCCGGGCGCGCACCGCCGTCAACCGGTCCGACTTCACCGCCGGCAGCACCGGGATGAGGTTCACCAGCGGCGCGCTGAGCTACCTGAACAACCTCGCCAACCAGGGCCGCGTCGAGATGGAGAGCGTCGGCTCCTTCACCGACCGGTACGCGCCGGTGCAGAGCATCAGCGGCGGCCTCATCACGATGCGGCAGCCCGCCTGGAACAACAACAACTTCGGGTACGACACCTTCACCAGCCCGCACCGGGCGGGGCCGCTCTACCTGGTCAACGCCTACGAGTTCCTCGACTCGCCGGGGGAGTGGTACCTCGACCCCGCGACCGGCGCCCTGTCCTACATCCCGCGCGCCGGGCAGAACATGGCCAACGTCAGCGTGGAGCTGCCGGTGCTCCAGTCGCTGGTGCACGTCGGCGGAACCTACGACGCGCCCGCGCACCACATCACGTTCAGCGGGATCACCTTCACCGGCACGAGCTGGCTCGGCCCCAGCGGCAACCAGGGCTACGTGGACCAGCAGACCGGCGCCTACATGGCCGGCAACTGGAGCTGGCCCGCCTTCACCTCCTGCCACCAGGGCTGCCGGCAGTTCGAGGCCACCCGGCCGAACTGGTTCCAGATGCCCGCCGCCGTGCAGGTCTCCGCGGCGAACACCATCACCTTCACCGACTCGCGCTTCGTCAACCTGGGTCAGACGGCCATCGGCATCGGCAACGACGCCAACGCGCACGCCAGCGGCGTCGGCCTGGGCGCCGCCGACATCACGATCACCCGGTCGGAGATCGCCCACAGCTCGGCCGGCGGCATCGTGGCCGGCGGCGTGCGCGGCGACGCGCACCACCCGAGCGACCAGCGGATGGTCAACCGGAACATCACCGTCAGCCACAACCGCATCCACGACCTCGGCCTGGACCACCGGGGCGTCGTCTCGGTCCTGACCACCTACGTCACCAACACCGACGTCTCCCGCAACGAGGTCTACAACCTGCCGTACACCGGCATGTCGATCGGGTACGGCTGGGGCGCCAACGAGCCGGGCGGCAGCACCCACTACGCCGACCGCGGCCTGTACGACTTCCAGCCGCGCTACACCACGCCCACCACCGCCTCGGGCAACCGGCTCGTCGGCAACTACGTGCACGACGTCATGCAGCAGATGACCGACGGCGGCTGCATCTACACGCTGTCGTGGAACCCGGGCGCGGTGATCAGCGACAACCACTGCCTGCGCACCAACGGCTGGTTCGGCATCTACTTCGACGAGGGCTCGCGGTACTACACGGTCAGGAACAACGTGCTGTCGAACACCGGCACCTGGGCCACCGCCAACTACTGGTACGGCGAGAACATGGGCAACTTCACCGTCACCGGCAACTGGTCGACCAACGGCAGCACCAACGTGACCAACGGCGACCGCGGCAACGTGGTGAACAACAACGTCACCGTCGCCAACGGCGCCTGGCCGGCCGGAGCCCAGGCCGTGATCGCGGCCGCCGGCCCCCAGGGCGGGCCTTCGGGCAGCACGAGCCCGCTGCGGGGCGTGGCGTCGAACCGGTGCCTGGACGTCACCGGCACGTCGCAGGCCAACGGCGCGCAGGCGCAGATCTGGGACTGCAACGGGCAGCCGAACCAGCAGTGGACCTCCACCAGCGCCGGCGAGCTGCGGGTCTACGGCGGCAAGTGCCTGGACGTGAACGGCGCCGGCACCGCCGACGGCACCGCGGTGATCGTCTGGGACTGCAACGGCCAGAACAACCAGAAGTGGCGCCTCAACGCCGACGGCACCGTCACCGCCGTCGGCGCGAACAAGTGCCTGGACGTCAGCGGCGCCGCCACCGCCAACGGCACCAAGGTGCACATCTGGACCTGCCACGGCGGAGCCAACCAGAAGTGGACCCGCGCCTGACACCGTCCGTCCGACGACGGCCCTCGTCCCCCACCGTGGCCGGAGGCGGCACTCCTCCGGCCACGACCGGGGCCTCGCCCTGACTGGTCTTCCTGTCGCAGGAGGGAACCCTCATGTCCCGACGTCCGTGGCTCACCTTGCTGACCACGATGGCGCTGATCATCCCCGGAGCGATCGCGCTCGGCGCCCCCGCGGCGAACGCCCTCGTCATCCCGCCGTCCGACTACCAGCAGGTGTCTCTCGCGTCGGGCGGCGCGGAACTGGGCGAGGCGATGTCGCTGGCCGTGATGCCGAACCGGTCGGTCCTGCACACGGCGCGCGACGGCACGCTGCGCGTCACCGACGCCAGCGGCAACACGAAGGTGGCCGGCCGGCTCAACGTCTACACCCACGACGAGGAGGGCCTCCAGGGCGTGGCGGTCGACCCCGGCTTCGCCTCGAACCGGCACGTGTGGCTCTACTACTCCCCGCGGCTGAGCACCCCGAACGGTGACGCGCCGGCCACGGGCACGCAGGCCCAGTTCGACCAGTGGAAGGGCGAGCTGTACCTGTCCCGGTTCACCCTGAAGGCGGACGACACCCTCGACCTGGCCAGCGAGAAGGTGGTCCTGCGGGTCCAGAACGACCGCGGCCAGTGCTGCCACGTGGGCGGGGACATCGACTTCGACGCCGCCGGCAACTTGTACCTGACCACCGGCGACGACACCAACCCGTTCGAGTCGAGCGGCTACTCCCCGCTGGACGAGCGGACCAACCGCAACCCCCAGTTCGACGCCCAGCGCTCGTCCGCCAACACCAACGACCTGCGCGGCAAGCTCCTGCGCATCAAACCGCAGCCCGACGGCACCTACACCGTCCCCAGCGGCAACCTGTTCCCGCCGGGGACGGCGAGGACCCGGCCGGAGATCTACGCGATGGGCTTCCGCAACCCGTTCCGGATGAGCGTGGACAAGGCGACCGGCATCGTCTACCTCGGCGACTACGGGCCGGACGCCGGTGTGACCAGCTCCAACCGCGGGCCGAGCGGGCAGGTGGAGTTCGATCGCATCACCGGCCCCGGCAACTACGGATGGCCGTACTGCACGGGCACGAACACCACCAGCGAGACCTACAACGAATGGAACTTCGCCACCAACAGCACCGGTCCCAAGTACGACTGCGCGGGCGGCCCGGCCAACAACTCCTTCCGTAACACCGGCCTGCCCACGCTGCCACCGGCGAAGCCGGCGTGGATCCGGTACGCGGGGGACGCCGGAAGCCCACCGGAGTTCGGCGCCGGGTCGGAGTCGCCGATGGGCGGCCCGGTCTACCGGTACGACCCCGGCCTGAGCTCGGCCGTCAAGTTCCCCCAAGCGCTCGACGGGCGGTACTTCGCCGGTGAGTACGGCCGGCGCTGGATCAAGGCGATCGAGGTCAAGCCGGACGGCGCCTACGGGGAGATCTCGGCGTTCCCCTGGTCGGGCACGCAGGTCATGGACATGGCCTTCGGCCCTGACGGGGCCCTGTACGTCCTCGACTACGGCACCGGGAGCAACAACCAGGCGCTGTACCGCATCGAGTACATCGGCAGCGCCAACCGCAACCCGATCGCCAAGGCGTCCGCCGACAGGACGTCGGGACCGGCTCCGCTGGCGGTGAGCTTCTCCTCGGCGGGCAGTTCGGACCCGGAGGGCGGCGCGCTGACCTACTCGTGGAACTTCGGCGACGGCACCACCTCCACGGCGGCGAACCCGAGCAAGACCTACACCGCGAACGGCGCCTACACGGCGACGCTCACGGTCCGGGATCCGCAGGGTCTCACCGGCACGGCGAGCGTGATCGTGACCGTCGGCAACACCGCGCCGACGGTCAGCCTCACCACCCCTGCCGACGGGCAACCGTTCTCCTTCGGTGACACCGTGCCCTTCCAGGTCACCGTCAGCGACCCGGAGGACGGCACGATCGACTGCGGCCGGGTCACCGTCGCCTACTTCCTCGGCCACGACAGCCACCGCCACCAGATCACCTCCGAGACCGGCTGCTCGGGCTCCATCACGGTGCCGGTCGACGGCGAGCACGACGCCGCGGCCAACATCTACGGCGTCTTCGAGGCCTCCTACACCGACGGGGGCGGTCTGACCTCCACCAGCACCCGTACGCTCCAGCCGAGGCACCGGCAGGCGGAGCACTTCGGCGCGCAGCAGGGCATCCAGCCGGCCGACCACGCCACCGCGGAAGGCGGCAGGACGGTCGGCTTCACCGACGACGGCGACTGGATCTCCTTCCAGCCGTACCACCTGGGCAACGCGACGCGGATCACCGCCCGGGTGTCCTCGGCCGGCGCGGGCGGCCGGATCGAGGTGCGGGCGGGCTCGGCGACGGGCACCCTGCTGGGGACGGTGAACGTGGCGAGCACCGGCGGCTGGGACACCTTCACCGACGTCTCGGCGAGCCTCAGCGGCGCGCCGGCCGGCACGACGACGCTGTACCTGGTCTTCCGCGGCCCGACCGGGCAGGGCTACCTGTTCGACGTGGACGCCTTCACTCTCGACACCGGCACCCCGCCCCAGGGCAGCGCGAGCGCGCTGCGGGGCGTGGCGTCGAACCGGTGCCTGGACGTCACCGGCACGTCGCAGGCCAACGGCGCGCAGGCGCAGATCTGGGACTGCAACGGGCAGCCGAACCAGCAGTGGACCTCCACCAGCGCCGGCGAGCTGCGGGTCTACGGCGGCAAGTGCCTGGACGTGAACGGCGCCGGCACCGCCGACGGCACCGCGGTGATCGTCTGGGACTGCAACGGCCAGAACAACCAGAAGTGGCGCCTCAACGCCGACGGCACCGTCACCGCCGTCGGCGCGAACAAGTGCCTGGACGTCTCCGGCACCGCCAACGGCACCAAGGCACGCATCTGGACCTGCACCGCAGGCACCAGCCAGCGCTGGACCCGCGTCTGAAAGGGACACCCATGCTGCGACATCTGACCTCAGCCGCGCCCGGAGGCGACCGCAAGGCCTCTGTGCTGCGACGCCTGACAGTGACAGCGGCGGCGATCATCGCCGCCGCGACGATGCTCCCCGCCATCCCCGCCCAGGCGGCCGCCTTCAAGGTGCTGGTGTTCTCCAAGACGGCCGGCTTCCGGCACGACGCCATCCCCACCGGGATCCAGGCCATCCGCGACCTGGGGGCGGCCGGCGACTTCGCCGTCGACGCGACCGAGGACTCGGGCGCCTTCAGCGCGGCCAACCTCGCCCAGTACCAGGCGGTGGTGTTCCTCAACACGACCGGCGACGTGCTGAACGACACCCAGCAGGCCGCCTTCCAGGCGTACGTGGACGGCGGGGGTGGCTACGTAGGGGTGCATTCGGCCGCCGACACCGAGTACGACTGGGCCTACTACGGGCAGTTGACGGGGGCCTGGTTCGCCAGCCACCCGGCGATCCAGCAGGCCACCGTAAGGAACGAGGACCGGGCGCACGCCGCGACCGCTCACCTCGGGGCGACCTGGTCGCGCACCGACGAGTGGTACAACTACCGCGCCAACCCCCGACCGAACGTCCGGGTGCTGCAGAGCCTGGACGAGGGCAGCTACAGCGGCGGCAGCATGGGCGACCACCCGATCACCTGGTGCCACCCGCAGTCCTCCGGCCGCGCGTTCTACACCGGCCTCGGGCACACCCGCGAGTCGTACGCCGATCCGAACTTCCGCACGCTGCTGCTCGGCGGGATCCGGTACGCGGCCAAGGCCGTCGACGCCGACTGCCGTCCCGAGAACGGGTACACGACGCTGTACGGCGGCTCGACGGCGGGCTGGTCGCAAGCGGGGCCGGGGTCGTTCGCCAACAGCGACGCCACGCTGACCTCCCAGGGCGGGATGGGGATGTTGTGGCACAACGCCAAGGAGTTCCGCTCCTACTCCCTCAAGCTCGACTGGAAGCTGACGGGCGACTCCAACTCCGGCGTGATCGTCGGGTTCCCGGCCACCAGTGACCCCGGCGCGGCGCTCGACACCGGATACGAGGTGCAGATCGACGCGACCGACACCCCCGACAGGACGACCGGGGCGATCTACGGGTTCAAGGCCGCCGACCTCGCCGCCCGCGACGCGGCGCTGAACCCGCCGGGGCAGTGGAACACCTACGAGCTGCTGGTGGAGGGTGAGCGGCTGCAGGTGTTCCTGAACGGCAGCAGGATCAACGACTTCACCAACACCGATCCGGCCCGCTCGCTCCAGCAGGGCCACATCGGCATCCAGAACCACGGCTCGGGTGACGTGGTGTCCTTCCGCAACATCCGCATCAAGGAACTGACCAGCACCCCGGGCGGTACCAGCGTGCTGCGGGGCGTGGGATCGAACCGGTGCCTGGACGTCAGCGGCGCCTCCCAGACGAACGGCGCGCAGGCGCAGATCTGGGACTGCAACGGGCAGCCCAACCAGCAGTGGACCACCACCAGCACGAGCGAGCTGCGGGTCTACGGCAACAAGTGCCTGGACGTGAACGGCGCCGGCACCGCCGACGGCACCAGCGTGATCATCTGGAGCTGCAACGGCCAGAACAACCAGAAGTGGCGGCTCAACGCCGACGGCACCATCTCCGCCGTCGGCGCGAACAAGTGCCTGGACGTCTCCGGCACCGCCAACGGCACCAAGGCGCGCATCTGGACCTGCAACGGAGGAGCCGGCCAGCGCTGGACCCGCGTCTGAGGCGGCAAGGAGCCCGCGCTGATGAGAGCTACTTCGAGAGGGCGGAACACGTGCTGAGCATGCGCGGCATCGGCAAGAGCTTCCTGGGCGTGCGGGCGCTGTCCGGGGTGGACCTCGACGTGACGTCCGGCGAGGTCCACGCCGTCGTCGGTGAGAACGGCGCCGGCAAGTCCACCCTCATGGAGATCATCCGCGGGGTTCACGCGCCGGACGAGGGCACGATCGAGATCGACGGCCGGCCCGTCTCCTTCGGCCATCCTCTCGAGGCGCGGCGCTCCGGCATCGCGATCATCTACCAGGAGTTCGACCTGCTGCCCGAGCGCACCGTCGCCGAGAACGTGTTCCTCGGGCGCGAGCCCGTCAGGCGCGGCCTGGTCGACCGGGCCGCCATGGAGGAGGCGACCGCGCGGCTTCTCGCCAAAGCGATCTTCGGCGCGGAGCCGTTCACCACGGGCGAGATGATCCCGTCGCGCCCGCGCCCGCGCCCGCGCCCGGTCCGGGCAGGCGTGGCCATGGGCATCGGGCTCGTGGCCGAGGACCGCGAGGCCGAAGAGCTCGATCTGGCGGCCCCTCGCGGAGAGCCAGGACGCGCTCGCCGTGGACGGCCTCGCCTACCTCCGCACCCTCCGACCTCCACGTTAACCTGCCCGCCCACCGTCATCCGCCGACTTCGGTAACCCCCGGGAGACCCCTTCATGCGAAGATCACGCCTGTTCATCGCCCTGGTCGCGGCCTTATCGGGGCTGCTGATGTCCGTGTCGCCGCAGGTGGCGCACGCGGCCGCGCCGCAGTTCAAGGTGCTGCTGTTCACCGAGACGGCGAGCGGCTCCTACCGGCACGACTCCATCCCCGCCGGTGTCACGATGTTCCAGCAGCTGGCGACCGACAACAACTTCCAGGTCGACCGCAGCGAGGACTCCAGCGTCTTCACGAGCGCGACCCTGAACACCTACGACGCGGTGATCATGTTCCAGACCAACGGCATGGTGTGGGACAACGACGCCCAGCGCCAGGCCTTCCAGTCCTACGTGCGCAGTGGGCGCGGCGTCGTCGCGATCCACAACGCCACCGACATGAACATCGAGTCGCAGTTCCCGTGGTGGGACCAGGTCGTCCTGGCCGGCGCCCACATGACCGCGCACTCGTCGATCCTGCAGGGCACCGCCAAGGTGGCCGATGACGTCCACCCTGCCACGAAGGGCCTGCCGGACCGGTGGGTGCGGACGGAGGAGTGGTACAACTTCGACAAGAACACGCGGGGCTCGGTGCACGTGCTGGTGACCGCGGACGAGACCACCTACGACGCGGGGCCGAGCAGGATGGGCGCCGACCATCCGATCTCCTGGTGTCACAACCCGGAGGGCGGCCGGGTGTTCGCCACCGCGATGGGCCACCAGGCGTCCTCCTACGCGGAGCCGCTGTTCAGGCAGCACCTGCTGGGGGCGGTGCAGTGGGCGGCGGGCGCGGCGCCGGGCGACTGCGGCGGCACGGTCGCGGCCCGGTTCCAGAAGGTGACCCTCGACGGCGCGCCGGACCAGCCGATGGAGCTGGACGTGGCCGCCGACGGCAGGGTCTTCTACATCTCCCGCTCCGGCAAGGTGAACCTGATCGCCGCCAACGGCGGGGGCACGCGCGTCATCGGCACCCTGCCGGTGTACGACGGCGGCGAGGACGGCGGCATCGGGCTGGCGCTGGATCCGGGCTTCGCCACCAACGGCTGGATCTACGTCAACTACTCGCCGTCCAGCGGCGGCGAGGTGAACCGGGTGTCGAGGTTCACCTTCAACGGCACCAGCCTCGACCTGGCGAGCGAAAAGAAGATCATCGAGGTTCCGGCGTACCGCAACGTCGACGAGCCCGGCCACACCGGCGGCTACCTCGCGTTCGGGCCGGGCGGGAACCTGTACATCGGGCCGGGCGACGACACCAACCCGAACGGGTCCAGCGGGTACGCCCCGATCGACGAGCGGCCGGGCCGGGAGCACTACGACGCCCAGCGCTCCTCGGCCAACACCAACGACCTGCGCGGCAAGATCCTGCGCATCCACCCCGAGCCCGACGGCACCTACACGATCCCGACCGGCAACCTGTTCGCGCCCGGCACCGCCAGGACCCGGCCGGAGATCTACGCGATGGGCTTCCGCAACCCGTTCCGCTTCTCGGTGGACAAGGTGACAGGCTGGATCTCGGTGGGCGACTACGGCCCCGACGCGGGCGCCGCGAACCCCAACCGCGGCCCCGAGGGCACCGTCGAATGGAACCTGATCAAGCAGCCGGGCTTCTACGGCTGGCCGTACTGCGTCGGCAACAACCTCCCGTTCAACGACTACAACTTCGCCACCAGCACCTCCGGCGCGAAGTTCAACTGCTCGGCGCCGGTCAACAACTCGCCCAACAACACCGGCCTGCCCAACCTGCCCGCGGCCAAGCCCGCGACCGTGTGGTACAACTACCACGCCTCTGCCGAGTTCCCCGAGATCAACTGCTGCGGCGGCGCCGCCCCGATGGGCGGCCCGTTCTACCGCTACGACGCGGCCGGCAGCTCGGACCGCAAGTTCCCCGAGTACTTCGACGGCACGCCGTTCTTCTATGAGTGGAGCCGCAACTTCGTCAAGGAGTTCCGCCTGGACTCCTCGGGCAACCTCCTGAAGATCAACCCCTTCGTGGCGCAGCTCGCCCCGCGTGCGCCGATCGACATGAAGTTCGGGCCGGACGGCGCCCTGTACATGGCCGACTGGGGCAACGGGTTCGGCCACGCGAACACCGACGACAGCATCTACCGGATCGACTACGTGGCAGGGAACCGCGCGCCCCTGGCCAAGGCGAGCGCCAACCCCGACTCGGGCACGGCGCCGCTGACGGTGGCGTTCTCCTCGGCCGGCTCGTCCGACCCCGACGGCGACGCGATCACCTACGCGTGGGAGTTCGGCGACGGCGGGACCTCCACCAGCGCCAACCCCTCCCACACCTACACCGCCAACGGCACCTACACGGCCAAGCTGACCGTCCGGGACTCCGGCGGGAAGACCGGCAGCGTCACGTTGCCCGTCGTGGTCGGCAACTCCCGTCCCGAGGTGGCCTTCGCGGCCCCGCCCGACGGCGGGTTCATCGACTTCGGCGACGAGGTGGACTACACGGTCGACGTCACCGACGCCGAGGACGGCGCCGCCGACTGCGCCAAGGTCAACGTGATCACGGCGCTCGGCCATGACCAGCACGCCCACGACACCGGCCAGTACACCGGCTGCTCCGGGACGGTCACGACCACCGCGTCCGGCCACGACGAGGCCTCCAACGTCTACTACGTCCTGTCCGCCGACTACACCGACAGCGGCGGCCTGAAGGGCTCCGCCGGCCTCACCCTGCAGCCGAAACACAAGCAGGCCGAGCACTTCACCGGCTCGTCCGGGATCCGCGTCGTCGACGAGCCCGGAGCCGAAGGCGGCAGGCGCATCGGCGACATCTCCGCCAACGACTGGATCTCCTTCAGCCCGGTGAACCTGTCCGGGATCGACACGGTGTCCTTCCGCGTCTCGGCGCCGTCCAGCACGGGGGCGTCCATCGAGCTGCGCGCCGACTCGCCGACCGGGGCCCTCCTGGCCTCCAGCCCCGTGCCGGCGACCGGAGGATGGAACACCTACGTGACGCTGCCCGCGGTGCAGGTCACCGACCCGGGTGGCACCCGCGACGTCCACGTCGTGTTCAAGGCGCCGTCCGCGAACGCGTTCGACGTGGACTCCATCACCTTCAACGGCAGGGGAGTCGGGCAGGGCGACGGCTCGCCGGGCAGCACGAGCGCGCTGCGGGGTGTGGCGTCGAACCGGTGCCTGGACGTCAACGGGGCCTCGCAGGCCAACGGCGCGCAGGCGCAGATCTGGGACTGCAACGGGCAGCCGAACCAGCAGTGGACCTCCACCAGCGCCGGCGAGCTGCGGGTCTACGGCGGCAAGTGCCTGGACGTGAACGGCGCCGGCACCGCCGACGGCACCGCGGTGATCATCTGGGACTGCAACGGCCAGAACAACCAGAAGTGGCGCCTCAACGCCGACGGCACCATCACCGCCGTCGGCGCGAACAAGTGCCTGGACGTCTCCGGCACCGCCAACGGCACCAAGGCGCAGATCCGTGCCTGCAACGGCCAGAACAACCAGAGGTGGACCAGAACCTGACCCTCAGGTGACGCCCGGACCCTGGAGCCGCCCCGGACGTGCCTTGGCAGGCGACGTCAGGCGGGTGGCCGTTTGGGAGGTGCGGTGCTCTGGCGTACGACGAGTTCGGTGGCCAGTTCGACGCGGCTCTGGGGTAGGGGGTCGCCGTGGGCGAGGGTGAGGAGCATGGTGGTGGCGGCGGCG